>DASWOP010000138.1:0-2886 GCA_036404255.1 Acidobacteriaceae bacterium | reverse complement strand
CAGTGCATCAGCAGCATGCGCCCCAACCCCTGCCCGCGATGCTCCGGCAACACGCAGAGCTGGGTGATGTGCGCCACCTCGTCGCGTACGCGGGAACAGAGCAGCATGGCGGCCATCTCGTCCGTGCCTTCGCGGAGCACTACGGACGAAGCGTCCACATCAAAGACTCCGCAGCCGGGGAAGCGGACGATGTTGTGCAGAAAGCGCAGCGCGCCATCCAGCGAACAGTACTGGTCGTTGATCTCGCCATCGAGGTGCCCATCGTATGCACGGTGGACCAGACCGCCGGCCTGCTGAAAATGAGCGCTGGACCATGCAGCCAGGTTCAGCCCCTCGGGCAGTGTGCGAGAGGCCTCCGCTTCCGGCAGAAACCGCCCGTCCGCCAGATCGCATTCCATAAAGAGCCGCTCGTGCACGGCGAATCCCGCCTTCAAAAATGGCCCGCTGATCTCCCCGGCGGGGTGCAGCAGCAGTTGCGATTCAATGCGCTCCACGTTGGGCGAGTTCTGCAGCAGCTCCAGCACGTGGGTTAGCAGAATGCGCTCCACCTCCACCGCACTCTGCGAGACGGAGGTTGCCGTGGACGCGTACACATCGCCCACCACGGCCTTGGCGCCTTCGTAGACGCAGAAGACGTAGCCGCAGATGCGCCCGCGATCCAGCGCCACAAAGCCCGGCAGCACCCGCGAATCCAGGTACTGCAGCAACAGATCGGCGGAACTGCGATAGTCCCAGCGCAGGCGCGCGCTCCATACGCGGCTCTCTTCCTCCAGCAGACTGCGCAGTTGCCGCGCAGAAAAGTGGCGGAGATCCAGCACTTCGAGTTGGGAGGGAACCTTCATGGACCTGTAAACTGCTCACCGCGGAGTGTACGGGAAGCGAGGTAGGATTGGAAATCTCTGGTTCAGTTGTTAGTTTTTAGTTGTCAGTCTTTCGTGGACAGTTATTGGTTGCTGCCATGTTCTGAATACCGTCGAAGATTAGCATTTGCTAAAAACCTGAAACCTGAAAACTGTCTTACCGTGCTGCCGCGACCCGGTACACCACCAGCCCCTGCCAGGGATACACAAAGAGCTGTTTGTAGCTGCGTCCCGCGAGTAACTGGTCAAGATCTGCCGTCTCCGTACGGCGTACGACCACGATATGCTCTGCCGCTGGAATGCCGTCCAGTTGGTAGTTCACCAGCGGCTGATTGCGGTAGAAAGCCATGCCGTACTCCATGTCGCGCCGCACGTTATAGACGGCCACGGTACGCACATCCGGCGCTGCCTGCTTGATCAGCCGGGCCAGTGGCCGCGCCGAATAGTTCTGATCCAGCAGCGGTCCATTCTGCAGGGCGAACCGGTGGCCAAGCACATTGAAGTGCAGATTGCTCATCAGGAAAAGGACGGAGATGGCAACGCCGACGCAGGTTGCCATCCGCACCTTGCTCTGCCCGTACTTGGCCACGATGAGCAGAAAGCCCACCACGAAGATGCCGGCGGCAATCGCGGCCAGCAGCACCGCCCGCGTGGGCAGCCAGATGCGCTCCACCACCATGTAGGTGGGGCAGAGCAGGATCACGAAGGTGATAAAGCCAGCGGTGCAGGCGTGTGTCCAGAGCAGCCAGCGCGGCATGCCCCGTTCGCGGATGCGGTACAGATAATCGCCCGTCAGAATGGTGATCGGCGGCAGCGAAGGCAGGATGTACCCCGGCAGCTTCGACCCCGAGAAAGAGAAAAATACGATGGGGAAGATCGCCCACAGCACCAGGAACTCAGGGAACGCATCGCCCGCCCGCTGGTAGCCGAGGTAGCGTTGCGGACGCGAACGAACCTTCCACTCCGCAATCGAGATCTGCAGCGCATCAACCAGTGCGCGGACCGCAAAGACCGTCCACGGCATCAGCGCCAGCACCAGCACCACAAGGTAGTAGTACCGCGGCTGATGATGCAGGTAGCGGTTGGTGCCGAAGCGTTCCAGGTTGTGCTCCAGGAAGAACTCACGCACAAAGGTGGGGTTCTTGCGCTGCACCGCGATGTACCACGGCAGCACCATGGCGAAGTACAGCGCAATGCCCGGCAGCCACACCGTCCGCCGCAGCAGCGACCACTCACGCCGCAGCGCGATGAAGAGGAAGATGATGACCCCGGCCATGAATGGCGCCACCGGCCCCTTGGCCAGCGTTGCTGCGCCCACAAAGAAGTACAGGTCAAAGAGCCAGAATTTCTTGCCCGTCTCATACCAGGCATACCACCCCAGCATCCCGATGCAGAAGGGCGCGGCGAGCTGCATATCCGTCGATGCACCGCGCGAGAAGCCGATAATCCCAGCGCATGACGCCGTAATCAGCGCGGCATCCAGATGGCCGCCGGGCCGGAAGCGCTTCATGTGCAGAAAGATCAGGATAATCAGGAACCCGGCGCCGGTGGCCGAAGGCAGGCGCGCGGACCAGTCTGCCACGCCAAACTCGCGGAAGAATCCCATTGCACGCCAGTAGTAGAGCGCAGGCTTTTCCAGCCACGGCTGGCCATACAGGATCGGGGTTACGGTGCCAGCCAGCAGGCAGTGATAGCTGGCGTTGATCGCCGTGGGCGTCAGGTTGCGCGGCACAATCTCGGCATGCAGAGCATCGCATCCGCGATTGTGCGTGGCCAGCATCTCGCGCGCGATCTGCGCATAACGCGGCTCATCTGCGCCGACCAGCCCAAGCTGCGCGCCTCCAAACAGAGGCACCAGACCGTAGAGCAGGAAGAAGGCGGTGAGCACCACCAGGACTATTACCTCCCACGCGTCGGCAGGCGAGAATTTGCCCCGCAGCGATGCGAAGAAAGCGCGGTGTCTGGTGCTGCGCGGTGATGGGCTCACGAAAGAATCACTCTTGGCTCACGGACAGGCTTGCCACAC
>DASWOP010000137.1:0-12892 GCA_036404255.1 Acidobacteriaceae bacterium | reverse complement strand
TGCGGCGGTGTAGAGTGTGGAATCCTGCGCATTGATCTGGTGTGGGCGGATCCGTTCGAAGTGGGTGTTGAATGCGGCGACCAGAGCATGGTGCGAGCGGAAGTTCGCGGTGAGTTGCAGGTGCTCAAGAGGCACGTCGCCGAGCGAATGTTCGGAGATGGCGCGGGTGAATTGTTCGACACGAGCCTGGCGAAATAGATAGATGGACTGGCGCGGGTCGCCGACGAGGAAGACGGTCTGGCTGGCGCCGTCCCAACCCTGCGTGATGCGGCGCAGCAGGGTGTATTGAGAGATGGAGGTGTCCTGCATCTCATCGACGAGCAAGTGCCGGAAGCGCATGCCCATGGCTGCAGCGAGGCTGGCATCTCCGCCTGCCAACGCTGCGACGGACGCGATGCTGAGTTCGGTGAAGTCGCACTGGCGGCGTTCGGCGAAGACCATCTGCAGTTCGGCCATGCCGCGATGCAGGAAGTGGAAGAGCGCCTTCGATACCTCCCATTCGCGGTCTGTGTAGTGAGCGGGCGGAAGCTTCTCAAGGGCGCAGAGAGCATCGCGGAGCGGTTCGTTGGCGCGCATGCGTTCGAGCAGATGAAGCAGGCGGGGCTTATCCTTCGACGTGGTGGGGAAGCCGATTCGTTTGTCGATGCTCTTGCGCCAGTCGCCTGATTTGGTGATGACGAGGCAGCTGAGGGCGCACCAGTGTTCGAGACACTCGGCACCTGTCTGGGGCGAGAGCGGACTCTCCATACAGGTGACGAAGGGATGGTCTGCGCCGGTGCGCGCGAGTTCCAGTGCGGCGAGGTGGGCTAGTTCGGAGAGCTCGCGCAGGTCGTCTGGCCCGAGGAGGGTGAAGGCGTATTGCAGTGCCGCGGCGATGATTTCGCGCAGAGCGCTTTCGAGTCGCGGGCGCACGGTGGTGTCGAGGAACGCGGCATCGAGTTCACGGCCAAGCGGGATGAGGCGAGCCCACTGGTCGCGGCGGGCAAGCATCTCGGCCAGCAGGGACTGGCACTCATCGAGACGGCCATCGCGGTGGAGAAGAATCAGGCGCAAGGCATTGGCAATGGTGGCATCACTGGAGTCCAACTCTTCGAGGGTGCGGCGCGCGGCTTCAATGTAGAGCGGGCGGGCATCGTCAATAGGCTGCAGGCGGCCGCCGAGGCCGGAGAGAATTGGCAGATGGGAGGCGATCTCGCTACAGAGCGAATCGATGGTGCGGATATTGAGCCGCTGCGGCTGCTGCAGTAGATTCCAGCCAAGCTCCGCATTGCGCGCGAGCACCTTCTGCGCCAGCGCGCGGGTCGTCTGGTCGAAGGGGCTTAGCGTCGCGGTGTCAGCGATGGCGGCGGCCTGCTGCAGGTTCTTCAGGATGCGCTGCTGCATCTCCGCCGTGGCTTTGCGGGTGAAGGTGATGGCGAGAACTTCTTCTGGAAGCTGCACGTCGCCTTCGGCGAGCAGGCGCAGGAATCGCTGGATGAGCAGGCCGGTCTTGCCGGAACCAGCGGGCGCTTCCACGATGAACGAGCAGCGAGTGTCCAGTGCGCGTGCGCGAGCGGCTGCGTCAGAGAGCAGGAGGTCTTCAGGCATCGGGCGTCTCCTCGCTGGGGTCTTCTTCCGCGCCGGGAGGTGATTCCTTGATGCGGCAGAGAGGCATTTGCGCGCAGTCTTTGCAGGTCTGGGGATACTGCTTCGGATCGACGGCAGATTCTCCGCGCGCGAAGTCTTCTGCAAGGCGCGTGAGCACCTTGCGCCACTCGGAGACGAGATAGCCGACGTCATCGACCTCGCTGTTGGCGTAGGGTGTGCCGTCCTGACGGAGACGGGTTTGCTTCAGCAGATTCGGGGCGGAGGCTGTGCCCTGGATGCACATGTCGCCGGGACGGATGCGGGCGAAGGCGAGGCCGTGGAGGGTCTCTTCGTCGGCCAGGGCGGCGTAGAGGGGGAGCTGCGGCTCGTCGGGGCGGTCGCCGTCCCACGGCTTGCTGGGGATGTTTCCGGTCTTGTAGTCGAGGATGATCTGCAGCGGCGCGCTGAGGCGTTCGTTATGCGGAATTTCGCGGCCATCGGGCAGCGCAGCGTCGATGCGATCTACACGGACATCGATGCGCAGGGGGCCAATGCGCTGATCCGTGAGGGCTCGCTCGGTTGCTATGACCTGGAAGGGGGGACGCAGCAGCTCTTCTTCGAGCCATTGGGGCAGGAGTTGCATCAGCCAGTCACGCTGGAGTTCAAGATAGCGGCGATCCCAGCCGGTTTGTGTGGTGATCGGTACAGCCAATTCGACTGCAGAGCGAAGTCGCTGCATGCGTTCATCGGCGGTCATCTGGCGCAGGGCACTCTGAGTTTCAACGCTGTTCCAGAAATCCGCCAGAGCCTTGTGTATCAGGTTGCCGCGGTCGGCTGCGTTTAGTCCGGCTTCAGTGCCTTCGAGTGCAGTGGAAGCGAGGCGGCGCTCTGCATAGGCGCGGAAGGGGCATTGGGCCTGACGCTTCAGGATTGTGGCGCCGCCGCGGATGGTTTGGTCGGGCAGTGCGGGCAGATTGGTGTCGTCTGGTGCGTCTTCGAGCGCCAGCAGGGGCTCGGCTGCGGTGATGGCGTTGGAGTGCTGCTGCCGGTCGGCGATTTGCAACGATTGCAGGCAGGTAGAGGGGCGCTGGTCGCCTTCGTTGCCACGGCGGGCGAAGCTGAAGACGGCTTCCGGAGCGGAGGAGGAGATGCGCTGGGTGATGGCGATGCCATCATCGAGGGTTCGTGCTGCGTCGGTGCCGGGCATGGCGAGGTCGCGCTGTACGGTCCACGGAATGAAGGGGTGGGTGGAGGCGGTGGCGGGCCACTGCATGTCGGTTGCGTTCAGGAACCACACGCTGTCGAAGGCGGAACCGGCGGATTCCAATGCGCCCATGATCTGTACGGGCGCGTCGTGCGATTGGGGGGCGAAGAGGGTTTCGGAGGCGGCGCTGGAGATGGCGGCGAGGGCGGCGGCGAAGTCGATGCGGTCGCCGGAAAAGTCGAGGGTGGCGATCTCGTCCAGCAGCTCCTGCCAGCGCTGCTGAAGCTGGAATTCGGTGGAATCCAGAGGGCGATCAGTGGGGCTGTTGCCGTGAGGCCAACCGGCTGCGGCGAGTAGTGCGGCGGCGTGATCCATCCATGTGCCGTGGGTGGCGAGCGAGGGCTTTTTCACGGTGCGGCGTGGAGTGGGCGAGGTCTTTTCCACGGCGAGATTTTGCAGCGAGGTGAGATGGGCGCGGAGCAAGGGCGGAAGTTGTAATTTGCCGAGCAACCAGGTCAGCGAAATCTCCGGCTGCAGAAGGGTGGCGCCGCGAAGGCGCTGTGCATCCCACGTAGCGCGTGCATAGCGCTCGGTCTCTGCGCCGGCGAGGTAGGGGGAGAGCAGAAGGGTGCTGACTTCTTCGAGCGGCAGGGGCGTCAGCGTCCAGCGCAGGAGGCTGAGGGCGGTGCGGGTCATGGCGATACGGTCCAGCGTGGTGCCGAGGGAAAACTCGAAGGGGGGGCGGCCTGTGGCGCCGGCGCGCTGAAGTTCGGGGGCAAGCTCACTGAGGAAGATGCGTTCCAGACGGCTGCGGACGGAGGCGAGGTCAGGCAGGATGACGGCAAGACAGGCTTCGGGATCTGTTTCCAGCTTCTGCCGCAGAGCACGGGCTGCAGCGTGCATCTCGGCGTCTGAGTCGGAGGCTTCGACTACAACAATGTGCGCGGACTGGGACTCGATCTCTAAGTGGGTTACGTCCACACCGGCGGCGATTAGGGATTCGCAGAGGGCGGTCTGCGACGGGGTGATGCGGTCAAAGCCGACGAGAACGATCTGCGTGGCGGGGGGAGGGAGTGTTCCTGCTTCCACGTGGGAGCGGAGAGCGTCGTCAAGCTGAGCGGCGGAGAGGAATTGGTCTTTGGCGCAGAGGCGTTCAAAGTGCTGCGCCCACTGGAGGAAGGTGCGGGTATCTGTGGAGGCAGCTTCAAACTGGGCGCGGATGGGGCCCAGACCGCCACGCAGGCCGCCAAAACGGGCCAGCAGGCTCCAGGCATCGGACGCAAGCTGGGCCAGCGATTGCGGGGAGCGGAGGGTGCGGGACTCGGCGTCTTTGGTGAGAATGCGCGACCAGAGTAGGCGCTCCTGACGCGGGGTGAGCAGCATCCGCGTCTCTGCGCCGCGGAGTACGAGTTGCTGCCACTGCTCGCTGGTCCAGCTTTCCCACGCAGCGATGGTGGGGGGCTGCCAGAGGGGCTTACCTTCTGCCCGCATGCGCTGGGCGTAGGCACCGTGCAGCGTCCGCGCCGCACGCTGGTTTGCCGTTAGCACGAGCGCGCCACGATCCAACGCGGCGAAGACGGCGGTATGCAGAGGCGGGAGAGGCATCCTTCCCGTTATACGCCGGGAGTGTCTGGAAATCGTGTGTCGGGAGGCGGGCCGCTGAGGATCAGACGATTTACGGCGGGGGATGGTTGGTGGCAGCGGCTAAAAGCAGATTCCGCGCGCTTCGCTTCGGAATGACAAACAAAGGCAAGAGCAGAGACTAAAAACAGATTCCGCGCGCTACGCTTCGGAATGACAAACAAAGAGGTTTGGCTCGCCCGCTTACGACACTCTGGGTGGCTGGGAGGCGAACTACAGGGATCCTTCGCGCAAAGACGCGCTCAGGATGACGGCGTTGGGGGCTGGTCGGCGCGAGGGAGAAGGAGGCTCATGATGAACATGGCTGCCACTGCAAGCAGGGGGACGACGAGGCCGGTGTGGAGCGAGCCTGTCCGGGTCGAGACGAGGCCGGAGAGCCAGGGGAAGAGTGCGGCTCCGATGCCGGAGACGGCGATGACAGCGCCAGCCTGTCGGGCGCGTGGGCGATAGCCCGCCATGATGGAGAAGCAGACGGGGAAGCAGGCGGCCATGGAGAGTCCGAGCAGGACGGCGCAGGCCATGAGCGAAATGGAAGTGTGGGCGCGGACGAGAGCGGCGATGCAGAGGGTGGTAGCACCCAGTGCGAGACGCAGCAGGCCGCGTTCGCGTATCCAGTTGAGCAGGGCGGCGGTGAAGAGACGGCCAGCGATGAGGGCGATCCAAAAGAGGGAGGTGCTGAGCTGGCTGCCGCTCAGGGTGTGGTCGCCGTAGCGCAGGATGTAGGTGGTGAGCCAGCCATTCATGCAGGTTTCAACGCCGCCGTAGAGGAGCATCATGGTGCCAAAGAAGAGGACGACGTTGCGGGTGGCACCGGCTTCTTCGCTGGAGGCGATTGCATCTGGTGGGGCGGGGAGGCGCACATAGACGGCGCAACCGGCACAGGCAAAGAGCGCGGCGAAGACGCCGAGCAGAAGGTGCAGCGGCAGGTGCGGCAGCAGCCACGCGGCCAGAATGGGCGAGAGGATGGCGCCGAGGCTCCAGGAGAGATTGAGCAGCGTCAGCGTGCGGGCGCGGCGTTCGGCGGGGAAGTGGCTGCCGATGATGTTGTTTGAGGCGATCATGTGGCCGATGCCGAAGCCCGCAAGCAGAAGGGCGGCCATGGAGAGGGGCATGCCTCCGCTGTGGGATGAGGCGAGAGCAAATACACCAAGCCCGGCTGCTGCTGCGGCTGAGGCGGTGAGCAGGGAACGGCGGACGTTGCTGCCAACGCTGGCGCCTCCCATGAACGCACCGAGGAACTGGGCGGCGAGCAGAGCTCCGGCTTGTGAGTCGTGCAACTGCCATGTCCGCATGAGGACTGGCAGGATCGGGCCGAGCATGGTGGTGCCGGTGCCAGTCATCAGGAAAAGGAGGTGCAGGGCCCACAGGGGCGGGGTGGTTCGGGCGGCGGCGGGTGTGGGAGGCACGTTGATAGTGTCCCACAGGGGTGGTGTGACGGTTGAAGGTAAAGATTTCCGGGGCTAAAGCCCGCTTTCGTAACGGGAGCAGCTTTCCGTGTGGGCTGAAGCCGGGGGCTTAATCCCAAGTCGCACCTCACTGGATTGGGGCAAATTTCTGTCAAGGGCTTGTTTGCGAAAAGGGGCACTAGGAGAGGCTTTTCGCGTGGCGTTATCCTCTTGCGGAACGCGTAGAATTAAACACATGAAGATCTTTATGCAAGGTTGTGCTGTGATGGGGCTGGCGCTCGCGTTGGGCGTGTCAGGGTGCCGCCGTGCGGCTGCTCCTGCCCAGCAAACACAGGGGAATGCTGTGACTTTTCCGTTGAAAGGCTCCGTTGTTTCTACGGACGCTGCAGCGGGCGAAGTGACGGTGGACGCGGAGGCTATACCGGGATTTATGGAAGCCATGGCGATGCCTTACAAACTGGCGCAGCCAGAGGTGATCGGCGAGTTGCATCCGGGCGACCGGATTACGGGCGTGATCCGCACGACGAAGGACGAGGGCGGCTTTCACGATGCGAAGCTGGATCAGATCGTGATTGTGGCGCAATCGAAGCCGGACTACAAGCCGGCGGTGCAGTATCACGTGCCGCAGGTGGGCGAGGAGTTGCCGGATTTCAAGCTGACGAACCAGAGCGGGAAGGCGATCCACCTGTCACAGTTTCGGGGTAAGGCGCTGCTGCTGACGTTCATCTACACGCGCTGCCCGCTGGCGGATTTTTGCCCGAAGATGAGCGAGAATTTTGCGCAGATCGATCATGCGCTGGCGGCTGATCCGAAGCTGTATGCGAAGACGCATCTGCTCAGCATCAGCTTTGATCCGGCGTACGATACTCCGGCGGTGCTGCGGAGCTATGGCGGCGCTTACACGGGCAAGTACACGAACGAGAAGTTCGAGCATTGGGACTTTGCCGCGCCGACGAAGGATGATCTGCCGCGCATCACTCAGTTTTTTGATGTGGGTGTGACGCCGGGCGAAAAGGGCACGCTGAACCATTCGCTTTCGACGATGCTGGCGGGCAAGGACGGTAAGGTGGTGGGCTGGTATCCGATGAAGGACTGGCAGCCGCAGGAGATGCTGAAGGCCGTGAAGAATGAGGCGGCGAAGTAGGGATCCGTGGTGGGGGCTCGCTTCGCCTGCGGCTGCGCTCGGGCCTTCGGCAGAGAGGAAGGCGCCTGATGGCGCGGCTTTTTTTGTGGGGCTGAAGCCCCACTTCCCCCGGCTGAAGCCGGGGGCTTAATCCGAAGGCATGTTTCCCCTGTGGCTAGTTGGCGGGGTTGAGTGGGCATGGAGTTGAATTTGTTGTCGATGGAGAGTTGGGCAGGAGCGTTCGCGCGTTGCGCGAATATCCCACTCATCGCACAAAACGCGATGAATGGGGCACCCGGCGGCTGCGCTCGTGCCTTCGGCAGAGAGGTAAGCGCCTGACGGCGCGGCTTTTTTCTGTGGGGCTGAAACCCCCACTTCCCCCGGCTGAAGCCGGGGGCTTAATCCGAAGGCATGTTTTCCTTGTGGCTGGGTAGCACCTGCCTTTGGCTTGTGGCGCGGACGGTGTGGGTAGAGAAGCAGGTCCTTCGACTGCGCCACTCGCGATTAGGCTGCGAGTGGCTGCGCTCAGGATGACAAGTTTTATATTTATCGGAGTGGAGGGAGATGGGCAGGGGCGTTCGCGCTTCGCAGGAATATCCCACGCATCGCAGAAACGCGATGAATGGGGCACCCAGATTTGTGGTGGGAGAAACCTGGGTCGTCCGTGTGAACTTATGCCGGTTTCACGGACCCAAGACGGCGAAGATGACGGACTGCACGGTGCTCCACGTCTGGAAGCCACGAGCGTTCGTGCGGCGGAAGCTGGGGGATGTATGGGTGGCGTTGGGGTTCGTCTGGATTCTTCGGCTTCGCTCAGAATGACTCGATGGAGATGAGTGGTGATGGGGAGATGGGCGGGCGCGTTGGCGCTTCGCGCGAATGTTCCACTCATCGCAAAGTGGCGCGATGTATGGGGCACCCAGATTCGTGGTGGGAGAAACCCGGGCCTCAAAAGCGAGACCCGGGACACCCACTTTCCTGCCCGGTTTCAGCGCTTAGGTTTGGGATGTAGGCTGGCTCTGGCGTAGTTGGTGCGTGGCGCTGCTATGCTTGAGGTTCCTGCACAAATTGTCCGGCTGCGGTAGCCGGTACTGGAGAATTTATGGCAAACGTTACGATTCGCTTTTCGGTACTGCTCATGGTTGTTGGGCTGATCTTCTTCTTCCTTACCGGGCACACGCATTGGACCTCGATGATTCCGTTTTGGTTTGGGATTGTGCTGCTGGTGCTGGGCATGCTGGCGAAGAGCGACAATGAAAAACGGCGCATGCTGGTGATGCACATTGCGGTCACGGTGGCGCTGCTCGGGTTCATCTTTCCGGCAGTTCGGGTAGTGATGGCATGGGTGAAAGCGCATGCCATTGTGCTGAACATGGTGGTTCGCGAAGAGTTGCTGATGGCCATTATCTGCCTGATGCTGGTGCTACTGTGCGTGCGGAGTTTTATCGCGGTCCGCAGGGCGCGGGCGGCCTGAGCTGAACGCAATTCGTAGTAAATGAGTCGCTGCTCGTTGCGATGGAGTCCAATTAGTTATGCCAGCAATAGGTAGCCTTAGTCCGGGGAATTTGCGTGCCGAAGGGCATACGCGTGCTCGCGGGCGCGGCGCTGTTGATGCTACGAAAAAACCGAAGCCGCCACTGAAGAAGGTGTTGCCTGAGGTGTGGGCGCTGATCAAGCCGCGGCGCGTGCTGCTGAGCGTTAGCCTGGTGCTGATGGTGATCAACACGCTGGCTGGTTTTGTGCTGCCGATGTCGTTGCGCCCTTTGATTGACAAGGTGATATCGGGCGGGCAGATGAGTCTGCTGCCGGGGATCATCGGGATGGTGGTCACGGCCACGATCATCCAGGGCATCAGTTCGTATGCGCTGTCGCAGATGCTTTCAAAGGGTGGTCAGCGGCTGATCTCTGAGCTGCGTATGAAGGTGCAGGCGCACATCGGCCGGTTGCCGGTTTCATTCTATGACGAAAACCGCACGGGCACGCTGGTGGCGCGCATCATGACGGATGTGGAAGGCGTGCGCAACCTGGTGGGCACGGGGCTGATCGGATTTGTGGGCGGGATACTGTCGGCGGTGGTGGCGTTCTGCTTCCTGATCAGCGTCAACGTTCGCATGACGCTGCTGACGCTGGGGATTCTGCTGGTATTTGGATTGATTCTGCAGCGCGCATTCAATACGATTCGACCGATTTTCCGGGAGCGGGCGAAGTTGAACGCTGAGGTGACGGGGCGGCTGACGGAGTCGCTGGGCGGCGTGCGCGTGGTGAAGGGGTATCACGCGGAGGAGAGCGAGGCGAAGGTGTTCGCGGGGGGTGTGACGCGGCTGCTGGATAACGTGTTTCGCTCGCTGACGGCGCAGTCTGTAATGACGCTTTCATCGACCGTGGTGCTGGGGCTGGTGGGTGGTCTGCTGATGTACCTGGGCGCGCACGAGCATCTGGCGGGGCGCTTGTCCATCGGCGCTTACTTCACCTTTACCACTCTGCTTGCGTTCCTGGTGGCGCCAATCGCGCAGCTGGTTTCTATCGGCACGCAGTTGACGGAGGCGTTTGCCGGGCTGGATCGCACGACCGAGATTCTATCGGAACGCGAAGAGGACAGCGAACCGCAGCGCGTGCATGTGGTGGACCCGATTCAGGGCGACGTGGCATTCGACAATGTGGGCTTTGCGTATGAAGAGGGCAAGCCGGTGCTGCACGGCATCAGCTTTGAGAGCAAGCCGGGCACGGTGACGGCGCTGGTGGGTTCGTCGGGCTCGGGCAAGTCGACTATCATCAGCCTGATCTGCGGCTTTCATACGGCGGGGTCGGGCAAGATCCTGATCGATGGCGTTGACCTGGCGACGATCCGGCTGAGCAGCTACCGGATGCAGCTTGGCGTGGTGTTGCAGGAGACGTTCCTGTTCGACGGCAGCATTCGCGAAAACATTTTGTTCTCGCGTCCGCAGGCAACGGATGAGCAGTTGATGAATGCATGCCACATTGCGCGGGTGGATGAGTTTGCGGAGCGGTTTCCGGAGAAGTACGAAACTGTTGTGGGCGAGCGCGGGGTGAAGCTATCGGGCGGCCAGCGGCAGAGGCTGTCGATCGCACGGGCGATTCTGGCGGACCCGCGGATTTTGATTCTGGACGAGGCGACGAGTTCGCTGGATTCAGAGTCGGAGGCGCTGATTCAGCAGGGGCTGCACTTCCTGATGCAGGGGCGGACGACGTTCGTGATCGCGCACAGGCTGTCGACGATTCGGCGGGCGGACCAGATCCTCGTGATCGAAGAGGGCCGGATACTGGAGCGGGGAACGCATGAGCAACTCTACGCAGCGCAGGGCCGGTACTTTGACCTGTATACGCGCCAGCAGGGGCTGGAACAGAATTTGTTCCTGGCACCGGGCGAAGGCGATACGGTGGAAGAAGAAGAGGCTGCGAAGTAGGGGATGTACATGGAATGTACATCTGATGTACATTGTCTCTATGGCGCTTCATATCAACAATCCGGAGGTCGAGCGGGACATACGGGACCTGGCGGCTGAGACGGGCGAGACCATCACGCAGACGATTGGCATCGCGGTGCGGGAACTAAAGCTGAAGCGGCGGTCCAGAAAACCGAACCCCCAATTGGCAGAAGAACTGATGCGAATTGCGAAACGTATCGCGGCGTATCCGCCTAAAGACAATCGGACGCCCGATGAGATCATTGGCTACGATGAGATCGGGTTGCCGCGCTGATGGTGATCGATTCGTCTGCGCTGCTCGCTATCGTTTATGTAGAGCCAGAAGCCAGAAAGTTTATTGACAGCATCACGGCGGATGAACACTGCCTCGTCTCCGCTGCCACATTGCTGGAGATTGGCATCAATCTCATCAACCGATCCGAGACAGCATTCGAGGAATTTGAGCGGTTCGTTGATCGGGCAGGCATTCAAATCGTCCCCGTGGACGAAGAGCAGGCCCGCATCGCCATTGATGCGGCACGTTTCTTCGGCAAAGGCAGGCATCCTGCGGGGCTGAACTACGGCGACTGCTTTTCGTATGCGCTCTCCAAGCAGACTGGCGAACCGCTGCTCTTCAAGGGCAATGATTTTGCGAAGACGGATGTTGTGCGCGTTCTGTAGAGCATTCGTGCCGTTGATGGAATAGGGTGTGGTGGCACTTAAGAAGCAGATTCCGCGCGCTGCGCTTCGGAATGACAAACAATATATAGATCAGTGATGCCCTTACACTAATAGAAAATTTGCTCTAAACCTTCTCCACGCCGAGCTGGGTGAGCAGGAAGGCGTAGTCCAGGGCGATCTCCTTGAGGTAGTCGTAGCGGCCGGATGCGCCGCCGTGGCCGGCGTCCATGTTGATGTGGAGGA
Organism: Acidobacteriaceae bacterium; assembly: GCA_036404255.1. Taxonomy (GTDB): domain Bacteria; phylum Acidobacteriota; class Terriglobia; order Terriglobales; family Acidobacteriaceae; genus JARLFX01. Next base: position 1,603 of record DASWOP010000137.1, on the reverse strand, counting down.
GCAGGGGCGTGTCATCCTGCTTCAATGTGCGCAGTTTGGCGACGTACTTGGCTGGTTCCCAATACATGACCTGCGAATCGTTCAGGCTGGTCTTCACCAGCATGGCGGGATAGGCGGCGGGTTTCAGATTGTCGTAGGGCGAGTAGCTCAGCATGTATTCGAAGGCGGGCTGCTCGTTGGGATTGCCCCACTCCTCGTACTCGGGGACGGTGAGCGGAAGCGATGCGTCGAGCATGGTGTTCATCACGTCCACGAAGGGTACGTGCGAGAGTACGACGCTGTAGAGGTCGGGGCGAAGGTTTACGACTGCGCCCATGAGCAGACCGCCAGCGGAGCCGCCTTCGATGGCGACGCGGCCAGCCTGGCCGTAGCCTTGCGCGAGCAGGTGCTCGGTGACGGCGATGAAGTCGGTGAAGGTGGTGCGCTTGGTCATCATCTTGCCTGCATCATGCCAGGGGTCGCCGAGGTCGCCGCCGCCGCGGATGTGGGCGTAGGCAAGGACGAGGCCGCGATCCAGCAGCGAGAGCCGGTTGGGATTGAAGCCGACGGGAAGAGCGTATCCGTAGGAGCCATAGCCGTATTGGTAGAGAGGATTCTGGCTCGGCTGGAAGAGGTCGCGGCGATAGACGATGGAGACGGGGATGCGGACGCCGTCTGCCGCCGTGGCAAATATGCGGGCGGATTCGTAGAGGGTGCGGTCGAATCCACCGGGGACTTCCTGCTGCTTGAGCAGGGTGGAGTCGCCGCTGGCTACGTCGTATTCATAGACCGAAGCGGGCGTGACGAGGGACTGGTAAGAGTAGCGGAATTTTCCGGTGTGGAACTCGCGGTTGATGTAACCGGAGGCGGAGTAAGTTGGTTCGGGAAAGTGGATGTCCTGAGCTTTGCCGGTGGCGAGTTGATTGTCTGCGAAGGGAAAGATGCGCAGGTGGGGCAGGCCTTCGTGTGTCTCGTTGACGGCGAGGAAGTTAGCGAAGACATCAAAGTCTTCGAGGGAGACATCGTCGCGGTGGGGCAGCACTTCCTGCCAGTGCTCGCGGCCCGGCGTTGCGGCTGGCGCGGTGACGAGACGGAAGTTGCGGCCGGTGTCGTTGGTGCGGATGTAGAAGTGGCCGTCGCGGTGATCGAGGGAGTACTCCTGATCTTCGATGCGCGGCGCAATCAGGCGGAAGTCGCCGGTGGGATTGCTCGTGGGCAGAACCTTGCATTCGGAGGTGATGTGGCTGGCGGATTCGAGCACGATGTACTCGCCGTCGCGGGTGCGGCCAACGCCGATGTTGTAGCGCTCGTCGGGTTCTTCAAAGACGAGGGTGTGTCCGCTGCCGGGCTCTCCGGCGAGAGCGGCGGAGTAGCGGAAGAGCTGGTTGTGGCGCTTGGTGGCTTCGTCTTCCACGGTGTAGAAGAGGGTGCGCGAATCTGCTGCCCAGGCGATGGAGCCAACGCGGACGGCGACCCCGGCGATTTCGGGCAGGACGGAGTTTTCAGGGACGCCGCGAAGATGGCCGCTGCCGCTGATGTCGCGGATGTGCAGGGTGTACTGGCGGAAGCCGGTATCGTCTGTGGTGTAGGCGAGCAGCTTGCCGTCAGGGCTGATGGCGAGTCC
>DASWOP010000136.1:0-2835 GCA_036404255.1 Acidobacteriaceae bacterium | reverse complement strand
TGACGTACGATCCTGATCCGCGCGGCATGGGATGTGCGCGGCAGGCAGTGGCGGCTTACTATGCCGACCATGGTGCGCCGGTAGATGCCGAGGAACTGGTAATGACCACCAGCACAAGCGAGGCGTACAGCTTTCTGTTCCGTCTGCTGTGCGATCCGGGGGATGAGGTGCTGGCGGCACAGCCGAGCTATCCCCTGTTTGATTTTCTGGCGGATGTGGATGATGTCCATCTGAAGCCGTATCCGCTGTTCTACGATCACGGCTGGTCGATCGATCTGCATGCGCTGGAAGAGGCCATCACGCCGAAAACGAGGGCCGTGTTGCTGGTGCATCCCAATAATCCCACAGGGCAGTATGTGAGTGTGACGGAGCGGAAGGCGCTGCAGGGCCTGTGTGCGCAGCGCGGGCTGGCGCTGATCGTGGATGAGGTCTTTCTGGACTACCGTATTGCGGAGACGGAGCAGGCCCGGATGAATGCGGTAACTTTCGTCGCTGGGGAGCAGGAGGCGCTGACCTTTGTGCTAAGCGGGATGAGCAAGATCGCCGGGTTGCCCCAGATGAAGGCGGCGTGGGTGGCGGTGAAGGGGCCGGAGCAGGCCCGGAAAGAGGCTCTGCGGCGGCTGGAAATTATCGCGGATACGTTCCTGTCGATGTCTGCCCCAATTCAACTGGCGGTGCCTTACTGGCTGGCGAACCGGAAGGGAATCCAGCGGCAGATTACGGAACGTGTCCGGCGGAACTGGGCGAGCGCCCAGGCAGCGTTGGCCGGGAGCGAACTGCGCTGCCTTGCCTGGGAGGCTGGCTGGAACCTGGTGTTGCGGGCTCCGACTACGACCGATGACCTGCTGTGGGCTACACGGCTGATTGAACGTGAGGGACTGATGACGCATCCGGGGTCTTTCTACGGAATGCAGCAGAGTGGCAGGCTGGTGATCAGCCTGATCGTAAAAGAGAAGATCTTTGGCGAAGGGATGCGGCTGCTGGTAGAGAGCTGGGCGACCGGCAAGCCCTTTGAGGGCTGAGTGTGAACCAAAGTAGTTACTACTTCAAGTGATGCTGGTAAAGTCACGCCTTATGTTAATTACTGCATCTAATTGAATCTAAAAATCTTGAAGAAATGGATTGCTATGCCGTTCTGCGGCGATGGTGGTTGATTCCCCATGCCCGGAGATCACTCTGGTCTCGTCCGGCAGGGTCATGAGGCGTTCTTTAAGGGAGGCTATGATCTTGCGGAAGTCGCCGCCGGGGAGGTCTGTGCGGCCAATGCTGCCGGCAAAGAGGGTATCGCCGGCGAGGAGGAGCTGCTCGGAGGGAAAGTGGAGGGAGATGCTGCCTTCGGTGTGGCCGGGGGTGTGGAGGACGACGCCCTGGATGCCGGTGACGCCAATTTTGAGGCCTTCTTCGGCGCTGGCGTCAGGTTCGGCGACGGTGGGAGTGACGACGCCGAGCCAGCCAGCCTGAACGTCCATCATTTTGACCAAGGGGAGATCGAGCTGGTTGTAGAAGACCGGGGCACCGGTGACTGCTTTTAGCCTGGCTGCACCCGCGATGTGGTCGATGTGGGCGTGGGTGACGATGATCTGCTTCACGGTCAGATTGTGTTTGGCGAGAACGGCGAGGATGCGGTCTATCTCGTCGCCAGGATCGACGACGATGGCTTCATGGGTGGTTTCGTCGCCCAGGATGGAGCAGTTGCATTGGAGAAGGCCGACGCTGAGAACTTCGTGGATCATGAGTTGATGATACGGGTTTTCAGTGGCTGCGTTGAAATGACAGGTGTATGATTTTTGGCAAGAAAAGGTAGACAACATGAGACGCAATCCAAAGTTGCTGCTTGCAACGCTTTTGGTGTTCTGCGCGGGACTCACTGCGTGCGGAGGGAATCCGATTGCACCTGTTTCATCCACCGGTTACAACGGCCTAACCGGAAACTGGGCGCTGGCTGGAGAGCGGGCAACGAACAGCTTCCCGCTCCTATCCGCTGTAATCTTTGTGAATGGAACCGACGTCGCGGCGCTGGGAAACTTCATGGTTCCATGCTCGAATGCGCCTAGTCCTTTGATCGGTGCTGTCGGTGGATCCATGGGCCTGACCGGGACATTGGCGGCAGATGGAACATTTACGCTGACCAGCCTGGTGCTGCCGGTGGGGCCGGGATATTCACCTCAAATCACTATTAAGGGCAGTTTGCCCGCAGCGGGTAGCTCCACCTGGAACGGAACTTACAGCATCATCGTCACTAATAGTTCCTCCACATGCACGGCTAACCAGAGCGGGAGCTTTACGGCACAGGCAATCGCTCCGGTCAGTGGTACTTTTGCCGGGACATTGCCGTTGGTCAACGGCTCAAGTTTGTCTACAGCAAGTGTCAGCACACACTTGGTGCAGGGACCGGCAAGCGCACCTCCGGGCAGCTCGAGCACGCTTACGAACGCCTTTCCGCTCTCTGGCACGATCACAATTCAAGGCGTGTCGTGCTTTACTCATGGCACAAGCATAGCCAGCTTTACAAACATGATTGAGGGGGACCACTACGGGGTTGAGTTCGCTATGGATGACGGTTCAACGGTACTGATGACCGGATGGATGACAGACTTTAGTGGAAAGCAGCTGAAGGGGGTATTTGGGATCATTGGTGGTAACTGCAGCGGTGAATTCGTAGATGGGACGGTGACGCTGCAATAGCCAGCAGGTTTAAATGCAAAAGGGCAGGCCTGAGGCCTGCCCTTGATTTTTGGTGCGGAAGAAGTTACTTCTTCGCGGGCTGCGAAGAGGTGATGCCGCTGAGGACGGAGTGATCGTTGGAACGACGGGACATCATCACGGTGAGTCCGA
>DASWOP010000135.1:0-7408 GCA_036404255.1 Acidobacteriaceae bacterium | reverse complement strand
GATGCGCGCCGCCAGACAGACCGATGAAATATCCACTCCACAAATCGTTCGCATCACGGTAACCTGCCTTGTATGTGCGACTGGAAAGTCCTGCGACTGTTCGGTCGTGCGTGATCTGGGCAGCGGTCCCTGGGCTGAGCGACGGTGGCTTGCCACCGCAGAATGAACGGGTGCCGTCCGCCCGCGGGGGAACCAGTCCATAGGTTCCCCCACTGCGACATTTTCCTACACTTCTGCCGCTCTCTTACAGATACAAGAATGACGGTGCGGAGAGGACTGGCAGTATGGGTAGAGAAGCAGATTCCGCCGCTGCGCAGCGGAATGACAAAATTTGGGGGTGACAGAAGCAGAAAGCAGATTCTTCGCTGCGCTCAGAATGACAGTGGTGGAGGGAGAATGACAAGTTCCGGAGGGAGGATTATTCTCCGAGGACGCGGAGAGCGACTACGGTCTCATCGTCGAAGTGTTCGGTACCGCCCTGGAAGTCGGAGACGGCTTTGAGGATGGATTGCACGATGGACTTGGCGGAGGTGCGGTCGGCCTGGGAGAGGATGGACTTGAGGCGCTCGTCGCCGAAGCTTTCGCCGGCGGGGTTGAGGGCGTCGGTGATTCCGTCTGAGATGAAGACGATGCAGTCGCCGGGGCGGGTGGAGAGGGTGAACTCTTCGTACTCCACGTTCTCAAACATGCCGAGAGGGAAGCCGGTGGCGTTGATGGTGCTGACTTCGCCGGCGGCGGTGATGAAGAGCGGTTGGGTGCTGCCGGCGTTGCCGACCTGGAGGGTCTGGTTGCCGTCGTTCCAGACGGCGTAGAGCATGGTGACGTATTGCGAGTCGAGCTTGCGCTCCTGCAGGGCGTCGTTGAGCGCGACCAGCATGGGGGCGGGCGAGTGGTACTGCTGGGCCAGCGAGCGCATGATGCCGGAGACCAGGGCGGCGTAGAGCGCGGCGGGGGCTGCTTTGCCACTGACATCGCCCACGGCTATGGCCAGGCGCTCGCCTTTGTCGCCGTCAGAGTATTCGAGGAAGTCGTAGAGGTCGCCGCCGATGGAGCGGGCGGGCATGAACTTGGCGAACATCTCAGCGTGCGGCATGCTGGGGGCGCTGGGCGGCAGCAGGCGGAGCTGTACCTGACGCGCCATGGCGAGATCGCGCTCCATGCGGGCTTCGTCTTCGACGACCTGCTGGTAGAGGCGGGCATTTTCAATGGAGATGGCCACCTGCGCGGCGAGGGTGACCAGCGTGGTCTGGTGCTCGGTGTTGTAGTAGTGGGCGCGGGTGTGTTCGAGATCCATCACGCCGATGACCTTGCCCTTGTAGATGAGGGGCACGGCGAGCTCGGAGCGGGTCTCTGGATTGACGACAATGTAGCGCGGGTCTTTGCGGACGTCTGGCACGAGGACGGGCATCTTCTCCTGCGCGGCGGCGCCGACCAGGCCGTCGCCGAGCGAGATGTTGAGGTCGCGGTGCACGGTGACGCCGTAGCGGGTGGAGAAGCGGTGCTCGAAGGTGTGGCTGGCATCGCTCCAGAGGGCGATGGTGAACATCTGGTAGTCCACCACGCGCTTGAGGAGGTGGCCGATGCGCTCCAGCAGGTCGTCAAGGTCGAGAATGGAGGTAAGTTCGCGGCTGATGTCGTTGAGCACTGTCAGCGTCTGGGCCTGACGGGCGATGCGGGTGTAGAGGCGCGCGTTTTCAACGGCGATGGCCATGCGCGAGGCGACGAGTTCGAGCAGGCGCTGGTGCGCCAGCGTGAAGTAGGCGAGTTGCTCGGATTCGAGATCGATGACGCCGATGACCTTGTTTTTGACGATGAGAGGGACGGCGAGCTCGGAGCGGACGCCGGGGTTGGCGTCAATGTAGTTCTCGTAAGTGCGGACGTCATGCACGAGGACGGCGCGGCGCTGCTCGGCGGCCTGGCCGACGATGCCACGGCCCATCTTGACGCGGACACGCTCGGTCTCTGCCGTGTGGCCGATCTGGAAGCGGACACGGAGGTCGTGGGTGCGGTCGTTGATGAGCAGGATGGCGAAGATGCGGTAGTCAATGACGGCGCGGACGAGATCGGCGACGCGCTGCATGAGGGTCTGGAGGTCGAGGGTGGTGTTCAGGGCATCGGCCAGGCGCAGGAGGAAGTCCATCTGCGGCGGCTCGGCATGGAGGTTGGGCGCGGGGGTGGTGGAGGCGTCGGCGGGGCGGTAGTCGCCCTCAAAACTGTCTGGAGATTCGTGCTGACTGAGAGCTTCAAGGCTATCGCTCACGTCGACTGAGCTGGTGGCGTTGGGGTCTAACTGCGCGCGGGCCTGTTGGCTGCTGAGGCGGGAGAGCGTCAGCGGCGGGGTGGGCTTGGTGCGGGTTTTGGATGTCGTGGCCATGAATCGGTCGATATGCCGGATAGCGCGCGCGGAAATGCTTTTACCCAGCTACGAGTGAAGATATCAGCAGGGGGCCCCGGTAGAACAGGGGGAGTGTCTGGAAGGTCAGCAGGGTGAGTCGTAGCTCATTGGCAACGACCTTCGTGGGGCTGCGGTCGTACAACGATCAAGGCAACTACAGGGATCCTTCGCTAAACGCTCAGGATGACGCTCCATACAATTTATCTGGCTGAATGAGCAGCCGCAAGAAAGCAGATTCTTCGCTGCGCTCAGAATGACAGGGTTGTAGGAGGGCTCAGGACGACGGGCGGGTAAGCTTAGTGGCCGCCCTGCTCCGGGGGCATCAGGCGGATGTCCGCGACGTTGCGGTATTTTTCCGCGTAGTCCATGCCGTAGCCGATGACGAAGTGGTTGGGGATGCTGAAGCAGACGTAATCCGCCTCAATGGGCTCGATGCGGCGGGCGGGCTTGTCAAGGCAGGCGACGATCTTGAGGGACTTCGGCTTCTGCTGGAGCATCATCTTGCGCAGGTAGCCGAGGGTGAGGCCGGTATCGAGAATGTCTTCCACGATCAGGACGTGCTTGCCTTCGATGGGAAGGTCAAGATCTTTGATGAGCTTGACGGCACCGGATGTGCGCGTGCCCTTGCCGTAGCTGGAGACGGCGACGAAATCGAAGGTGTTATCGACTTCGATGGCGCGGGCGAGATCGGCGAGGAAGATGGCGGCGCCCTTGAGTACGCCGACGAGGACGATGCTCTGGCCGGCGTAGTCGGCTGAAATCTGGTGGCCGACGGCCTGGACGCGCTCGGCGATCTGTTCTTTGGAGAAGAGAATCTCCATCTTGCTGGCTGGTATGAAATCGATCATGGTGCTATCAGAGTAGCGCGGATGGGGCTGAGGAAATCCTGCCCGAAATAGAGCGAAGGCAGAACCACGGATACGCGGATAGCACGGATTTGATGCTGCTTCGAATGGCTCATCCGTGAACTCCGCGTAATCCGTGGTGAGCCTTTGGCCATGCCGAACGTCTATACTTGGAAACGCATGATTCCTTTTATCCATATCGGCCCGGCGACGCTGGGCACCTTCGGGCTGATGCTCTGGCTCGCCGCTGTCTGCGCTACGCTGACTCTCCATTTCAACCTGCAGCGCAATCGCATTGACGCGGACGCACTGAATATTGTGGCTTTTGTGACTATTGCCGGGGTGCTGGGCGCGAAGGCCTGGCACGAGCTGGAGGACGTTCCGGGGCTGGTGCTGGCACTGCATCAGATCGCGGCGCCGGGGATTCACCGGCCGCTGGATCTGCTGGCCGGGTTTCTGCACTGGTTCCAGGCAGGCTTTGCGTGGTTTGGCGGCATGATTGCCGGTATTGCCACGCTGCTGTGGCAGGGACGGCAGAATAAACTGCGTCCGCTGCGGATGCTGGACCTGGCTGCGCCCGCCGCTGCGGTGGGCTACGGCGTGGGCCGGCTGGGGTGCTTCACCTCTGGCGACGGCGACTACGGCATTGTGACGAAGCTGCCGTGGGGCGTTGCATTCCCGAATGGGCTGGTGCCGACGGCACCGGGCGTGCACGTGCATCCGACGCCGATCTATGAGCTGATTTTTTCGCTCGCGCTGGCGTGGTATCTGTGGCAGCGAGGGAAGAAACAGCGGCCTATCGGGTGGATCACGGGAGAGTACCTGGTGATCAGCGGGATTGGGCGGTTTCTGGTGGAGATTATTCGCATCAACCCGAAGATCTATTGGGGCATGAGCAATGCTCAGGTCGCGGCGCTGGGTTCGGTGGTGGTGGGGTCGGTGATTATGCTGCTGGTGAAGGGTAAGCCGGCGGCTGAGATTGCTGCGAAGCCTGAGGTGAACTCAGTAGAGACAACATAGTTTGAAATCGAATTTGATCCAAGACTGGATTTCGATTGGATATGGCAAAAACTAACAATGCCTCGCTTATAGCAATTCTAGTGATAGGTATTCTGTCGTTTGCGTGTGGTGCTTGGCTAATCTTCACAACTTACACCTCGCCGCGATATTCCGTCGAGGGAACAATTGTTCATGTAAGGACAGTTCAAGGCGGTAAGAGTGGGCCGACTACATACTTTGGTATTCAACAAGCTGATGGAGCAATAGTTGACCCTATTGCGGTCGGTTACATTGGGCCACAAGTAGTAAACGGTAATCTGGTTCAAGTGGATTATGTTGTAAACATTGTTACGGCAACAGACTTAGTCGTTCTCTCAGGCCCTTATATATCGTGGCATTACCATTATGGGAATTTATATGGTAGCGACCTGGCGATGCTAGGGATTGGCGCTGCCCTAATGATTCTCTATTGGTATACCAAGAATAAGAAAATGACTGACGTCGGTGAACCATCATTGCAGCAACAAGAGCAAGTACTATCACCAGAGATGCAACAAGAAATGCGGCGGAGGTTCATCAAGCTAATTGCAATAGCCTGGATTCCTCCAGTTGTATGTGGAGCAGCATTTTGGGTTCAACATCGCGCCGGTGATAATGCTCGACAAGTGCACCAAGGCAAGATATTGCTATGGGTTGGATTCATGCTCCTCTACGGCTGGGTGTTCTTCATGCTGAAATTTATAAAACAGGCGAAGGCAGCTAAAGCTGTTTCAAATACGCCTTAGCTTCGGCGAGGTCGGGAAAGAGTTTTTCTTCGGCCTGGAACTCGCGGGAGTGGACGCAGCGGCGGCCGCCTTTGACCTTGACCGGGTGCTTGAGGTGCAGCATCTCGTGGTAGAGAAGATATTCGACGGCGGCGCGGGGGGTATCTGCGCGGTCGAAGACTTTGCTGACGACGATGGTGTTGTGGGCGGCGTCGTAGTGGCCGAGCATGCGGCGGGCGTGCTGGGTGCTCCAGGTAAGCGTGGGGCGGCCCATCAGGCCGTGGAAGAAGCGGGCGTTCAGCGTCTCGAAGACCTCATCCAGATCGTAGAAGTTGCCTTGCGCGGTGGAGATGCGCTTGCGGCCGCGCGTTTGGCGGACGTGTTCGGCCTGGCGCGCGACGGTCTCGCTGGTGGTGTAGCGGCGGTAGCGGTTGGCGCGGGCGGCGTCGATGTCTTTGCGGTAGAGCTTGGCGATCAGGATGTGCGCGATGGCGGAGAGGACGTCGGGCGGCGCGGTCTCGAGAATGTCTGAGAGGCGGACGTGGAGCTGGCCTTCGCGCAGACGAATGGTGGTGTTCAGGCTGGTGAAGCGCTTGAAGCGGATGTCCAAGGGCGGCTGCGGGGCGCGCGGGCGTAGAGCGCGGTACTCGTGCTCGAAGATCTCGCGCACGCTGGGCGCGGCGGCATCGCGGGGAGCCTTCTTCGGCTTCGCGATCCTGGGCTTCGCGATGGGCGGCGGCTCGGGCGCGCCGAAGAGTCTCTGGAATAGGGAAGCGGTCACGGCTTTCTTAAGGTTAACATGCGGGGGGGTGGAAGAGAGTGGTTGGGATATGCGTGAATATTCCACACAACATGACGACGGCGGAGAGATCGTCTCGCGGGGAGAACCCAGGTCTCAGAAGCGAGACCTGGGGCACCCGATTCTGTGGCGGGATATGAATTATTTTGCGTGGGCGAGGGCGATGAGGCGGTGTTTGGCTTCCCACTCTTCGTCGGGAAACTTGCCCTGCGCGGCAGCAATGAACTGAGTGTAGAAGCTGTGTGCCTGCTCCACATGATGCAGATGGTCATGTGCGGTGGCGCGGAGGAAGAGGGTGGAGGGTGTTTCTTCGGCGTATTCGACTCGCTGATCTAGGGCTGTGAGTACGAGGGCGGGTTGTCCGTTCTCTGACGCGGCGAAGGCGAGGGAGCTGGTGAGCTGCACGCGATCGTCCGTCGCAGGGAGTGCCGCGGGGCGCGAGAGGAAGAGAGTGTTGGCGCGTTGCAGGATGGACTGCGCTTCCGCAAAACGCTTCTGGCGGATGAGGGCGTCTCCACGTGCGGAGAGGAGGCCGATGTCGTCGGGCGAGGCGGCGAGCAGGGCCTGATAGAGTTCGTCCGCGTGGGTGGCGTCGCCGGTGCGGTTGTAGACGTTGGCTAACATGCGCGTGGTGGCGGCATCGTCTGGGTGCTGGGTGTGCTGCGTGACGAGAAGGGGAAGGGCTTTGGCTGCTGCACCCTGCAGCATGTAGACGCGGGCGAGTTGCGCGGTGAGTGGAGCGTCGGCGGGGTGGGCTTTGAGCGCGGCGGTCAGGAGAGACTCTGCATCGGCGAGCTTGTCTTCGCGGATGAGCATGCCGGCGAAGGCGAAGGTGGCGTCGGGATCGTTGGGCTGGGCGGCGAGAAGGCGGCGGTAGGTGGTTTCCGCGTCGGTGAAGTCGTTGAGGCGCTCGGCGATCTTCGCGGTGAGCAATGTATCCTGCGGGGTTTCGCCGGTAAGCTTGATGGCGGCGAGGATCTCTTCGCGAGCGGCTTCAGGGTTGGTGGAAGCGTCGATCTGCGCGAGGGCGCGGGCAACTTCGGCGCGGGCTGCATTCTCATTCGCGGCGGGCGTGAGCGCAGCGGCGGCGAGGAGTTCTTTGCGGGATTCGGCGGGGTCGCGCAGCAGGAGGCCGAGGGCGGCGTGCGATTCAAACTGTTTAGGATCGGCGGTGATGGCGGAGCGGTAGGAGGTCTCTGCGGCTGCTTCCTCGTGCAGGGCTTCGTTGGTAAAGCCAAGATCGTAGAAGGCGCGGGCGTCTGCGTTGGGCTGCGCGGTGATGGCGAGCAGGAGGGATTTGGCCTGGGTGAAGTTGCGGGCGGCGATGGCGGCTTCGGCCTGTATGAGCGGAGTGTCTTCGCGAACGGAATCTGGAGGGCGGGTGCCGGCGGGGAGATTCTGCGCGGTGGCGAGAGCGGGAGAGAACGTGAGCACGGCGAGCAGGAGGCAGGTGCGGTTCGCGCGGGGCTCGAATGCCCACCTTAGCCGCGATGATACTGCGGCGAAGATGGGGCACCCAGATTTCCACCCCAGCGAACAAAATGCGTGTTCGTTGGGGACCCCGGATTTATGGTCGATGGACTGCATGGGTTGAGAAGCAGATTCC
>DASWOP010000134.1:0-8557 GCA_036404255.1 Acidobacteriaceae bacterium | reverse complement strand
ACATGCGCAAACTGGATGCGGTAGCCCAGCACATTGCGGCCTTCGCGGTTCACCCGCAGCCCCTTCATCGGGAAGAACTGGCGATAGCTCATTACCGGGCTGTAATACTTCACGTTGCCACCGGCGCCTGCTACCTGGATAGCCGCACTGAACTCCTTGCCATCACGCGGACGCGACGGGTTCCCGATGCTGGAGTAGCTGAAGCTCGGTGTAATGACGCTGGTGATGATACCGTTCAACGCATTCTGTCCGGCAATGGTCTGCGAACGGAACGCCAGCGTCTGGAACACATTGCGCGTGGTGTCGTTGAAGGTAGTGATCGTGGCGCGCGAGAGCTGATATGAAACACCAATGCGCTTCAGCGAACGCCGCAACGGATAGCTCGTTGAAACACTCAGACCCGTCGTGGACTGGTTGTAGTTCGTGATCAGCGAGTTCTGCTGCGCGCTCAATGCCGTGCCGCTGTTGTTAATGCCGTAGCTCTTCGCCGGGTTGTAGTCCGTCTTGCTGGTAAAGACCTGCAAGCCGAGCGACAGCGGCCGGTTGCGGAAGTAGGGTTCGGTAAATCCGAAGCTCAGGTTCCGCGAGAGATCGCCAATATTCGCCTGCACTGAGAGTGTTTCGCCCAGTCCAAGGAAGTTGTTAGTCTCGTAGTTCAGGCCGATGAACGTGCCTGAAAGACCGCTGATGCCGCCGTTCAAACCGATGGAGTTCTTGCCCTTCTCCTTCAGCTTGAGCAGCAAGTCAACACTGCCTTCCTGCTCGTTCTGGCGCGTCTCGGAATCCTCTTCCGCCTTCAGCGTCTCAAAATAGTTCAACTGGTTCAGGCGGAGAATGCTCATCTCCCACAGGCGGTTGTTATAGACCTGGCCTTCTTCCAGCAGAAGTTCGCGACGGATGACCTTATCGCGCGTGACCGTGTTTCCAGAGAACTCAATGCGCGAAACGTAGTAAGGCTTGCCCTCGGTGACGTCGATATCCAGGTACACCAGGTGCTTCGCCTCATCCACGCGGGGCGCCGGATTGGCCACAAAGTTGATATAGCCGAGTTCGCCATACGCCTTGCGCAGTTGCTCCAGCCCCTTGCCGAACAGGGTGGCGTTGAACCATTCACCGTCCTTCTGCGCAAACTGTGCGCGCAGAACTCGGGTGTTAGTCACTGCCTTGTTGCCGGTAAAGGTGATGCCGCCCAGGCGATACCGTCCGCCCTCTTCAATCGGCATCAGGATGTCAACGCGCTTGCCCTTGGAAGGACGCAGCAGCAGATCCAGTCCGCCGGCATCGCGCACATGTGTCTGGGGTTCGCCCACCAGAGCCTTGAAGTATCCGCGGTCGCGATACGCCTGACGCACGCGCTCAGAATCTTCATCCAGCTTGGTGGAGTCGAACGTACGCGCAAACAGGTTCTCAAACACGATCGAATGCGGAATCCCGATCGGCTTCAGGTTCTTCATCGAAGCGCGCAGTGTGCGCGGCTTCAACGAGGTGTTGCCCTCAAAAACTATCTTGCCGACCTTAACCGTGGGACCTTCCTTCACCACGAAGAGGACGTTCACCGATGATGGCGGACGCGTCTTGATCTCCGGCTGCACCGTGGCGAACTGGTGCCCGTGCTCGGCCAGCATCTCCTTCAGCACCACTTCAGCATGCTTGATGCGGGTAGGGTCGTACTGGCTCTCTACCGAGAGGCCGACCTTGGCCTTCTTGAACCGCTCCAGCACGTCAGACTGGGTAACGGCGTTCAGGCCTTTGTAGTCGATGGCCGCGATGGTGGGCTTCTCCCGCACGTAGATGATGAGCTGGACGCACTTCTCCGTGTCCTCGCGCTCCATGCGGATGTCTTCAAAGTAGCCGGTGTTCCAGAGCGAGTTAAAATCGCGCTCCACTACGTTGGCATCGTATAGATCGCCCTGGCGAGAGAAGAGACGGGCCAGCACGGACTCCTTCGGAATCCTGCGGTTGCCGATCACCTGCGGCTGGCACAGAACCTGCGTTGCCTGCGCATGGAGCGCGGGCGCAACACTGGCTGCCAGCAGGGCAGCAATGCCCAACGGGCGGAGAGCGCGCAACAGCTTATGGGGAAGAGAAGTACGGAAGCTGCAAAGACGGCCCTGGCGCGTGCGCTTGGTCTGATGGGTCAGGGGGTTTTCACCCTCTTGGCTAACGGTAAGAATACGCACACCCTCACTGCAAAAATCAGGCTCCTAAGGAACCCTCTTGGGAAAGTTCAATTATAGGTGAGTTGGAGCAAGTACCCAACTCGGCGGAGATGGCATCTATGGTGCATGCACCGGAATGTGTGCAGTTTGTCATCTTACTTTCTGCGCCTCCACCAAAGTGGAGTAAAACGTAGGCCCTCCGGCAAGGTCGTTCAGTCGCTCTGAAGTCAGCGCGTTTACGCCTTTACCGTCCGATGTCAGCTTACTCCAACCGAGGCTTGCTGCCACTACACCCGGCCGAACTGAGCCATTTACGTGGGCACGCAGCCGAATACTGCCGCGGCTGTTCCACACTTCCACCATATCGCCTTCTTGGATTCCGCGCGGCGCGGCATCGTCCGCATGCATCTCCAGCACACCCAGCGTCCGGCGCTCCATCGCCTGGTGCGTAGGAATATTCGCGAAAGTGGAATTCATCCAGTTGTCCGCCTTGCGCGGCAGCATCTCCAGCGGAAATTTATTTTCTCCGCCTGCCCCGTAGCGCGATTCCACCGGCGCACGGAAGACCGGCAATGCGTCCAGCCCAGAATCCGCCATCGCCTGCGAATAAAATTCACCCCGCCCACTCGGCGTGCGGAACCAGCTTTTATCGCCGAACGGCAGCGCTCCCTCCACCTGAATATCCACGCGATGCTCGCGCTCCAGATGCTCCCGCGTGATGCCCGCCGCGTTCCCAGCCAGCACCGCATCGATCAGTTCGTCCGCCGTATCGCGGAAGCACCCCTCCGCAAACCCCATCCGCTGCGCCAACTGCCCAAACACCCACCAGTTCGGCTGCGACTCGCCCAGCGGCGCAATCGCCTGCTGCGAAAGCTGCAGAAAATAATGTCCGTAGGCCCCCTGCACGTCCTTCACTTCCAGAAACGAAGCCGCCGGCAGCAGAATATCCGCGTAATCCGCCGTGTCCGTCAAAAACTGCTCATGCACCACGGTAAACAGGTCGTCGCGCTTCAATCCCTGCACCACCGCCGTCTGATTGGGCGAAACCGCCGCCGGATTGCAGTTGTATACAAACAGAGCTTTCACCGGCGGCCCATCGCCCTCGCGCGTTCCCAACTCGGTCAGCGATTCGCCCAGCAGCGACATATTCACCACGCGCGCCTCGCGCCCCAGCGGACTCGCCAGCATCAACTCCGGCATCTGGAGCGCCTTCGAGTTGAACGGGAACGCTCCGCTGGTCGAAAGCACCACACCACCGCCGCGATGCATCCACGCGCCCGTCAGCAGCGGCAGCATCGCGACCGCACGCGCCGCCGCACCACCGTTCTCCTGCCGTTGCACACCGTAGTTCATCCGTATCGCAGCCGGCTTTGCCGCCGCATACATCCGCGCCAGCCGCTCGATATCCTCCGCCGCCACGCCTGTCGCCGCAGCCGCCACTTCCGGCGTATACCCGCGCACATGCTCGGCCAACTGCTCAATCCCCAGCGTATTTGCAGCGATATATTCCTTATTTTCCAGCCCATCACGCAGGATCACATGCATCATCGCCAGCGCCAGCGCCGCATCCGTCCCCGGATTGATGGCAATATGCCAATCCGCCAGCGCTGCCGTCCGCGTCTTATACGGATCGATCACCACCAGCTTCGCCCCGTTGCGCCGCGCCTCTTCGATAAACGGCCACAGGTGCACGTTGTTCCCGTGAATATTCGCGCCCCACGCAATAATCAGCCGTGCATGCGCGAAATCCTGCGGTGACGGCCCCAGCCGCACACCATAGACAGACACAAACGCCGCCCCGCCCGTACTCGAGCAGATCGTCCTGTCCAGCTGCGACGCCCCCAGCCGGTGAAAAAACCGCCGGTCCATCGACCCATACCCCAGCTGACCAATCGTCCCGGCATACGAGTACGGCAGAATGCTCTCAGGCCCAAACTCGTCGCTGATTGTCTGAAATTTCGCCGCAATCTCGCCCAGCGCCTCATCCCACGACACGCGCTCGAACACCGAGTCAATCTCGCTCTGCTGCACCGGCCCCTTGGCTACGCCCTTGCGCCGCCGCATCGGGTAGAGCAGCCGGTCCGGCGAATACACCCGGTCCAGGTACTTCGCGACCTTGCCGCAAAGAAATCCCCGCGTCACCGGATGGCTTGGGTCGCCCTGCACCCGCGTCGCACGCCCCGTCAACTCATCCACGGTCACAAGAACACCGCAGGAGTCGGGACAATCATGCGAACACACGGCATGAACAGTACGAGTAGCCATAGCTCCATTCTATTCGGTAGGTGCAGCAATAAGAACCTCAGCACGGATGAGACGGTAACAACCGATAAAGGCGGATTATGCCCTAGTGGGCACATCCGCCTTTTACGTCTGATCCGTTTTGATCCGTCTCTTCCGTCCAATCCGTGCTGAGGTTCTTATACCGTCATCACTTCTTTTTCCTTTGCCTTGAACATCTCTTCAATCCGCTTGATCTCGTTGTCCGTGATCTGCTGCACCTCGTCCGCCGCGCGCTTCTCCTCGTCGGCAGAGACCAGCTTGTCTTTCACAGCCTTCTTGATGGCGTCATTCGCGTCACGCCGGATGTTGCGCATCGCCGTGCGATGGTCTTCCAGCACCTTGTTCAGGTGCTTCACCGTTTCCTTGCGGCGCTCCTCGTTCATCGGCGGCACCGGCAGCCGGATGATCTTGCCGTCGTTCTGCGGATTCAGACCGATATTCGCCTCGGTAATCGCCTTCTCGATCGCCTTGATGAGCGACGGATCATAAGGCTGCACCGTAATGAGCTGCCCCTCGGCGGCGTTCACTGTCGCCACCTGCGAGAGAGTCATCATACTGCCATAAGCATCCACGCGGACGGGATCGAGCACATGCACGCTGGCGCGCCCCGTGCGGATAGCCACCAACTGCGTGCGAAAGCCTTCCACAGCCTTTTCCATGCGTGAGGTGAGGTCAAAATACGTGCTCTTGAGAGCGGGGATACTGATCATTGCCGATGCCATATGCGTACGTTCCTTCTTGCGCGGTTGCGCAAGCGACTATTTTACAGAGACGGACGAATCCGTGCGATTGTTCGGTGACTCCGCCATTTTCGCCAATGTTTTTTCTATATTTCTTTGAATTCGAAGCCAGTGCTGAGTCGCCGCTTTCCTACCACCAATTGAAAGCCTCATCTGAACATACGAACGCGCCCATTGCAGTTCACGATCATTTTCGTGTTCGATTGCCGCATTGATGCGGTTGAGTTCCTGAAATCGACTCATAGTTACGCCAGCCCGGTACTCTCAGCCTGTTCCTGCGCGTGATAGCTCGACCGCACCAGCGGCCCACTCTCCACATGCTTGAAGCCCATCGCCAGCGCCTCATGCTTCAGGAAGGCGAACTCATCCGGCGTGTAGTAACGCGACATCGGCAGATGGTCCTTCGATGGCCGCAGATACTGCCCAATCGTCAGAATATCCACCTTGCGGTCCGCCAGGTCGCGGAAGACGGCGATCAGCTCGTGCATCTCTTCGCCCAGCCCAACAATGATGCCCGTCTTGGTCACCTGCCGCGGATTCAGCTCCTTGGCAAACTCCAAAAACCGCAAGCTGCGCTCATACCGCCCGCCGGATTTGGCCACGCCATAGAGCCGCGGCACCGTCTCGATATTGTGGTTCAGAATCTCCGGCCGCGCGTCCACCACCAGCCGGATGCACTCCTCGTGCCCCTGAAAGTCCGGCGTCAGCACCTCCACCCGGCACGGCTCCTTACCGTCGCGCCCCGTCAGCTCGTGGATCTCGCGGATCACCTCAACGAACATCTCCGCCGCGCCCATATTGTCGTCGTCGCGGTTCACGCTGGTGATGACGGCGTGCCGCAAACCAAGCTCGGCCACGGCATAGGCCACGCGCGCCGGTTCGGTACGGTCGATTGGCTCCAGTTTGCCCTTCTGCACCGCGCAGAATCCGCAGCGCCGCGTGCACAGGTTGCCGAGCATCATGAAGGTGGCCGACTTCTGGTTCCAGCACTCGCCAATATTGGGGCACTGCGCGCTCTCGCAGACAGTATGCAGCCCCTGCCCCCGCGCCAGCTTCTTCAGCGAATGGTACGTTTCGCCCACCGGGGCCTTCGCCTTCAGCCAAAGCGGCTTCGGCGCACGCACCTTGGGAGAGAGGTCAATCTGGATAAGATTTGAGCTATCGACTTGGGGAATAGTAGCCACGATTAAATTGTAAACGTTGGCGGGCAGAGGCACCGGCTTTGCTACTCTTCCATGAGCAGTGTTTCCAGCGCATGTTCGAGATCGCGCCGGCCATCCATGACGTCCAGAACTTTCACCACGCTTTCAGACGAAACATAGCGGTAGAAGATCAAACATTCCGTAAAGTCCTGAATGATAGCGCGACGCAGGTCTTGAGGCAGTGCAACGCCACGGTATGCCTCCAGGATGACACGTGGTCCCGATTGCGGAAACTGAGCGAGTTGCTGCAACGTCCTCTGAACAGCTTCCACCCAGCGCTTCGCGAGTCCCTCGGTTTCATGCAGCCTGCAGTAATCAGCCTGCGCCAGAATGCTCTCTGTAGCAGCGGCAAAGATTCGGAGGCGCGTCGTGCTCATACCGCGTCAGGTACTTCCCTCCGCCATTCCAGCGGACGTTGTCCAGATTACTTTTTCAACTTAGCCCGCAACAGGTCTTCAAAACTTTTGCTCGCAAGTTCTTCCGGCGTTAGTTCAAATTCTTCCGTCTGTAGAGCAGCCAGCAATCGCTGCTTCAATTCATCCAGTTTGGACTCTTTGTCCTTACGCACCAGACTGCGTACATACTCACTCGGCGTACCATAGTCGCCAGATTCGACCTGCGCTTCGATATAAGCCTTAAGCTGGACGGGGATCGAGATGTTCAGGGAAGTCATCGTCATACCTTCATATTATGACGGTTTATGAAGGTATGACAAGTATCTATCGCAGCCGGTCCCGAACTTCCCCCCGCACCAGATACAGGAAAAACACCAACTCCAGCACCGACCGCACCGCAAAAAACGTCGTCCGCGTCATCTTGAAGAAGAGCAGGTCGCCCAGCGCCAGAAAGATCGCCCCGCCCAGCACCAGCGCCCAACCCCAGCGCCTCATCCGCAGCAGGCCGAAGACGCCCACCACCAGCAGCGAACACACCGCCAGCACGCTGTAGTCCGCTGCCGGCGTGCGGAACATACCATGGATTGCGCCGAAAGCGTTCATCAATGCCATGAAGAGCATGAAGAGCGAGATCGCCGCTACGCCGGGCAGCAGAATGCCTTTCGCTGGAGCGGGCGCTTGTGATGGAAGATTTTCGCTCATAGCGTGTGCATGTACGCCAGCAGATCCTGCATCTCCTGGTCACCCAAGGGGATGGGCGGCATCATGCCGCGCCCATGCTGAATGCTCTGCATCACGCGATCATCATTGGCCGGCGCGCCACTGGGCAGATACGGCTTCTTATACATCCCGATCAGCGCAGGTCCATGCAGATCGCCCGTTTGGCGGTCATAGTGGCAACTGGCGCAAGCCGCCTGGTAGACCTGATAACCATGCGTCTGCTGCGAATTGAGTTGCTCAATCGGCGTAGGCGGCGGAACCGAGCGGCACCCGGCAGCGGCCACAGCCAGCACTATTGCGGAAGTAATTGCTAAGAGCTTTTTCACGCTCCTATTGTCGCATTGGCCGCACGGGGAAGCGAAGAACTTAACCACGGATTTCACAGAACAACCCGGATAAAAGACTTCCGTTTTGATCCGTGCGACTCCGTGAAATCCGTGGTTCGCCTTTATCAATTCGTCGCCGCAATCGCCGCCACAATCTTATCCATCACATCGCGATCCTCATGCGAACCCGGCAGATGGTTCCCCACCAGAATCGAAAACACCAGAGTCTTCCCGCTCGCGCAGACGAGATAACCACTCAGCGCGCGATCCTCTGAGAGCGTCCCCGTCTTGGCAAACACCTCCCCCTTCAGCGGAGCCTCGGTAAACCGATGCTCCAGCGTCCCATCCACTCCCCCGACGGGCAGCGAAGCCTTCCAGTCCGTCCCCCACGGCTGCGCAGCCGCATACCGCAGCAGCGCAGTAAACGCTCGCGGCGTCGCAATATCATAAGTAGAAAGCCCAGACCCATCGACAAAATAAAAATCATCCGCCTTCACACCCGCATTGATCGCAAACTGCCGCACCACCCGCGCGCCCTGCGCAAAGGAAGTGTAGGGCGTGGCCTTGAAGCCGAGTTGGCGCAAAAGCATCTCCGCGTGCAGATTCTGGCTGACTTTATTGGTTACGATGACATCGTCAAGCAACGTTGGTGAGACATGTCGTGCAAGTTCTTTCCTGACGCAAGGCGCCGAACAGGAAGATAGTCCGCGAACCATACTCATATTCACGCTT
>DASWOP010000133.1:0-28501 GCA_036404255.1 Acidobacteriaceae bacterium | reverse complement strand
GCGGGGCTGTACGAAACACAGGTCTACAAGTGGAACGCGGAGCGCGACCAGAAGAATGCCGCGGGGCAGGCGGTGCCGCCGCCGGTGCTGACGGACGAGCAGGTGGCGCAGAAGAAGAAAGAGGATCAGGCGACTGCGGCGCGCATTGCGGGACAGCTCTTTGCGTTGCCGAAGCAGGAGCGCATGCTGGCGCTGATGAAGGTTCCGGTAGCGGAGCGGATTGCATTTGTGGGCAGTGTGGATGGCGATCAGAAGCGGCTGCTGATGGCGGATATGACGCCGCGCGAGCGCGAGGTGTTTTACGGGATGGCGGCCCACATTGATGCGAGCGGGGTGGCAGTCTCGGAGTTGCAGCAGGCGAAGCTGGTACGGGCGATCCAGAGCGAGCGGCAGTTGCAGGAGGTGATGACGGATTTCTGGTTCAATCACTTCAACATCTATATCTACAAGGACCAGGACAAGATCTATACACCGGCGTATGAGCGCGACGTGATTCGTCCGCATGCGCTGGGGAAGTTCCGCGAGCTGCTGGTGGCGACGGCGGAGTCGCCCGCGATGATGGTTTACCTGGATAACTACACCAGCATCGGGCCCAATTCGGTGGCGAACGGTGGGAACAATCCGAATAGCAAGCGCGGTGGCCGCGGACTGAATGAGAACTATGCGCGCGAGGTGATGGAGCTGCACACTGTCGGCGTGAATGGTGGGTATACGCAGGCGGATGTGACGCATCTGGCGGCGATTTTGACGGGCTGGGGCGTGGACCACCAGGAGCTGGGAGGCGGATTTATTTTCAATCCGAAGGCGCATGAGCCGGGCACGAAAGAGTGGTTCGGACAGACGGTGAAAGAAGATGGGATGAACGAGGGGCTGAACGCGCTGACTACGTTGGCGGCCAGTCCGAAGACGGCACACTTCATCTCATCGCTTATTGCACAGCGGTTTGTGGCGGATACGCCACCTCCGGCGCTGGTGGACCGGATGGCGAAGACTTACCTGAGCAGCGATGGTGACATTAGCGCTGTGCTGAGAGCGATGGTGCAGTCGCCGGAGTTCAACTCGCATCGCTACTTCCGCAACAAGGTGAAGACGCCGGTGGAGTTTGTTGCATCGACGTTCCGGTCGACGGCGACGGACCCGGCGAATCCGGCATCGCTGGTGTACACCATTCAGCGGATGGGCATGCCGCTGTACCAGGCGCTGCCGCCGACGGGCTACTACATTACCGCAGAGCAGTGGATGAATACGGCGGCGCTGGTGGACCGGCTGAACTTTGCGGTGGCGCTGACGCGGAACGGCATCGGCGGGATGAAGTTTGACGCGCCGCGTCTGGTGGCGCTGCAGTTGATGGCGCAGCCCGCGCCGGTGGATGCGAAGCAGGGGCGGGTGGTGACGGCGGCGAGCGTATCTACGCCGGAGGCTCGCCGCAGCGGAACGGATGTGGTGCTGGGTGTGCTGGAGAGCGCGTTGATCACTGGCGGCGTTTCGGATCGCACGCAGCAGTTCATGCATCAGCAGGCGGAGCAGTCGCAGGCTAATGTGGGGAGTCCGACGGAACGGCTGAATCAGCTCACGGCGCTGGTGTTGGGGTCGCCGGAGTTTCAGATGCGGTAAGGTGCGCCGAGGAGTGGGCGGGACGGCGAAGGATGACAGTGATGTTTTAGTTATGCGCGGAACTCGCCGGAGAGTTGGTGCAGTGGAAGCTCTTTGGCGGTATGGGTGATGTGGGGAGCGTCTGGATTCTTGCCCTTCGCTGCGCTCGAGGGTCAGAATGACTCGGTTTGAAAGTTTTTGGGATGGAGAGATTGGTGGCGAGAGGGAAAAGCAGATTCCGCGCGCTTCGCTTCGGAATGACAAACAAAGCCGTTGCGCTTCGGAATGATAAATAAAACAGGGGCGAAAGCAGATCCTTCGCTGCGCCACTCGCGATGAAGCTGCGAGTGGCTACACTCAGGATGACAGTGGTGGTTTGAGTTATCCAAGAAGATTTATATGCCGATACGGCCCAGGAGCTTTATGAAGATTGTTAAGACGGACGAGCGGCAGAACAAGCGTGGACCGGCGGAGTGGTTTACCGGCGAAGTGTGGATGGATGAGATCGTTCGTGGGGAAGCGCCTTCGCGGCTGCAGGCGGTCTTTGTAGCGTTCGCGCCGAAGGCACGCACGGCGTGGCATACGCATCCGGTAGGACAGACGCTGCATGTGCTGAGTGGTGTGTGCCGAGTGCAACTACGGGGCGAGCCGGTGCAGATATTGAATCCGGGAGACACGGTGCAGATTGCGCCGGGTGAGATGCATTGGCATGGCGCTGCGCCGGGTGAGGGCATGGTGCATCTGGCGATGCAGGAATCGGATGAGAGCGGCGTGAATGTGAATTGGTTCGAGCACGTGAGCGACGCGCAGTATGAGGGCCTGGAGTAACTCTAGGGAGTGGCGGTAGTTGGGGGCACCTGCAACACAATGGTGGAGAGGTCGCCGCTCTGCACAGCGATGCTTTGCGTGGCGTCGCCGAAGCGCTGGATTATTTTGAATGTGCCGCCGTGACCGGTACTGCTGCTGGACTCTGTGATGGAGGCGTTGGAGATTTTTAGCGTGTAACTGCCTTCCGGTACATATAAGAATCGGAAGCGTCCATCGCTTCCCACGCTGGCGAAGTAGGTGTGTGTTTTGTCGGCATCGTCGATCAGGTTCAGAGCTCCCGCGTTGACAGTTATTCCATCCTGCGATTCGACCGAACCGCCCACGGCGTGGAAGGCAGACAGGGGAATCAGGACGTCCGCGCCAGTCAATTCATTTCCAGCCTTCAGGTCGAAGCTCTTTGCGTCAACCAGCCGGACGTTTTTCGGTGCATAGACAATGAGCGTGCCGTTTTGACTCGTGCGCGAGCCGCCGCCGACCCCTGGTTGGAAAAGCGTTGCGTATACGACCACTGCGTAGGTTCCCGACGGCAGACCCGTAATCCGGTAACGGCCGTAGTCATCGGTTCGGGGCAGGTCCTGGCCCAGGTAGAACGAACTGCCTCCACCTTGTGAGGTGCCGATCGCGGAAGGCTGGCTGCCAGTGGAGCGAGCGCGCACTTCCACTCCCTGAGCCGGGGAGCCGTCATCGTAGTAGATGGTGCCGGAGATGGAGGCACCGCGCTCCAGCCGTATCTCGGCACGAGCCTGTTCTGTGCCATTAATGCTGATGGGTGCGATCTGAGCAGCTACGCGCTGCTGGGCGGCTGGATCGCTGCTGAGAAGATCGGCGCGGGGAATCATGGAGAGCGGATTCAGAGGTATCCCGGGAGTGTGGCCGCCACATAGTACATGCCGGGACGGACATTCTGTATCTGGAAGCTGCCATCCAGACCCGTGGTGCTGGAAGTCTGCACTCCCCCGTTGAAGTCGCGGGTGTCAGTGGTGCGCACGCTGGTCAGCGTGACCTGCGCAAAGCGGGCGGGCGCACTGGTGTCTGCACAGTAGACGTGGCCGGAGATGGAGCCGCTGTACTGTGCCGACACATTCGTTGCCGGCACCATGCGGATACCGGTGCTCTGCGCCTGAAGATGCGCGCTGAAGAGAAATGCAGCCAGCAGGGCAAGCGATCCGCGTAATAAGCTGAGGAGCTTCATGCAGTATTCAGCGCCGAAGCGCCTTCCTCCGAAGGAGATTTATTTCAGTCCATCGAACAGACCGGTCGTTACTGCTACGGCCTGTGGTACAGGCGCGGCAGCGAGCACGTAGTGTTCCGTCAGGCCATGCTTTTCGAAGGCCAGCTTTGTGGTCTCGACCAGCGGCGCTTGCGAGGTGTGCAGTTTGAACGCGGCCAGTTTCTTTTCCAGCACGCTGCTGATGTCCAGCTTCACGCTGTAGGGCGCGGGCAGCAGAGGCGGACGGCCCGGCAGGAAAAAATCCGTTGTTACGAAGTAGAGACGCTGGGGCAGATGCAGTTGCAGGCCGCGCTGCAGTTGTTCCGGGTAGCGTTTGGGGCGTCCGGCCCAGTGGAAGGCTGCGGTGGTGAAGAAGGAGACCATGGAGTGGTCAGGATGGGTGTTGAGCGCGCCGTCGCCGCCGAAGGTGAGGACGATATCCGGCCGCCATGCGCGGATGCGCTCCACCAGCAGGCCGGCGGCGGTTGCGAACTCGGCATGCTCCAGTTGGCCGTCCTGGTAATCCAGCAACTCGTGCCGGGTCACGCCCAGCAGTTCGCACGATGCGACAAATTCGCGGCGGCGTATCGCGCCCAGTTCGGCTGGAGTGCTGGCGTTGCCGCGATAGGTGCCAGCCTGGCCGTCTGTGAGGCAGATGACGCTGGTCTCGATACCGCGTTCGGCTGCAAGCGCGAGGGCACCGCCAAAGGCAAAACATTCGTCGTCCGGATGGGCGGTGATACACATCAATCGAAGCGGCAAGGATCTTCCTCCGGGATGGGTTGTGGGGTGGAGATCGGGTGCGTGGGGTTGGCGGCAAGTTCGTCGAAGAGCACGTCGCCCTCGGCGAAGTCGAGTTCAAGCGCGGCTTCTTCAACCTGTAGCGCTGCGACCGGGGCAAAGGTTTTGCGATGGAGCGGGGTGGGGCCAAACTCTGCCAGTGCACGGCGATGAAAGGGCGTGCCGTAACCCTTATGCGATGCCAGACCGTACGCGGGGAACTGCTCATCCATGGCGCACATCATGGCATCGCGATAGACCTTGGCGACGACGGATGCGGCGGCGATGGAGAGCGAGAGGGAGTCGCCGTAGATGAGCTTCGTTTGGGCGCAGGGATGGTCGATGCGCATGGCGTCAATCAGAAGATGGTCGGGCGCGATGTGGAGTTGCTGCACGGCGATGAGCATGGCGAGGCGCGAAGCCTGATAGATGTTGATGCGATCGATGGTTTCGGCGTCAACCTCTGCTACGGCTACGGCGAGTGCCATTTCGCGGATCATGCGGTCCAGATGCTCGCGGTCTTCACGGAGCATCTGCTTGGAGTCCTTCAGTCCGGCTTCAGCCAGCAGGTGCATGTCTTCGGGCAGGATGACCGCCGCGGCCACGACGGGGCCAAAGAGCGCGCCACGACCGACTTCATCGACGCCGGCGATGCGCTGTGCGCCGTGGTAGCGCAGCGCCTCCTCCGGGGCATCGCTGCAGACCAGGAGGCGGAGCATCTGCTGTTTCGTGGTCTGGGGGGAGACTGGCTTGACGCGGCCACGCACTCCTGTGTCCGGAGCCGCTTTGCTGCGGCGTTGGAGAGGTCGGGGAGTGGCGAGTGGACTGGGCATAAGGTTTTCAGGCAGAACCTGATGTACCTGAGTTTATAACTCTTTGCCGTGAATATTTATTTTCGGCGGTGTTGGCGACAGCGTATGCTTTGCTCACATATCCCTGTTGCTTCCTCAGCTTCCACTCCCCCTCCCGGGCGAAGTACCGATGCGCAGGGCCGTAAAGGCATTGGAATGACTTCTGCACGATCTGTTCGACGCTGTATCCGTACCGCTTTCTTTTCTGTAGCAATGCTGGTTGCATTCTTCCCCCTTCCTGCACAGCAGAACAGTCCGCCATCATCCACTGCAGAACCAGCTGCGCCCGTGGCCGATACGGTAGCTCCACCGCCCGTTGACGCGCCTGCACCGCCGCCGTGCAAGGGTAAGAAGTGCCCCAAGGCTCCGAAGAAAAAGAAGCCAAAGAAGGAAAAGCCGCCCAAGGTTACGCCGGCTACGATCACCCGTGGAACGCTCACGGTCGATGGGATCGTTGGCAAGGCTGCGCTGAACTACAGCATCCCAGATCTCAAGTTCATTTACATTTATGCGCCGGGCATCGGTGTGGTGGTTGTGTCTGACAATAAGTTTGCCGGGGGAGCGGAGCAGAAGAATGCTTTTGATGGTCACACGCTCACGGTAAAGGCCTCAGATCACGAGATGCAGATCTACTCCGACGATATTTTGCTGGGCAAGAAAGCCGTGATCGGCAAGGGAGGCAAGGACAAGAAGGCGGAGCCGGCATGGGTGGCGCTGGATGCGAATTTTACGATGCCATCGCGCTTTCCAGTCGTGGGATATGGAGATAAGCCGGTTGCCCCCTATGCGTGGCCGGGCTCCAAAATGAACGTGGCAGTGAAGGGGATTGAAGAGGATGCGCCTCCTGTGCCCAAGCACCTCGCGCCGGTGCTGGCGGAGAATCCATGCCCGAAGGGGCTGGTGCTGGTAAACGCTCCACCGGTGGAGAAGGATGCCTCAGATACTGTGGCCGCACGTAAGCCAGGGCCGAAGTGTATGGCGGCGAAGGACGTGCCTGCTGCTGCGCCTGCGCCGTATGTACCGCTGGAGAAGCGCGCCCGCGACTAGATCGAGACTAGAGGTAGTTGCGCAGCATCTTCTGCCAGCAATCCCAGCTGCGCCCGCTGCCGCTGCCCCATACGTCCAGGCGGCAGGGGATCTGGCGGGCGCGGAGGACGGCGGCCATCTTCTCATTGGCACCGCGGCAGGTATCTTCCTCGCCGGTGGCCAGGATGTAGGTGTTGTGCCGGTAGCGGTCAAGGTACCAGGCATCGACCAGGTTGGGGATGTAGTAGGTGGGCAGGTTCAGGTACGTGGCTTCGTCCATGTGGCCGTTGAGGCGGTCGGTGACGTCGAAGGTGCCGCCAAGCGAGAGGAAGCTCTGGAAGCGGTCTGGGTGGCGCAGGGCCATGTTGACGGCGTGATAGCCGCCGAATCCGAAGCCCGCTGTGGCGACATGGGGATGGTGGCGGCCCTTGTGGATGAGGGGAAGAACCTCCTCCAACACATAGGCTTCATACTGCAGCTGCTGGGCGATCTTCTCGTCCCCGGGGAGGTCGGGGTTGTTCCAGACGGGAAGGTTATCGACACAGAAGATCTGGATTTCGCCGCGTTCCAGCTTGGGGGCGACCACCTGAACCATTCCAGTGTCTTCCAGCTCGAAGAATCGACCACGGGCGGTGGGGAAGGCGATAGCGGGAACGGGGTTTCCGGAGCCAGAGCCGCCGAAGACCAGAAGCTCCATATCGCGGTGGAGATGGGGGGAAAACCACTTGT
Source organism: Acidobacteriaceae bacterium (assembly GCA_036404255.1). Classification (GTDB taxonomy): domain Bacteria; phylum Acidobacteriota; class Terriglobia; order Terriglobales; family Acidobacteriaceae; genus JARLFX01. The sequence goes on along the minus strand of DASWOP010000133.1, from coordinate 21,484 downwards.
AATACTCGCGTTGGATCGCAGCCATAGTGAGGCCTCGCAGGGTGGCGGAGGGGCGGTTCGCCAGCCGGAACAAGCCCATGGTACTCCCGGGCTGGATGGTTGGACGAGGCGGAGTGGGGGAGAGGTTGCGAAAAGGGCGTAAATCCGCGATACTTAGGTGTTGGGAATCGTAGCGTTTGCCGCGCACATCAGTGCGGTGTTCAAGTGTATGCGCGTTCCCCGAATCCAAAGGTTTTATTGAGAGGACTTACCCTGTGTTGATGATCCGCCTGGCGCGCTTCGGCGCCCGCAAGCAGCCTTACTATCGCGTTGTTGTCATTGAGAAGGATCGCGCCCGCAATGGCCGCTCCATCGAAGTGGTGGGAACGTACAATCCGCGTACCAGCCCAGCAACCGTGGACCTGAAGCGTGAGCGCATCGAGTACTGGACCAAGAACGGTGCACAGCTCTCTGAGCGCGTCGGCAAGCTGATGGCGCAGGTGCCTGCTGTGGCTGAAGAGCCGGCTGCAACCGTAGCGTAAATACGCGCATTGGCGCAGATTTTCTCCCTCTAGAGCTTTGCCCGTCTTTACGGGTACACATGGAGATTCCTGATGACCCAAGCAACGGAACCTGTTGAGAGCACCACGCCGGGAGCAGCTGCGCCCGACATGGTTGCCCTCTTTACGGCCATCGCCCGCACGCTCGTCAATGAGCCGGACGAGGTCGAGGTAGAGGCGTTCGATGAGGACGGCGCTACCGTGATCGAAGTGGTGGCTGCGCCGGACGACGTAACGCGCCTGATCGGCAAGGGCGGAAGGACGGCGCGCGCGTTGCGCACCATTCTGGCCGCTGCCAGCGCCAAGCTGGATCAGAAGTTCGAACTCGACATCGTGGAAGACGACGATGAAGATGAGGACGAAGTGTTTGACGAAGATGACGACAACCGCGGAAACCGCGCGTAAGGCAGCGAGTCAGCAAGTCAGCGTAAAACGGAGCCCGGCAGTCTGCCGGGCTTTTTACTTTCCTGAGATAATTCACACCATGCCCGATACCGAACGCATTACGCTTGCTCATCTTCTACGCCCACAGGGGCGCAAGGGGGAGCTGTTGGCCGAGCTTTTGACTGACTTTCCGGAGCGATTTACCGGTAGGAATGTACGGGCTGGCACGGTGGATTACACGGTGGAATCGTACTTTTTGCCGGTGGGGAAGAACGCCGGACGGGTGGTGCTGAAGTTTGCCGGGGTGGACTCCATCAACGACGCGGAGAAGCTGAACGGGCTCGACGTGACGATTCCGCCGGAGGAGCGCGCGCCGCTGGAAGAGGACGAGGCCTACGTCAGCGACCTGGTTGGGTGCACGGTGTTTGACGGCGAAAGCGTGGTTGGAATCGTGGATGACGTGGAGGCGCCGGAGGGAAGCGCGGCGCTGGACCTGGCACAGATGCTGGTGGTGAAGAGCGAAGACGGCGGCGAGCACCTGGTGCCGTTCGTGAAGGCTTACATCGTGAGCATCGATACGGAGAAGAAGCGCATCGAGATGAAGCTGCCGGAAGGCTTGATCGGGCTGAATTAGTTATTTTTTCGATGAATGGTCTTCAGAGGAGCCAGAACATTCTTGCGATTGAAGAAATGTTGTGGAGCCACTTAAAAGCAGATTCCGCGCGCTACGCTTCGGAATGACAAATAAAGCAGGGGCGAAAAGCAGATCCATCGACTGCGCCACTCGCGATGAAGCTGCGAGTGGCTACACTCAGGTTTATACAGGACGCCGGTCTGCCCATTTAAGAATTGCATCCAGTGCCGGGCAGAGCGATTGGCCCCACTCCGTCAGCCGGTACTCCACTTTGGGAGGGACCTGCGGGTAGGATTTGCGCGCGACAATTCCATCGGCCTCAAGAGAGCGGAGTTGCTGGCCGAGCATCTTCTGGGTGATGTTCGGGATGTCTCGCTCGAGTTCGGAATAGCGCTTCACCTTTCCGCCGAAGAGATGGAAGAGAATTACGAGCTTCCAGCGTCCTTCGAGCAGGCGCAGGGCTGCCTCGACGTCTGCTGCCGCGGAGGTGGGGGTGTAGCGCTTTGCCATTCGATTTCCTATACGTACTTTTTCGTGCGTACTTCCTTTTATGTGAGTATGATGCGAGACTCCGAAATGTGCAAATAGCACCGAGGAGAACCTAATGGAAGAATCGATGAGCGCGTATCCATTCGCTGTTGCGGAAGGTGAGTTCAAGGGAAAGCGCGTGCTGGTCACGGGCGGCACAAAGGGTATGGGTGAGGCTATGGTGCGACGCTTTGGATTGGCTGGCGCGCGGGTAGCAACGACAGCCCGGTCGCCGTTACCCAAAGGGCAGCAGCCAGCGCTATTTGTTCAAGCGGATATCAGCACACCGGCGGGCGTGGCCGCGGTGATGGAGCGGATCGCTGCTGAGTGGGGTGGCCTGGACATCCTCATCAACTGCGTGGGCGGCTCCAGCGCTCCGAATGGTGGCTTCCAGGCACTGAGCGATGAGGACTGGCAGACTGCGCTCAATTTCAATCTGATGGCTGCAGTTCGCTTCGACAAGAGTGCATTACCAGGCATGCTGGAGCGGCATGCGGGCGTGATCCTCCACATCTCGTCTATTCAGCACAGGCTTCCGCTCTACGACTCAACGCTGGCCTATGCCGCGGCAAAGGCGGCGCTGATCACGTACAGCAAGGGATTAGCCAATGAGGTTGGGCCCAGAGGGGTGCGGGTCAACGCTATCTCTCCCGGCTTCATCGAGACATCGGGCGCGCACGGGATGATCGTTCAACTGGCGCAGAACCGGGGAATCACCGAAGAGGAATCGCGGCAACAGATCATGGCGATGATTGGGGGGATTCCTGTGGGCCGTCCGGGAATGCCGGAAGAGGTGGCGGAGCTGGCAGCGTTCCTTGCTTCAGACCGTGCCGCTTCGATTCATGGGGCAGACTACGTCATTGATGGCGGGACGATGCCGACCGTGTGATTATCGCCCAAGGTGCGGCTGCAAGAATGGTTTATTGCACCGCTTCTGAATGAGCGGAGGGCATCCCTTGTTCTGCTGAGTCACTTTGCCAGAGCAGCGGTTTGCTGGAGCTGACTTCGATCCATCCGCTGGCCTGGGCTTGGTCGGGATCGTCGTGGATGGTGCGGAGGGGGATGCCGCTTGCCTGCGGGGTTCCCCATATGCCTGCCCAGGCGTTGCGGCCGGAGTGCTTGACCGCGTAGAGGGTGCGGTCGGCGAGGTAGATGGCTTCGCGCCAGGCACCGTCGGCGCCCGTGGGAATGAATGGGTAGAGGACGAATCCAATGGAGACTGTTACGGGGATGGATTCTCTGTCCGTCAATTGAACGGGTTGAGCAGCGGCGAGGCGCAATCGTTCGGCGAAGCCGGCTGCTTCCGGTGGGGTGAGCCGCCATGCTGCGATCAGAAACTCTTCGCCGCCCCAGCGGGCAACGAGATCGTCTGGACGGCAAACGGCAGCAAAACGCGCGGAGAGTTCGGTGAGTACGCGATCGCCTGCATCGTGGCCGTACTTGTCGTTCACCGACTTGAAATGGTCAGCATCGATGATAAACAGAGCGGTGCGCCTTCCGTTGATGGGGTCTGGCGTATGGCGATGTGTACTGAGGAGGCGGCCAGCTTCGCGCCGGTTGAGGATTCCACACAGAGGATCTGTGGTGCTCAGGGTATGGAGCTTTCGGCCTACGTGGCGCTGATAGAGCAGGAAAGCACCGCCTCCGCCAACGAGCAAGACAAGAATGCCGAAGAGGAGGTTGCGTGATTGCCGGGTGCGTTTGACGCTGAGCCCCTGGATTTCAGCCTCTGCCTGTAGCTGTTCATTTTGGAGCTGGACGGCCTGATCTTTCAGTTGGGATTCGTACAGGGCCAAATTTCTAACCTTCTGGTTTTTTAATTCATCCACTTCCATCGCATTGGCACGCTGCTCCATGGCGAGAGCCGCGGCAGGGCGGTTCATGGCAGAGTAGACGGAAACGATTAGGCGCATCGCATCGAGCTGGGCCTTCTTCGAATCAAGCTTCTGGCCCAGCTTCAACGCACTTTGTGCGGAGGACAGAGCTGCTTCAGGATTCTTCTCCTTGAGATGAATGTTGCTCAAGGCGATACGATAGCTGACTTCTCCGTCGGAGTCATTTTCACGCCGTGTGGGAGAGTAGGCCAGCTTGATGAACCGTCGGGCCTGTTTCAGGTCGCCTGTGGCGAGAAATATTCTGGCGCGGTCCACGTTGGATCTGTCATTCACGCCGGTATAGATTGTTTTATCTTTCGCGAGGACCGCTATTCGGTCCATCATCTGAAGCGCTTCATTATAGCGCTTCAGGAGCAGAAGGTTATCGCCATAGTCGAAATCAATGTAGGGATCTTCCTGCCCGAGGGAGCGGGTGAGATCGAATGCCTTATGGAAGTAAGGGTCGGCAGAGAGTGGATCGCTCTGTATCTCCTGATAGAGGACACCCATGTTGATAAGCGCGGCAATCTGCGCCGCCGGCAGGTTCTTGCTCTTTGCCAGGGCCAGACGGAAGAGTTCCGTCGCGCGCTCATAATCTCCCGCGGCTTGAAACATTCCGCCGGCATTGGTAAAGATATTGACCTGTACGGGTTCCGGCATGTGGGATGAGTCAAGTAGCTGCAGAGCTCGACTCTCTATCGCAACGGCGCCTTTGAAGTCATTTGCCACGGCTTTGGCGTGGGCAAGGCAATCCGTAAACATGATGGTGGCGTAGGGCGTGAGACTACTCTTGCTCAGGAAGGACTGGGCGAAAGCTGATGCCTTTGCCGGCTCACCCATGGAGATCCGCTGGCATTCGCCGATCTGCGATTGGTAGATATCCGGGGTGCCGGGATCTGGCGAGGCAAGCTGCGCAGACGCAGAGGCCGCAACGGAGGCCAGAACCACTACGGCTGCGCGCCGTAGGACAGACCTCCGGAATCTGCCTGGAAAGGGAAGAGCCATGGAAGGGACTCCGTTGGTGCCAAAGTTTCCGAATGCTATCGATAGATTTTATCGCGCATTGTGGCCCCACAGGGGAGCGTGGCGGGCGAGAAGCCGGAGAATGACAGCTTTAGGGGATACGATTGCAGGCGGCTGAGGATGCGGTGATAGCCAGGGTGGGACCCTGTCCTAACTTGTGAGAAATAAAAGCTCCAGGAAGCCCCTATGCGTGTCCCGTGAGCGGTCTCCCCAGCATCACATAGAATGACTCCATCGATTTGGAAAGGGTCATAGCCGCTGCGAGGCGGGCCGGATGCTACCTGAGGTAGCAGAATATGCCCCATACCCAGATTGACGACCATGTCGACATTGAACTGCCGGGGTTGGATGTTTCCCTTGTTGCGGAGCGGATTCGCAATATCACGCAGAATCGTCTCGATCTGATTGCGAACGAAGTGAATGCCTGCATCGTAGTCGCCGTACTTTGGAGGCTCTATCCAGAGTGGCTGGTACTCTTGTGGCTGGGGCTGTTTTCCATCGTCATTCTCGTCCGCTTTATCCTTCGGCGACGCTATCAACTTGTAGTGCCAGAGCCGGAAACGATACGGCTCTGGGGATGGGCCTTCACTGTGGGCGCCTTTATGACAGGCTGCTTGTGGAGTTTTACGGGCTCCGTGGTCCTGGTGACGGCTGAGCCACTTTATAACCTCTTTGCGCTATTTCTGCTGGGTGGCATGCTGGCGGGCTGCATTATCCGGAACTCAGCCTATATGCCGGTAGTGTATGCATTCGTTATTCCGGCGAGCTTGCCCGTAATTGTTATTCTGCTCACGCGGCACAATCTCATTCAAATCATGATGGGTCTTTTGTTTGGCGTGTTTGCTGCGGTTTTGCTGAGTACGGGGTACAGCATCAACCGATCGATCATTGAGAATTTCCGGCTGCGGATCAGCCAGGGAATTTTGTTGGAAAGAGTGCGCCAGAGCGAGTCGGTGATGGCCAAGGCGCAGGAGATCGCTCACGTTGGCAGCTGGGACATCGACCTTGTTACCAAAACATATAACTGTTCCGTGGAAGCGTATCGCATCTTCGGCGTAGATCCTGCGAAGCCCAAGCCCACGTATCTGGAGATGCTTGCGCGTATTCACCCCGATGACCGTGAGATGGTCAGCAAGAACCTATACGCAATGATTACGAAGGGTATGGGGCGCGGGACAGACCACAGGCTGGTGATGGACGACGGGACGATCCGGTATGTACATGAACAGGCGCGCATCGAGCGCGGACCGGACGGTCGCGCCATGCATGCCGTGGGAACAATTTCCCTGCATGCAATCGGAACGGTACAGGACATCACTGAGCGCAAAATCGCGGAGGATAAGCTGAAGTTCGCGAACATTCTACTCAGGACGGAGGCAGAGGCTTCTCCGGACGGCATATTCGTGGTCGATCCGAATCGAAAGATCATTTCATTCAATAACAGGTTCTGCGAGATATGGAAGATATCGCATGAAACGGTAAAGGCCGGAATAGACAGCGATGTGCTGGAAGCAGTCAAAACCCTGGTCAAGGATCCGGAGACGTTTCACGCGCTGGTGGAAGATATTTATAGCCGTCCATTTGCGATCAGCCATGATGAGTTTGAGTTGCTGGACGGAAGATTCATCGAACGCCACACGGTTCCGTTGAGCGATCCGGGCGGTGAGAATCTGGGGCGTATTTGGTTTTTCCGCGATATTACCGAGAGTAAACAGGCTGCTGCGTACGCCTTGCAGATGACGCGTTTTGACGGGCTGACCGGGCTCGCAAACCGCAGCGTTTTGGTGGAAGCACTGCAACATGAGATGTCCAGGGCAAAGCGTGGCAAAAAAGGATTTGCCGTAATGTATATCGATCTCGATCACTTCAAGGATGTGAACGATACGCTGGGCCATCCGGTGGGCGATGCATTTCTGCAGGAAGTGGCAGACCGGCTGCGAGCCAATACTCGGGGCGCCGATACGATCGCGCGTTTAGGAGGAGATGAGTTTGCCGTGGTGGTAACGGACATTGCGGAGCCCGCTGATGCGGCAGCGCTGGCGGACAAGCTGATCAAGGCGCTGAGTAGTCTCTATTCGATCCAGGGGAACGACATCTATTCGAGCGCGAGTATTGGAATTGACCTCTATGGGCCGGAGGTGGAGGACGCGGAGACGCTGCTTTCACATGCTGACGTTGCACTGTACCGCGCCAAGGCAGAGGGACGGGCGAGCTACCGGTTCTTCACGGATGCGATGGATGCGGAGGTGATGAGGCGCATTTCGCTGGGGAGGGAGTTGCACGAGGCAATTGATTCCGGACAGCTCTTTCTGCTGTATCAGCCGCAAGTCAACACGGGTAGCGCTCGCATGGTCGGTGTGGAATCGCTGGTACGGTGGAGGCATCCGACGCGTGGCATCCTGAGGCCGGATGCTTTTATTCCAGTGGCCGAGAGGACCGGGCTGATCATCAAGCTGGGGCATGTGGTGCTGCTGATGGCCTGCCGCCAGGGCATGGCTTGGCTGAACGCTGGGCTGGAGCCTATCCGCATCGCGGTGAATGTGTCTGTGATGCAGTTCAAATCGCCGATTGCGCTGGAGGCTGAGATCATTGCCGTGCTGGAGGAGACGGGATTGCCACCACACTTGCTGGAACTAGAGTTGACCGAAACCGTGCTGATGAATGTTGCACGCGAACATCGCGACATTCTTGTACGGTTGCGGAAGCTTGGCGTGCTGATCGCTATCGATGATTTTGGCACGGGCTATTCGTCGCTGGATTATCTGCGGCGGTTTCCTGTGGACCGCATCAAGATTGCGCAGAACTTCGTTCGGCATATCGAAACGGCGACGGGAGACGCAAGCATTGTGAAGGCCACGATTGGGCTGGCAAAGGAGCTGGACATCATGGTCATCGCAGAGGGTGTGGAGACTGCAGAGCAACTTAAACTGCTGAAAAAGTGGGGATGCGAAGAGGTGCAGGGCTATTACTTCGCCAAGCCTCTGGTCGTAGAAGAGATAACGCACATGCTGCATACGGGCGGGACGCTGCAGCCGCGTGCCGGCAAGGTCAGTTGAAGACGTGTGGGCAGGCGGTATACGGCTTCTTATAAAATGGCGCAGACTTGTTTGCGTTTATTTTCCAGTGCTGAGGGGTTTCATTGTGAACGTTCGTCATGCTGCGTTGTTTCTGGGTGTGTGTCTGCTTCCGGTTTCGGTTGTGTTTGCGCAGGATGCGGATGCAGTGGCACCAAAGGCTGCGCCGTGGGCGCTGAATCGCGATGGTTCAGTGACGCCTGCGCATGCTGATGCGAAGGTTGTTCCAGCCACTCCGCCACCCGCGGGACTGTATGTGGCGATGGGCGACAGCATCACCTATGGCGTTGGCATCAAGGAGAACTGCGGCGCGTTTCCGACGCATCCGGTGGACATTGCTTCGTACTGCCCGGAGGGGCAGAGCTATGCCATTCTGACTGCGCTGGCGCTGCGCAAAGCAGGTATTGCGGGGCACTTCATGAACCTGGGCATCGGCGGCGCGCATGTGGAACGCATCATTGCGGACGAGCTGCCGTATCTGCCCGCAGAGGCGACGCTGGTGACGGTGTACATCGGAACGAATGACAGCCGGGTGGTGAAGAATCTGAAGCACTCTATTGCGGATGTGGTGACACAGTATGAGGAGCACTTTGACCAGTTGCTGGAGATGATTCATGCGCGCGCGCCGAAGGCTCGCATTGTGCTGATCAATTTTCCGAACGAAAAGTATCTGGCAGCGACGTATAACTTTCCGGATGAGGTGCTGCCGCGGTTCGATGCGACTTCGCAGTTGCTGGCGCAGTTTATCAACGCGCACTATCCGAAGTACGCGGTGGTCGACACGATTTGCGACCCGCACAGCTACGATGTGGCGCTGCTGTATAAGGGCGGCGTGCATCCGAATGAGGCTGGAGCGGCGCTGCTGGCGGATGAGGTGGTGAAGGTGATCCTGGCGAAGACGCCGCCGGCTCCACCTACGCATTGCACATGGTATGACGCGGCTACGGCGGGGGAGTTAATTCACCGGCCGTAGGGGTACCCAGAGTATGGGTATCATTGGGATGTATGCGGTTCGATATTCTCACCATCTTTCCGGAGTTCTTTGTGTCGCCGTTTTCACATGGCGTGCTGAGCCGCGCTGTGGACGAAGGGATTGTGGACATCGGGGTGCATGATCTGCGGCAGTTTACGCATGACCGGCACAAAACGGTGGATGACCGGCCATTCGGCGGCGGCGAGGGGATGGTGCTGAAGCCACAGCCCATCTTTGAGGCGGCGGAGGCGATCGGGATTACGGAGAAGGCGACGCGCGATCCGCAGCGCGAGACGGTGGTGCTGCTTTCAGCGCAGGGACGGCGGTTTACCCAGGCAGTGGCGCGCGAACTGGCGCAGGTGGAGCGGGTGGTGCTGCTCTGCGGGCGGTACGAGGGCGTGGACGAGCGGGTGAACGAGTTGCTGTGCGACCGGGAGCTTTCGATTGGCGACTATGTGCTTAGCGGCGGGGAGCTGGGCGCGGCGGTGATTGTGGATGCCGTGGTGCGGCTACTGCCCGGAGTGCTGGGAAACGCTGATTCTTCGCGGTATGAGAGTTTTGGGCAGAGCGACATCGAGCTGGACGCCGGAGAGAAGACGGCGGAGGGTGTGCCGAGGGCGACTTCAGGAGCGGGCGGGCTGCTGGATTATCCGCACTATACGAGGCCAGCGGAGTTTCGCGGGGTGAGTGTGCCGGAGGTATTGGCGGGAGGAGACCATGCAGCTATCCGCAAATGGCGGCGGGATCAGGCGCTGGAGAAGACGTGGCGGAACCGGCCCGATCTGCTGGAGGGGGCTAAGCTGACGGCGGCGGAGCGGAAGTTGCTGGCGAGGCTGGAAGGAAGCGAGTCAGCAGGTCAGCGAGTGAGCAAGTCAGCGAGTGGGCGAAGTTCGCACATGCCGGGGGCGGCGGAAAACGCGGAATGACGGGAAAATGTGTAGAAAACGGGCTGCAGTGAGGGTAAAGGGCAGCAATTCTGCGCAAATTTGTGTAAACTAAAGATTCGAAATTCACACAGGAAAGTTGCAATGTCAATTCATCCAATCATGCAGAAACTGGCCGCGAAACTACAGCGGACCGATCTCCCAGATTTTAGTGCCGGCGATACCGTGCGCGTGCAGGTCAAGATCAAGGAAGGCGATAAAGAACGCCTCCAGGCTTTTGAAGGCATCGTAATCGCGAAGAAGCTTGGCCCCCAGGGCACGTTTACCGTGCGCAAGATGAGCTTCGGCCAGGGCGTCGAGCGCATCTTCCCATTCAATTCCAAGGTAGTGGACAAGGTCGAGAAGATTCGGTCGTATGAAGTCCGCCGTTCCAAGCTCTTTTACCTGCGTGCGTTGCGTGGGAAGGCTGCACGACTGCGCGAGGTGGACACCAAGGCCGCGCGTGCTGCAGCTCTCCAGTCACAAAAGGGCACACAGCCAGCAGGGGTTTAGTTCAGCTTCTGGTCGATACAGGATTCAAAGGCCGTCGGGCTCCCGGCGGCCTTTTAGTGTGGAACCTCCCAGGTCCAACTAAAGCAGACGTACGCCTCAATTTGCTCCAGCGAAGCGTTACGTTTGTGCTACGCTTGTGCGAATTTCCAAAGATTGTATATAAAGGGCCCCGGCAAATTACCGATAAGCACGTTATGGGCAGGTGACAGTGCAAGATGAAGTAAACAATCCATCTTCCGGCGATCCCCGGGCAGAAGATTCGGCAGAAGCGGTGCGAGCTACTGTTCGTTTTCCGCTTAAGCTGCCCGTGCGCCTGCAAACGCCCGGTGGCGAGGTGGATGCGACAACGGAAAATATGTCTGCCAAGGGCGTGTTGTTTGTGACGGATCTGGCGCTGGAACTCAATAGCGGAGTAGATTTTACGCTGGAGATTCCTGCTGCCGTGCTGGGTACCGCTACGGATGTTACGGTGCATTGCGCCGGCCACGTGATTCGGCATGAGCGGACGGACGGAGACCGGAAAGCTTCCGCCGTCGTGATCGATAGCTACACGTTTGAGGTGTGACCAATGATTAAAACCGCACCTTTGGAAGCTGCCCAGGCGCAGAAAATTCCACCAGAACATCCCGAGAAAGCTCCGGCAAAAGAGATCCGCATTATCCTTGCGGATTCGCAGGCCATCTATCGCGTAGGCATGCGCAAGGTCTTTGCCCTGGAGGGAGAGATGCGCGTGGTTGGACAGGCGGACAGCATCAAGACGCTGCACCAGACGCTGCGCGATACACAGGCTGATGTGGTGGTGATCGAGGCTGGGCTGATCTCATCTGCGGCGGTTGAACTGCCGGAACTGGATCGGCTGGCGCCCGGGACGAAGGTGATTGTGCAGGTGGTGGAGATTGACGAAGCGGCGACGGTGGAGCTGTACCGGCGCGGCGTCCGCGGCGTGATACCGCGCTCCATTTCCCCGGATCTTTTGCTGAAGTGTGTGCGCAAGATTGCGGCAGGAGAGACCTGGATCGACAATCGCTCTGTAAGCTGGGTGATTGAAGCCTACCGCACCCATGGCGGAGATACGGCGGCGGATGAGAAGGCGAGGCCGCGGCTCTCGCCGAAGGAGCTCGTGATTATCAGTTGCATCTCGCGTGGTATGCGTAACCGCGAGATTGCCGACCAGGTGGGTACGACGGAGCAGGTGATCAAGAACTATTTGCGCAAGATCTACGACAAGCTGGGCGTCTCTGACCGCCTGGAGCTTGCGCTGTACTGCATCCAGCACAACCTGGTGTCTAAAGAGGATGTAGATGGCGTGGCGAAGCTCGCTGGCGTTTAGACCGGCATAGGGACGACGTTTCCCTATTGGATCCGCAAGTTGCAAGTTACGGACCTGCCGTAATCCCCCCATGCAAATGAATACAGCTCTGTCTCCATAACACTTTCGTGTTAGAGGTACCCATTTGCATAGTTACCCTGCTCCACGGAAAGGTAACTTCAGTGCTGGCAGGCCTAAGGGATAGGATCTAAAGTGTTTCCAAGATGTTTGTTTTGTTGGATTTACTTGCAGGTTCCCGTGGTGACATTCGGAATGCAGGGGAGATTTGTGGGATCTGGTGGTTACTAGCACCTTCGAGGGAGTGTGAAAGAGTTGTCGCGAACCTATTGTAGATACAGCAAAGAGGGGCCGGCTGTTCTGCTGTGGAACACATCCTCCCGACCTGTTTGCACAGGAGTTACGGAGACTGCCTGAAAGGTTTGGCAGCTCCTGTCAGGAAGAAGCACGGAGGTTTTCATGCTCGATCTCGCGGTGGCATTGGCATTTGTCGGAATGATTCTTCTGCCCGCAATGGTAGCGATGCGCGGTACGTCGGACGACAAGGACGATTCGAAGTTCGACGACTGATTTGGATTAACAGATTTTTTCAAGTGCAGGGCGTACCTAACGTGCGCCCTGCATTTTATTTAACCAGCACAATCCTCCAGCGGTGAGGTTAGGATTCTTCTTGCGCGGCTTCGTGAGTGCAGACCGAGCGTAAACGAAACGCAGCGCATAACCGTACAGGGAGAGGTTTGGCATGTCGATTCGTTTGCATTTCTGGGGCGCCGCGCAGACGGTGACGGGTTCATCGCACCACATTGAATGCGCGGGACAGAATGTGCTGCTGGACTGTGGCTTGTTTCAGGGCAAGCGCGATCAGGCGCATGAGATCAACTCGCATCTGGCGCTGCCAGCGAACGAGGTCAGCGCGGTTGTGCTTTCGCACGCGCATATTGACCATTCGGGCGACCTGCCGCTGTTGGCTCGGCAGGGGTATCGCGGGGCGATCTACGCCACGCCAGCGACGATTGACCTATGCGATCCGATGCTGGCGGACAGCGCGCATATCCAGGAGTCGGATGCTGAGTTTGTGAACAAGCGCTTTCACCGGCAGAGGTCGGTTGGGGTGGAGGAGACGAAGCCTGCGGTGCCACCGCTGTATGCGCCCGAAGATGCTACCGAAGTGCTGAAGCTGTTTCGGCCGTTGACCCTGCATGAGCCGAAGCTGCTGGGGTCGGCGATTGGCGGAGTGAAGCCAACGGCGGATGCGGGGTTTACGGTAACGACATTTGATGCCGGGCACATGCTGGGTTCGACCTGCGTGCTGGTGGAAGGGCGAGAGAAGGGACAGACGACGCGGCTGCTTTTCTCCGGCGATGTGGGGCGCAAGTCGCTGCCGATCATTCACGATCCGGATACGGCACCGGCGGCTGAATACCTGATCATGGAAAGCACGTACGGCAACCGGCTGCACCAGCCGATTGGGCCGGTGAAGCAGAAGCTGGCGGACCTGGTGAATCGTACGGCGAAGAATGGCGGACACATCGTGATGCCGGCGTTTGCGGTGGAGCGCACACAGCAGGTGGTGATGCTGCTGCATGAGCTGCTCGACGAGCAGAAGATTCCAGATATGCCGATCTTTGTGGATAGTCCGCTGGGCGTGAAGGTGACGGAGGTCTTCCAGAAGCACACAGAGCTGTGGGATGAAGATGTGCAGGCGTTTGCGGCGAAGCAGGAAGATCCGTTTGGCTGGAAGAGGCTGAAGTATCTGCGCACGGTGGAGGAGAGCAAGGCGCTGAATGGGCTACACATGCCGTTCATCGTGATTGCGAGCTCGGGCATGTGCGAGGCGGGACGGGTGCTGCACCATCTGAAGAACAGCGTTGAAGACCCGCGCAACCTAGTGCTGATCACGGGCTACCAGGCTCCGTATACGCTGGGGAGCAAGCTGCTGCAGAAGCTGCCGGAGGTGCCGATTTTTGGCGAGCCGTACCGCCTGCGAGCGCAGGTGGACAACATTGATGAACTCAGCGGGCATGCGGACCAGCAGGAATTGCTGAAGTGGATGGAGCCGGTGGTGCCTACACTGAAGAAGGTGTTCCTGGTGCACGGAGAGCTGGATGCGCAGATGGCCCTGAAGACGGAGATAGAGAAGATGTACAAGCTTGAGGTGGTGGTTCCGAAGCGGGGAGATAGGGTGGAGATTGGGTAAGACAAAGGATCAGCACGGATGGGACGGAAGAAACGGATAAAAGCGGATTTTGAATTTAAGAATTAATCTGTACTGATCCGCTTTTCCCGTGTAATCCGTGCTGAGTTCCTTGCAGGTTTACAGGGCTTCCATCTGATCGAAGTGGGTGAGGATGTAGGCGTCGGTCATACCGGCGATGTAGTCGGCCACGATGCGGGGGCAGGACTCGAATTCGAGCTGGGCGACGTAGCTGGCGGGCAGGCGCTCGGGGTCTTCCATCCAGTAATCGAAGAGGCGGGTGACGACTTCAGTGGCGTGGGCGTGCTCGGCTTCCAGGGCGTCGCAGGTGTAGAGCGCGTCGTAGAGGAACTTTTTCTCCTCGAAGCGCTGCACTTCGACGAGGCGCGAGAAGAGGGCGAGGCGCTCGGGGAAGTTGCGGATGTCTTCCAGAGTGTTCAGATCGGCGATGCGCATCAGCATCTTGGTGTTGGAGATGAGATCGTCCATGAGGCGATGCTGCATGAGCTGCAACGCCTCATAGAAGAGGAACTTGGGATCGACGCCGGCATGGTTGGCTTCGACGATGCGGTAGGTGTTGCGGACGATCTCTACGCGGTCGAGGATATCGCCGATTTCGAGGAAGCCGGATTCGACGCCGTCGTCGAGGTCGGCGGTGAGGTAAGCGATCTCGTCGGTGAGGTCGATGATCTGGGCTTCGAGCGGTGGGCGCAGGTCGAGAAAGTAAGGCGCGAGATCGGGATGCGTGGCCGCGCTGTAGTCGCGCGAGTGCTTCACGATGCCTTCGCGGACGCCGAGGGTGAGGTTGAGGCCACGGTGGGCGGCGTAGCGCTGCTCGAAGTGCTCCACGATGCGCAGGGCGTGCAGATTGTGGTCGAAGCGCAGGCCGTGACGCTTGAGGCAGGCGTCGAGCGCGCGTTCGCCTGCGTGGCCGAAGGGCGGGTGGCCGATGTCGTGCACGAGGGCGAGGCCCTCGGTGAGGTCTTCATTCAGGCCGAGGGCGACGGCGACATCGCGGGCGGTCTGGACGACTTCAATGGTGTGGGTGAGGCGGCTGCGGAAGTGGTCTGAGGCGCGGCTGGTGAAGACCTGCGTCTTGCCGGCGAGGCGGCGGAAGGCGCGCGCCTGCACAATGCGGTCGCGGTCGCGCTGGAAAGCGGAGCGGTCGCGGCGCTCGGGCGCGGGAAAGACGCGTGCGGTAAGTGGGTCACCGGCATCGCCGGCAACAGCGTAATTTTGCAGCAAGGGAACCATGAAGAGCCAGAGTTAAGTGTAAAGCAGGAGAGGGGTTATGTGGGTTGCGGGTGCTGCTGCCCGGAGACTGCGGAGAAATTGTGCTGCGGGAGAAACCCGGGTCTCAGAAGCGAGACCCGGGGCACCCACTTTTGTGGCCGATTGCGCGAACGGGGTACCGCTTCTGCTGTGATGCGGGCTAGTGGGCGGAGGATCTGGCTAGCTTTACCTTGGCGGACTCGAGCTTCTTCTGCACTTTGGCGACATCGGCGGGGTCTACGTCGGCGGGCAGGGACTTCTTCGAGGCTTCCAGTGAGTGTTCCCACTGTGCTACGGCGAGGGCGAGCTTGCCTTCCTTCTCGTAGATGGAGCCGAGGTGGTCGTGCACGGTGGGGTCCGTCTTGATGCGGCTGACGGCCTTGTGCAGCGTCTCCTCAGCGAGAGCGTACTGGCCAAGCTTGAAGTAGACCCAGCCGAGTGAATCAAGGTACGCGCCATTCTGCGGATCGGTGTTCACTGCCTTCTGGATCAGGGTGCGGGCTTCGTCGAGTTTGGTGCCTCGGTCGGCCAGCATGTAGCCGAAGTAGTTGAGCACCATGGCAGAGTCAGGATCCATTGCGAGGACCTGGCGGAAGAGGCCTTCAGCTTCATCGAAGTGCTTCTGGCGTTCGGCGAGGGCGCCGCGCAGGAAGAGAAGATATTCTTTGTCGTCGGGCTTCTGGCTCAGGGGCTCGGCTGCGTCCAGTTCAGCAGCAGCTTCCTTGTAGCGCCGCAGGCGGGAGTTAATCTGCGACAGGGCGAGGTGGACTTCGCGATCACTCTTGTTGCCAAGTTGGGATTTCGCCAGGGCGATGCCTTCGTCCGCCTTGCCGGTATCCGCAAGCTGGCCGGCGTAGACGAGGTTGACGGAGACGTCTTTGGGCATGGCCTTCACGGCTGCGGCTGCGGCTTCCGTGGCCTTTTGCCACTGGTGCGCGTCGCGCCACGCGTCAACCTGGCCCTGGTAGCCACGCTCGGCGTAGTCGCCGCCCATGGCGATCATGGACTCGTAGACGGCGATTGCGTCTGTGGTTTTATCCTGCTGGCGGTAGAGCTCCGCGAGGTTGGTCATGAAGGCGGCGCGGTTGCCTTTTTCCTGATCGGTGTACTGATTGTCCGCGTGATTGGTGTCTTTGATGGCGCCGGCCAGGATGGCAATAGCAGCTTCATCGCGGCCAAGGGCCTCATCGGCGACGGCTTCGTTGTAGTGAATGTAGTTCAGATCCATGGGATCGTGGACCAGCGTCTTCGCCTTCTCCAGGGTGGAGAGGGAATCGGCGTATTGGCCTTTGCGGCGCTGAATGTCTGAGATGCGAATGTAGGACTGGGCGTCTTGCGGTTCAGTGGCGAGGATGCGGTTGTACTCGGCGAGAGCGGCGTCGTCCTGTAGGTCTTGCATCAGGTCTTGCGCGAGGGCGCGGCGAATGTCGAGATTGTCCGGCTCCTGATCGAGGGCGAGGCGGTAGTTTTCAATGGCGAGCTTGCGCTGGTGGGTCTGGTCGTAGAGGCCGCCCAGGGCAGACTCCATCTGGGCGCTGCGGCTGGTGACGGGCACAGCAGAGAGCACGCTGATGGCGTGCTGCATGTCTCCCTGATCGGTGTAGAGACGGGCCAGACTGAGGGTGGCTTCCTCGGCGTTGGGATTGGCGATCTGCGCGGCCTTGAACTGGGCTTCGGCGTGAGGGGTGTCATGGTTCAGGGCGTAGAGCTGGCCCAGCAGGAGATGATTTTCTACGCTGTCAGGCTGTAACTGCACGATGATCTCGTACTCATGGATGGCGAGCTGAAGCATCTCGGCGGACTGGGGGGTGGCGCCGTCGCCCAGCGAGCGCAGATAGACGCGGCCCAGCAGGGTGTGCGCCTGCAGATTGTTGGGGTCTTTCTTGACCTGGTCCTGCGCGGCCTCAATCGCCTCGCGGATGCGGCCGAGGCGGAAGTACACGTCTGCAAGACCGGACTGGAGATAGGGAGAACTGGGGTCGGCGTTCAGGGCCATCTTATAGTTCTCGATCGCCTGGGTGGCGTAGTCGGAACGGCCCTGGTCAACAGCCAACTGCTCGTAAAGGTGCGCCAGCCCGTAGTGGTAGTAGGCGGAGCCACGATCCACCATGGTCTTGGCTGGCGCGGCGGGAGTAGCGGCGGTCTTTTGCGCGTGAAGTGGCGCGACGAGGAGAAGGGCGGCGGCGAGTGAGGCAACAGCGAAAGGCTTGGTCATGGTTGGCATGGGCGCGCAGGAGAAAGGCCGCTGCATATTAGACGATTGTACGACGCAGTTGGATGCCGGGTCATTCTTTGGGGCTTAGCGGTCGCGGGAGACGACGAAGCCGGGGACCCAGAGCAGGGCTCGTTTGTAGTCGCTCTCGGGCAGGTCCGCGATAGAGAGGCGGGCGGCTTCAGCATAGGCGCAGGCGGTGTCCATGGCATAGTCCAGCGAGCCGTGACGGGTGAGGATCTCAAGAATGTCTGCGTGGGGGACGCGGGCGAAGCTACAGTCGGCGAGGACGGTGCGGATGGCTTCGCGGTCGGCCCCGGTGCCGCGCTCGAGCGCGTGGATCACGGCGAGGGTGGCTTTGCCTTCTCGCAGGTCGCTGGCGACGGGTTTGCCGAGGACCTCTTCGGTGGCGGTGAGGTCAAGCACGTCGTCCACGATCTGGAAGGCGAGGCCGAGGTTACGGCCGTATTCGCCCATCTGCGAATCAATATCTTCGTTGGCTCCGGCGAGTTCCGCGCCGAGCTGCATGGAGACTTTGAAGAGGCAGGCGGTCTTGCGGAAGATGAGGTCGAAGTACTCTTCTTCGTTGATGAGGTGGCCGAGCTTTTCAATCTGAAGGAGCTCACCTTCGACCATCTGCTGCGTCAGAGTGATCAGAAGATCGAGGATGCGGAAGCTGCGCTCTTCGAGAGCGATGCGGTAGGCCTGCATGTAAAGCCAGTCGCCAGCGAGGACGCACGTGGCGTTGCCCCAGGTGGTGTTGGCGGAGGGGCGGCCACGGCGAGTGTCTGCTTCGTCGATGATGTCGTCATGGACGAGAGTGGCGGTGTGGAGCATTTCGACCACGGCGCCGAGGCGGATGCGCGCCGGCTGCTCGTAGCCGAGGGATTTAGACGCGAGCAGGAGAAGCAGGGGGCGGATACGTTTGCCGCCACCGGAGATAAGGTACTGGGAGATATCGGTGACGACGGTGATGGGGGAGGCGGAGTCGCGAGTGAACTCTTCCTCAATGGCGGCGAGGTCGTCTCGCAGCAGGTCGAAGACCTCTTTTGCCGTCGCGATGGGAAGGGTGCTCAATGGTCTTCGGGCCTGACTTATTGGATGCGGTTGCGCGTTAGTTCGAACGGAAGTTGGTGAATTGCAGGTCGACACCAAGGTCTTTGCCTTTGAGCAGCGCAATGACCTCCTGCAACGTATCACGGTCTTTGCTGGTGATTCTGACGGTGTCGCCCTGGATGGAAGCCTGGGCTTTCTTCTTGGAATCTTTGACGAGGGCGACGACCTGCTTGGCCTTGTCGCCGGGGATGCCCTGCTGCAGCTTCAGCTTCTGACGGACGCAGTTGGAGCCCTGTTCGAGTTTTTCGAGAGTGACGTTTTTGAGGGAGACGCCGCGCTTGACCAGCTTCTGATAGAGGATTTCGATTACGGCCTTCAGCTTGTACTCGTCCGCGGATACGAGCTGGATGATGTCTTCGCCCTCGATTTCGATGGTGGACTTCGAGTCCTTCAGATCGAAACGGGCACGAACTTCCTTGGTGGCCTGATCGATGCCGTTGCGGACTTCCTGCATGTCTATTTTGCTGACTACGTCAAAAGAATTTTCAGCTGCCATCTTCTTCACTCCATTGCCGGACCCAACGACCGCCGACGTGGCGGAGACAAGTCCCTTGTAATTATCGCAGGGTTAGCCTTACCACACCTAGTGAAGTATCAGGCAAGAGGCCGGGTGCGGACAAAAAAACGGTGGAAGTTGGCGGTGGTGGCCTCGGCCAGGGCCTCTGGCGCGAGCTTGCGCTCGGCGGCCAGACGGGTGGCGGTGTGGGCGACCCAGGCGGGCTCGTTGCGCTGGCCACGGTTGGGGACGGGGGCCAGAAAGGGGGCATCGGTCTCAACCAACAGGCTATCGAGAGGGGCAAAGATGGCAGCATCGCGGAGGTTCTGGGCCCTAGGGTAGGTGAGATTTCCCGCGAATGACAGCATGAAACCGAGATCGAGCGAGCGGCGGGCGTGTTCGACTTCGCCACTGAAGCAGTGCATGACGCCGCCGAGGGCGGTGGGGCGCCAGTGGGTTTCGAGGAGGGCGAGGGTGTCTGCCCAGGCGTCGGCCGGGCCGAATTTCTCTTTGGCCTGCGGGGTGGCCAGCTCCGATGTGCGGATGTGGAGGAGGATGGGCAGGCGGGCGGCGGCGGCTACCTCCATCTGTGCGATGAACGCACGGTGCTGGGTGGGGACGTCTGGATTGTCGAGGTGGTAGTAGTCGAGGCCGATCTCTCCGATAGCGATGCAGCGCTGGTTGGCGGCGAGCTCCGCGAGGCGGGTAAGGGCAGGGGCGTCGGCGCGGTGGGCTTCCTGCGGGTGGATGCCGGCGGAGGCGTATATGGTGGGCATCGCGGGCTGGCCGGAGAATTCGGCGGCGATCTCTAGGGCGCGGTGCATCTCGTGGGGGCCGTCGCCCAGGCCGATGGCGAGGATGGTGTGGACACCGGCGGCGTAGGCGCGGGCCAGCATGGCGGCGCGGTCTTCGTCGTAGCGGTCGGAGTCGAGATGGGCGTGGGAATCGACTAAATGCATAAGAGCTTAACCACGGATTTCACGGATTAACACGGATAGAACAGAACAGGATAAAGACAAAAACAGAGACAAGGTAAAGGCAAACTTTAATTCACGATAGGGTGAAGATAAATATTTAAGAATGGTGTTTTGAATCCGTGTTTATCCGCGCAATCCGTGGTTCGTTTTTAGCGGACGCGGGCGCCTAGTTCTACGGTGTCGAGGAAGCTGGCGATGGCGGGTTTGTCGCCTTCGCCGAGGGAGGCGGCGAGGAGCATGCCCTGGGATTCGAGGCCGCGCATCTTGCGGGGGGCGAGGTTGGCCACGATGATGATGCGACGGCCGATGAGGGTTTCCGGGGCGTAGTGCTCGGCGATTCCGGCGAGGATCTGGCGACGCTCGGTGCCGAGATCGACTTCGAGGCGGAGGAGCTTGTCTGACTTCGGGATGCGCTCGGCGACCTTGATCTCGGCTACGCGGAGCTCGACCTTCATGAAGTCGTCGATGTGGATGAACTGCTTGTCGGGAGCGACGGCGGGCGCGGTGATTGGCGTGGCTGCGGTGGCTGCGTCGGCTGCAGGGGAGGCGGCGTTGAGCTCGACGGCGACGGGTGCGGGTGCAGCTTCAGCAGATTGCGGGGCTGCGGCGGCGTTGTTCTGTTCGATTTCGTTCATGCGGGTGATTAACTCCTTGTCGGCGCGGGGAAAGATGGGGCCCAGGGTGCCGAGTTTTGTTCCGGGCTTGAGATCGCCCCATTTGAGATTTTTCAGGTCGCCGTTTTTGGCGGCTTGTTCGATGTCGCCCAGGCCGAGCTGCTGCCAGACGGCGGCGGTGGCGTGGGGCATCACGGTGTGTACCAGAGAGGTGATGATGCGAATGGATTCAGCACAGGTGTAAAGGACTTCATTGAGGCGTGTGCGGCCAGCATCATCTGCGGCGAGCTTCCAGGGAGCGGCGGCGGTGATGTACCCGTCCACGTTCGCGAGGAAGCGCCAGAGTGATTCGAGCGCGCCGGAAAAGTCCTGCACATCTAATCGCTGCTGCACGGTTTTGATTGCTTCAGCGGCAGCGGAGTGTATCTTGCCGGTATCCTCATGCGTTAGCGTGGGACACGACGGAATGGCAGCGTCCGGAAGACCTGAGATCATCTTCAGCGTGCGGCTGACGAGGTTACCGTAGCCATTGGCGAGGTCGGAGTTGTAGCGCTGGACGAGCGCGTCGAAACTGAAACTGCCATCGCTGCCGAAGGAGATTTCGCGCAGGAGGAAGTAGCGGAGGACATCGGAGCCGAAGAGGTCCTGTTCGGATTTGAGGGCGTCGGGCTTGAGGCTGCCGAAGGCTTCCAGAATGGTTTCGGCGCGGACGATGTTGCCGCGGGATTTCGACATCTTGCTCTCTTCGAAGAGGAGCCAGCCGTGGGCGACGATCTTCTTCGGCAGAGGCAGGCCAGCGGCTAACAGGAAG
>DASWOP010000132.1:0-5418 GCA_036404255.1 Acidobacteriaceae bacterium | reverse complement strand
GCGGAAGAAGGGCCAGTTGCGGCGGGTGTCTTCCAGCAGCTTCAGGTCGATCTCGGCGGTGAGGATCTCTTCTTTGTCGTGCGAGGCCTGGGCGATGACGCGGCCGAAGGGGTCGGCGATGAAGCTGCCGCCCCAGAATTCAAGGCCCGCGCCTTCGGGGCCCTTGAGGTCGTTCACGTCGCCGTGTTCGTGTCCCACACGATTGACCGCGCCGACGTAGACGCCGTTGGCGATGGCGTGGGAGCGCTGCATGGTCTGCCAGGCGGAGTATTGGGCTTCGCCGTACTCGGCTTTTTCGCTGGGGTGCCAGCCGATGGCGGTGGGGTAGAAGAGGGTGTTCGCGCCCTGCAGGGCGGTGATGCGCGCGCCCTCGGGGTACCACTGGTCCCAGCAGATGAGGGTGCCGATCTTGCCGAAGGTGGTTTCCATCGCCTTGAAACCGAGGTCGCCGGGGGTGAAGTAGAACTTCTCGTAGTAGAGGGGGTCGTCGGGGATGTGCATCTTGCGATAGACGCCGGCGAGGGAGCCGTCTGCTTCGACGATGGCGGCGGTGTTGTGGTAGAGTCCGGCGGCGCGGCGCTCGAAGAGGGAGGCGATGAGGACGATGCCTTCTTCGCGGGCGACGGCGCTGAGGCGCTCGGTGGATGGGCCGGGAATGGGCTCGGCGATGTCAAAGAGAGCGTGGTCTTCGCGCTGGCAGAAGTATTGTGCGCCGAAGAGCTCGGGCAGGCAGATGATCTGCGCACCGGCGCGGGCGGCCTCGCGGACGCGGCCGGCGGCCTTGTCGAGGTTGGCGGCGGTGTCCGCTGAGCAGGACATCTGGATGAGGCCGATGATGGTGTTTTGGGTGTGCGTCATAACCACTCAATTTTCGCAGATATAGGGAACTCTGCGGGCAAGCAAAAGCGCCGGCCGAAGCCGACGCTCTCTCGGGTTCGGTAAAAACTAATCGAAGATGAGGATGGCTGCGGCGATGGTAGTCGTCCACAGGCCCTTCTTGTCGCCGATGGCTGACTGGGTGATGTTGGCGGTACGCACGATCTTGTCGGACATGCGGTAGATTTCCTTCTTCTCATCCCAGCTCTTGTCCGGATCGAAGTCCATGTCGAGCGTGGTGGCCAGCATTTCTGCGGCGAGCTCTTCGGCGTAATCGCCGGCCTGGTCTTCGGTTTCACCGAAGCTGTGGTGCTCGGAGAGGTAGCCGTAGGTGTTGCGGTCGGTCGGGATGGCAACGCCGATGCTGGAGACGCAGAGGCGATGTGCCTCGCGGGTAGAGTTTTCCGCTACGACGGCAAAGACGACTTCGCCGGGGTTCAGGTACTTCAGGCCTTCTTTGCGGGTAACAAGCTTGCAGTTTGGCGGGAAGATGGACGAGACGCGGACCAGATTCTGGGCGGCGATGCCGGCGTCACGCAATGCCAGCTCAAATGATGTGAGACGTTCTTTGTGCTTTCCAACGCCCTTGGTAAAGAAAAGGCGCTTGGGAACCATGCTTTTACCCAATTCGAAGATCCTCCGGTGTGTCTTGAAAGTGCAGTGCCGGGCGAGGGTACGCGCAGGCCACCAATTTCAGATACTACACGCAAATTTCGGTCACGTTTGGGGAGTTGTTAAAATCCGGCGAATGCTTGGGTTAGCGTTTGTCTGATGGCAGGGGAAGGGGCAGAGTTGATTGTCCCTGAGTGGCGCAGGGAGGATTGTCCTGCGACTTTGCTTTTTTGCGCGATAACTTTTTGTTATCAATAGGTTCCTTTTCTCCCGATGGAGTTATGCTTGTTGAGAAGTTCAACAAAGTCTGCTTAAGCCATGGCCGTCAGCCGGAAGAGTTGTTTCCCAAGCTGCTGCCATTACCGGGCGTCTTTAAATCCAAATACCCTCGCGGGGCCAACGCGCCCCTTTCAATAAGGAGCTTCATGAGCGAACTGCGCAATTTTCTGGAACTGTCGTATGAGGAGTTGGAAGAGCTTAACCTGAAGGCCAAGCAGCAGCGCAAAGATCGCGTGCCGGCGCACAAGATTCAGGAAGAGCGCCTGAAGTACCTCACCGACGAGACGCGCATCAAGGCAGTCACCGTGCTCTTCAGCGATCTCGAAGGCCGCCTGCATATGCTGGATTATGACAAGAAGTTCCTGGTCAAGAGCTATGACAACCTGACGTTTGACGGCTCGTCGATTCGTGGCTTTACCGCACAGCGCGAGAGCGATCTGCGGCTGGGCATCGATTGGAGCGCATTCTACTGGGCGCCTGCGGATGTGTTTGGGCCGGGCAAGGTGCTGGTGTTTGGCGAAGTGATCGACAAGAACGGCGCGGTCTACACCGCCGACATGCGCGGCGTGCTGAAGGCGTACTCCGAGGCGCAGTTCAAGACCAAGGGCTACACGCTGAATGCTGCCAACGAGATCGAAGGCTTTCTGTTTGACGGTGTGGATGCAGAGCGCAGCTACACCGAGAACAGCACCTTCCAGTACGTGAACACCGGTGGCTACTACCACTCGTTGCCGGGCGACCCGCTGCGCAGTTTCATTGACACGACGGCTGAGATTCAGCGCGCCATGGGCTTCGAGAACGAGAAGGATCATCCCGAGGTTGCACCTTCGCAGTTTGAGATCAACTACGGCTACGGTGAAGTGGTTGCGGCTGCTGACCAGATCGTGCTGTACAAGCTGATCTGCCGCCAGGTGGCCACGCAGATGGGCATGACGGCAAGCTTCCTGCCGAAGCCGGTTGTGGGTGTGAACGGCAGCGGCATGCACACCAACGTCTCCATCACGAAGGCCGGAAAGAACATCTTCTGGGACCCGAAGGGCGACGAGAAGATCTCGAAGTTCGCATGGAGCTTTGTGGACCGCATTCTGACCCATGGCAACGATATCTGCGTTCTGCTGAACCCGAGCGTGAACAGCTATCGCCGCCTGGATCCGCACTTTGAGGCGCCGAACCAGATCAAGGCTTCGGCCACGGATCGCGGTTCGATGATCCGCATTCCGATCGGCAACGAAAAGAGCTCGCGCGTCGAGGTCCGTTCGGTTGCTCCGGATGCGAATCCGTACATGGTGCTGTACTCGATCTTCAAGTCTGGCCTGGACGGCGATACGGCGAAGATCAAGAACCTGCGCCAGGCGGAACGCTATCTGCCGGACAACATCTACGACGCACTTACCAACTTCAACGCCGCTGCGTGGACCACGACGCTGCTTGGCGCTGACGTGAAGGGCCGCTATGCAGACCTGAAGCAGGCTTCGGCCGATCGCTGCCCGCGTCTGCTGGGCACGATTGTGAAGGCTCCTGAGGTGCTCTTCCATCACGATGTTTATAACCAGCTGATCTGGGGCAAGTTCTAGTCCCGCGCGGTGCTGCGCGCACGGTGAATCCTTCGCTACGCTCGCAAAAACACACGCAAAGCCCTCGCTTCGGCGGGGGCTTTGCTCTGCTTCAGCAAGACCACTGCTGCTACAATTTTGCTGTCGACTCATCCGTGCAGGTCATGCTTCTGTAATGGCGATTGGAGACACTATGCGTGTTCGCGTTGTTGTGTTGTGTGCCGGTCTCGCATTGCTTGCCGGGTGCAGAAACAAAACTGTTTCAGCGCCGCCGCCCACGACTGCGCTGGCACCTACGGGTCTGCATTCCCCATGGGACTTGCGGCAGGTGGCGCCGACGGAGCTTGCGTATGACTGCGGCCCCGTCATTCCTCTGGCGGCCAATATCTCCATCCTGAATGAAAACTATCGCAGCGGGGACAAAACGGCTGCGTCCGAGGCGGTAAAAAATGCAGCCTATGCGGAGTCCTCCGCGGCTGTAGCCGATCTCTCTGGCCGGGTCGCGGCGGCGGCGGATACCTATCAGGCCAGCGGCAGCCTGCCGGCGGCTCGGTGTGCGGCGAGGCTACTGGCGGCTGCGGCGGGCGATCACGCAATGGCGGGCTGGATGTCATCGCGGTCGGCTATTTATGAGCAGACCAAGGGACTACGTGCTGTCTCTGTGGCCTATCTCAAGGTGCGCGACAGCGGCGTCCTGACGCCGGACCAGACGGCCACGATCCTGGCGTGGTTTGACGATATAGCGCACAGTCAGCGCGATTTTTTCGATCATGCCGGGTGTACCAAGAGTCGCTGCGATGACCATAACCACCGGGCCAGTGCTGCCGCCTATGCGGTGACTTCCGTGGGCATTGCGGCGAATGGTCACGGCAATTTTTACTGGGGCGTACACAAGTACCGCATCGCGGTGAGCAGTATCGATCAGGGCGGGATGGTGCCTTCCGATCTTGGCAGTAGCTTGTCTTTGAAATTCAACATTCAATCCGCAGCCGCGCTTGTCCAGATCGCAGAGTATGGAGAGCTGAATGGCGAGCCGCTCTACAACTACGATAAGGGGAGGCTACATCTGCTGGTGCATGTGGTGACGCGCGGCATCGTAGATCCAACCCCAATTGAGGCGGCGTCCAAGCACAAGAAGCAACACCTTCCGAAAACAATAGAAGGCTGGGAGATCGGCTGGGCAACGATCTATGTGCGGCGGTTTCCAGACGACGTGATCAATGGGCTGTTGCAGCAATCGAGCGATGCAGGCTTATATGCGTGGGGCGGAGCGCCGTTTGGTTCGGAGCTGGAAAACTAACCCAGGCGGAGCGAGCAGGGCAGTGGTAAAGAGATCGCACATCTGTGCGGTAATAGGACGGGCGCGTTGCCAGTCCTATTTCGTGAGTGATAGCTTTAATTTCGCACTCATCCGATGCACTCGTGAGGACCATCACCCATGCAATCCAGTTACAACGGCATCGCCCTGCCTGAGGGTGGCGAAGCCATCCAGTACGCAGACGGAAAGTACACCATCCCCAACCATCCGATCATCCCCTTTATTGAAGGCGATGGCACAGGCCGCGACATCTGGAAGGCCTCGCAGCGCGTCTTTGACGCCGCGGTCGAGAAGGCTTACGGCGGCAAGCGGTCCGTGAAGTGGTACGAAGTTCTGGCGGGCGAGAAGGCCTATCGCCAGACCAAGAACTGGCTGCCCGACGATACCGTGAAGGCGACGATGGACTTCCGCGTCTCCATCAAAGGACCGCTGACGACGCCGGTGGGTGGCGGCATCCGCTCGCTGAACGTGGCGCTACGCCAGCTCATGGATCTGTACCAGTGCGTGCGTCCGGTGAAGTACTATGCCGGTGTGCCCAGCCCTGTGAAGGCTCCTGAGAAGCTGAACGTGACCATCTTCCGCGAGAATACAGAAGACATCTATGCGGGCATTGAGTTCCGCGAAGGAACGCCGGAAGCGGCGAAGGTCATCAGCTTCATCAATGACGACATGCTGAAGGGAACCAAGAAGAAGATTCGCCTGGATTCCGGTGTTGGGATCAAGCCGATCTCGATCACGGGATCGAAACGGCTGGTTCGCGCGGCGATTCAGTATGCCATC
>DASWOP010000131.1:0-11835 GCA_036404255.1 Acidobacteriaceae bacterium | reverse complement strand
TTTATTATGTGGATGGTGCGGAGGAGGGGACTTGAACCCCTATGCCTTGCGGCGCTAGCACCTCAAGCTAGTGCGTCTGCCAATTTCGCCACCTCCGCATGCTGTGGCGCAAATAGAGCCAGGCTGCAGGTGCCAATCCGTTATTCAGTATAACCCAGAATGAGGCGATTTCAGGGTGAGGATATCCACTTGCATTGGAGAGCGGGAAGCAGTTAGAAAATATCCGCCAACTGGGTGAAATTTGAGAGCTCGATCAACTGCTTTCCGTCGGGCGGGGTGGAGAGTTCGGCCTCTTCCATGATCCACGTATGGGCGTGGGGGATGAAGATGGCGTGCAGGCCGGCGGCAAGCGAGGGGTTGATGTCGCTCTTTGGGCTGTTGCCGATCATCCATGTGTTTGCGGCATCCCAGCCGCGGCGGGTGATGAGAGTGCGGTAGGCTAGCTCGTTCTTCTCGGGAAGAACCTCTACTCCGTGGAAGAGGTGGGCCAGTTGAGACCGCTGGAGCTTGTTGCGCTGCTCGGCGTCGTTGCCCTTGGTTACCAGCCATACGGTATGGCGCGCGGAGAGCTGGTGCAATGTCTCTGCCACACCGGAGATCAACTCCATCTCGTCTGCTGCGATGGCGTCTGTAAAGCTGAGAATTTCGTGGTGCATCTCCGGCGTGACGGGCTTGCTTGCCAGCTCTTCAAAGCAGCGGACCAGCGACATACGGAAGCTCTTCAGACCGTAGCCATGCGCGCGGATGGTGGCCATCTCGTGGCGGTTGAGATGCAGGCGAACCTCCTGCGGTGTATAGGTACGATGGTTCACATAGGAGATGAACGAGGAGATTGCCTGTTCAAAGTAGATGTTGTTCTCCCACAGGGTGTCGTCAGCGTCAATCAGCAGGGTCTGCGGTGACTGGACACGGGAGAGCGGCTGCCCAGCGGAGGCAGAAGAGCTCTGAATATGTTTTTTGTGCAAACTCATGGGCAGGGAAGCGAAAGGGTTCGCGCTTAACATCCTTCATAATCTTGTTATTAGGAATTCTACCGCGCAGGTGCGTATCATGGCTCAACTGTCTGGATGCTGTGCAGGGAAGAGCCAAATGGCCATGCTATTGGCACGAATGATATTGGTACGAATGATGAAAGAGACATAATGCCGGAGATTGGCCAGTTTTTTGGTCCATACGAAATTCGGGGCCAACTGGGAGCTGGCGGCATGGGTACGGTGCTGCGAGCGTACGATCCACGTCTGCATCGCGAAGTGGCGATCAAGATACTGAATGCCAATTTTGAAGAGGCTGGTGTTCGCGCGCGTTTTCTGCGGGAGGCGCGCGCTGCTTCTGCGTTGAATCATCCACATATCGCCACCATATTCGACATTGGTGAGCACGACGGCAAACCCTACATGGTGATGGAGTTGCTAGAGGGAGAGACGCTGCGCGAGCGGATTGAGCGGGGCGCCCTCCAAATGGAAGAAATTGTGGCGGTAGGCGTCCAGACGGCTGAAGCGCTGACGGAGGCGCACAGCAAGGGCGTTGTGCATCGCGACATCAAGCCGGCAAACATCTTTCTGGTGCAGACGGCAAGCGGAGCGACCTGCGTCAAGATACTGGACTTCGGCCTGGCCAAGATCGATCTCTCGGCTTCAGTGACGCGGGTGGATCTGACGGCTGCTGGATCGGCCGTGGGCACGGTGGCGTATATGTCTCCGGAGCAGGCGCGGGGCGAGTCGCTGGATGGCCGCAGCGATATATTTTCTCTGGGTACAGTGCTGTACGAGATGGCTACCGGGCAAGTGCCGTTCAACGGTGCGACCAGCGCGCTGGTTTTTGTGGGTCTGCTCAGCCGCGATCCGGAGCCGATTCGCGACTGGAATCGCGCTGTGCCAAAGGTGCTGGAAAAGATCGTGCTGAAGGCGCTGGAGAAGGTTCGTGCAGATCGCTATCAAACTCCGGAGGAATTGAAGATCGCCCTGGCGCGCGTTAAGACACGGAAGGGCTGGTTCAGCAGACGGTTTTCCGCACCCGCAGTTATTCCACATGAGCGCAACAATGATCCCGTGGCTCGTGACCGGCGCGAGGTGAGCCGACAGTCTGCCCAGATCCGAGCTGTGACGCGTCAGGACGTGAAGTGGATCCCGTCTGCGCCAGGAAGCAAGTTAGAGTCGGTTGCGCATGCTGTTGCTTCAGCGAGTGCGGCGAACGAGCCAGAAGAAGCAGCCGAGCCGATTGCGGAGCCGCACTATGAGAATGCCGCATCGTTTCATGGCAGCGGCGAGAATCGTGAACTGGCGGAGGTAATGCGTCGCGATACTCCTGGAGCGAGATTGCGGCGCGAGCGCAGACGGAAGATGGTGTATGCGCTGGCTGTAGTGCTGGTGGTAACAGGCATAGTGATTGGCGGCTGGATCTATTACGCGAAGCATCGACCGCGGCCGGTGCTGCAGGCCGGAGACGGCGTGCTGGTTGGCGTGATTGTGAACCGGACGGGAAATTCGCTGCTGGATCAGGGGCTGCGACAGGCTGTGGCGATCGAGTTGGACAACGCTGGATATTTCAGCGTGCTTTCTGACGAGCAGCTTAAGGCGGGGTTGGGAAAAGACCACGAATTCGATGCGCTGACGCCGGAGCGCGTTCGACCGATCGCTATCAGTTATGGTGCCAAGGTATATATCGCTGGCTATGTGGAGCAGGCGAATGGAAAATTTACCCTGGGGTTGAGTGCGATCAATTCCGAAGCTGGAGTGACGGTGGCCAGCGTGCAGGAAGAATCTCCCGACCTGGATCATCTGATAGATGCTATGGATCGCGCGACAGAGAGATTGCGAGCCGCGCTGGGTGAGCCGCAGAAGAACATTGCAGCGACTCATGTGGATTTCAGGCAGGCGGCAACCGCTTCCTGGGTGGCGCTGTCGGCGTATGCGTACGCAGAGCGCTTCATGGCTGAGGGTGATCCGGTGACGGCAGCGCTGCTGTATCAAAATGCAACGGCTGCCGATCCTGATTTTGCGTTGGCGTACATGCGGCTGGCGGATGCGAGCGAAGCGATCCACGCCGAGGGGGATGCGGCACAGTATGCAGCACGCGCCTTCGCATTGTCTGGTAAGTTGAGCGCGCGGCAGAAGCTCTACGCCGCATTTGCCAACGATCTCTACGCCGGAGCATGGGACAAGGCTCAAGAGGTTCTGGGTGTATTGAACGGCCTCGGAGAGAGTGGCACCGCCCTGCAACTGCGCGCAGCGCGGCTGAACGCTGCGACTGGAAACTACAATGAAGCCTTCAATGCTGCGCAGCAGGCTGGCGGCCAGCATCCATATACCGCGAGTACGTATGCGCAGACAGGTGCGGCGCTGATCGGGCTGGGACGTTTTGAGACGGCGGAGCAGATGGCGCAGCAAGGCGAACGCAATGGATTTGCGCAGCCGGGGCTGCTGCTGACCACTGCGTATCTGCAGGGCGAGCAGGATGCAGTTGCCCGGCTGACGATGCGGATTGGGAACAGCAATGATCTGGCCGGCAAGATGGAGTATGGGCTCTACCTGGATAACACCGGCCAATGGCGGCTGGCGCAACAGGTATGGCGTGGCGCGGCGAAGCTGGCACAGCAGCGGAGCCTGGGTGATGAAGCGCCGGGAAAACTGAATGATGTGGCGGTGAATCTGCTGGCGCAGGGAGCGTATGACCGCGCGCTGGCGAATGAATGCGAAGGAACAGTTGCGATGGCGCAGGAGGCGTTGGATGTCAGGGGGAGTACGCCAGCCTCGCAGCGGACACAGTTTCACATTGCGATGAGCGAGACCATGTGCGGTGAGGCTTCTACGGCAGAGGCGATGACGAGCGATCTGGCTACCGCATTTCCGGCGAGCGTGCCGGTGCAGAAATTTTATGTTCCAGAGTTGCGTGCTGCGGCGATGATTCGCGCGGGAGATGCAACCGGAGCGTTGGCCACGCTGGAGAATGTGCGCCAGTACGACGCGGTCTCCATCGTGATGTACCTGCGCGCCGTTGCGTACATGAGAGCGCATCAGACGCAGTTGGCGGTCGTGGATTTTCAGCAGGTGCTGGAGCATCGCGGGCCTGCATACCTGGGGCGGGCGCCGGTGTATGCGCTGGCGCAGGCTGGGCTGGGCGCGGCGTTTGCGGAGATGGGCGATGTGGAGAGCAGTAATGCGGCGTATAGGGCGTTCCTGCAAAACTGGAAGAGTGCTGATGCGGACCAACCGCTGCTGCGTGAAGCAAAGGAGCATGCAGGAACTGCACGGTGAAGGAGCACGTGTCCCGGAATGCGGTACCTTACGGCCTATCGATTTCGGATTCCTGCTGCGGCTTCCTACGAGCCTGCATCTAAGAGATAGAAAGGTCCTAGCTGCCGCCAGACCGAATGGGCTGGATTCATTCATATCCGGCTGAGCCAGCGGGAATCGTGAAAAATGGCAAAGAAAGTTGCAGAGCTTTTTGTTGAGGTGCTGGCCGCTGCCGGAGTGGAGCGAATCTACGGTGTTGCAGGCGATTCGCTGAACGGCATCACGGATTCGATCCGTGTGCGCCACGGGATCAGCTGGATTGGAGTGCGGCATGAAGAGACAGCTGCCTTCGCAGCCGGGGCCGAAGCTGCACTGACTGGCAAGCTGGCCGTATGTGCCGGCAGTTGCGGGCCGGGCAATCTGCATTTGATCAATGGCCTCTACGATGCGCATCGCAGCCGCGTCCCGGTGCTGGCCATCGCGGCGCATATTCCATCGCAGGAGATTGGCAGCGGATATTTTCAGGAGACGCATCCGGAACTGCTGTTCAAAGAATGCAGTCATTTTTGCGAACTGGTTTCGCATCCTTCGCAGATGCCTCGTCTGCTGGAACTGGCGATACAGACCGCGCTGGCAAAAAAAGGCGTGGCGGTGCTGGTGATTCCGGGCGACGTTGCGCTGGCGAATGCAGTGAATGAAGAGCGGCGCGTTTCGTTCTCGTATGCACAGTCGGAGGTAGTTCCGGCAGCGGCAGAACTGGAAAAGCTGGCCGGGGAACTGAACCACGCGGAAAAGATCACTATTCTGGCGGGAGCGGGCTGCGCCGATGCACATGATGAACTAGTGGCGCTGGCAGGGAAACTGCAATCGCCCATCGTGCACGCGATGCGCGGGAAAGAGTTCGTCGAGTACGACAATCCCTACGATGTGGGCATGACGGGGTTGCTCGGCTTTTCTTCCGGCTATCAGGCGATGAAAAACTGCGACACGCTGCTCATGTTGGGAACTGATTTTCCGTACCAGCAGTTCTACCCAAAGGATGCGCGGATACTCCAGGTCGATATTCGTGAAGAGCAGATGGGGCGGCGCAGCCGGGTTGATCTCGGCGTGGTGGGCGGCATCGGCGAAACGCTGCGTGCACTGCTCCCAAGGATTAAAGCAAAGAAGGAGCGCAAGCATCTGGATGCTGCGCTAAAGGATTACAAGGAGGCGCGCAAGGGGCTGGATGATCTGGCAACCGGGAAGCCGGGAGAGCCACCGATCCATCCTCAGTATGTGGCGAAGGTGCTGGACGAACTGGCGGCAGAAGATGCAGTCTTCACCGTGGATGTGGGTACGCCGGTCATATGGGGCGCACGCTATCTGACGATGAACGGAAAACGGCGGCTGCTGGGTTCGTTCAACCATGGATCGATGGCCAACGCACTGCCACAGGCGATCGGCGCACAGATCACTTATCCCGGGCGCCAAGTGGTGACACTCTCTGGAGACGGTGGCATGTCTATGCTGATGGGCGATCTACTGTCGCTGCGACAGTTGAATCTTCCGGTCAAGATGGTGGTCTTCAACAATGGATCGCTGGGCTTTGTGGAACTGGAGATGAAGGCCACCGGTTTTCTGAGTCATGCAACGGATCTGGTGAATCCCGACTTCGCGAAGATCGCGGAGGGTGCAGGCATTCTGGGCATTCACGTGGATGATCCGGGGCAGGTGCGTTCGGCGCTGGAGCAGGCTTTCGCGCACGACGGCCCTGCACTGGTTGATATAGCGGTAAACCGGCAGGAGCTGGCGATGCCGCCTTCGCTCAAGCTGGACCAGATCGTGGACTTCAACCTCTACATGGTGAAGGCGATTCTGAATGGCCGCGGCGATGAGATACTCGACCTGGCCAAAACCAACCTGTTCCGCTAATTGCCACTTACTAAAGCCGGCGTTTGCATGCTGATGTTCCTGCATGCAAACGCCGGTTGTTTTATGGGTAAGCCAACCGCTATAGTGCCTGCTTGTATAGCGTACGCACATCATTTGGCGTGAGTGTTTTAGGATTGCCGGGCGTGCAGGGATCGTGCAACGCAGGCTCAATCCATTGCTCGATGTCCGCTTCCACAATGCCGAGCGCTGCAAAGCCGCTGGGAATATCGACCGACTTTGCCAACGCACGAATTGCAGCGAGCGCAGCCTTCGAAGCCTCTTCCACACTGAGTCCCGTGATGTCTACGCCCATCGCCTCTGCGATCGTTGCAAAGCGAGCCTGCGCGACGTCGCGGTTGAACTCCTCGACGATGGGAAGCAGGATGGCGTTGCATACGCCATGCGGAAGATTATGGGTTGCACCCGGCTGATGCGCCAGCGAATGAACACAGCCCAGCCCTGCATTGTTGAAGGCCATGCCTGCGAGAAATTGCGCAGTCGCCATCTGCTCGCGAGCCTCCAGATTGGAGCCATCCTTGTACGCGATGGGCAGCCAGCGCGGGATGATGCGAATCGCAGCCAGTGCGGTTGGATCTGTCAGAGGGTGAGCGCCTTTGGAGACGTAGGCTTCAATCGCATGCGTCAGCGCATCCATGCCGGTTGCGGCGGTAGTGCCCGGCGGCATGGATTTAACCGCGATGGGATCGTTGACCGCAATGTCTGGAATGGTGGCGTGGCTGATGATGACCATCTTGACGTGGCGGTCCGTGTCTGTGATGACGGCGTTGCTGGTCACTTCAGCGGCGGTGCCGGAGGTGGTAGCGATAGCGACCAGTGGCAGGCCGATCTTGAGTTCGTGATGCACGCCCTCATATTGGTTGATGGGGCCGGGGTTCGCGGAGAGAATGCGAATGGCTTTTCCGGTATCAATCACGCTGCCGCCGCCCAGAGCGACGATTGCGTCGGGCGCATCGTGCTGCAGCACTGCAAATGCCTGATTGACGACAGCCACGGTGGGGTTCGGCCCGATGGCATCGAAGATGGAGTAAGAGATTTTCTTTGCGTCCAGCGAGGAGAGCAGGAGCTTGGCTCCATCCAGTTTGCGGATGATCTGGTCCGTCAGGATAAGGACTTTGGAGAAGCCCTGCTGCTCCAGCCAGGCGACTGAATCGAGGATTGCATCTGGCCCACTCAGGCTGATGCGCGGTAAGGCAAGAGTGAATGACATTGCGATTGTCCCTTTCAATGCATCGGTGCGGTTAGGCGCTTGGGAGTGCGCTAGGCCCAGTCTTCGAGCTCAAGGGCAGCGGCCATTGGCTTCACGGCAAAACGGCTCGCGAGATCACGGAGATTCTGCGTGGAGATGGATTGCTTTTTGCCACCCATCGACAGCACCTTGACCAGGATTTCGGCGGCTTTTTCCGCAGTGTCAATCAGGCCGAAGGCGTCGTCCAGCGTGGGCCCGGTGCCAAAGACTCCGTGGAAGGGCCAGAGCACGATGGGATGCTCCGCCATCAGCTTCGCGGTCGCCTGACCAATATCATCTGTTCCCGGTACCAGCCACGGCAGCACGCCGACGCCGGCGGGGAAGACCACGAGACACTCCGTGCTCATCTCCCACAGCGCGCGGGTGATGTGGGCAGAGCAGGGCTTCAGCACGTAGGTGAGCGCGATCAGGTTGGTAGCGTGGCAGTGCATCACCACGCGGTCCGCGCCGCCGGAGGCCTGCTGGCGGACCCAGTGCGAGCGCAGATGCGACGAGAGTTCCGAGGTGGGGCCACCGCCATCGCTGTATCCCCAGAGGATGCGCGCACTCGTACCGTCAGGAGTGACCTGGAGCAGGCCGAGCGTGCCGGTGGGGTGGATCTGGACATTGCGGAAGAATTTGCCGGTGCCGGTGACCAGGTAGTACTGGCCTGCCAATTCGGGAATAGGCTCATCCAGCGTGACCAGGTTTGTTTGCTGAAATTGTGTCAGGTAGGGAGCTACATCTTCATCGGTAAGACGGAGACTGACATTGCCGCCGTTGCGTTCATCCCACCCCTTGAGCCACATGTCAGAGGTTGCCTTGATCATGGCCTGAACGAACCATGACTCGCAGATCGTGCTGGTAATCAACTTCGTGCCTCAATTCCGGGGAAATTCAATATGAGAATTATTTCACACTCGCAACACATTTTGTTTACAGCATCTCATGAATCGAATGGAGAGGTGCTGGGATCGCATCGTCTTTTTCCAAAAAGGTTATGGCAACACTACAAGCTGGGGCGCAGTCTGCTGCTGCATTCTCCAGCGAGGACCTTTTCTCGGCAGTGGCTCTGCCCTTGAATCCTCACGGGTGTATCTGCCGCCGGGGCCTTCGCCCACAAATCTTCCCAGCCGGTCAATCCGCTCGCGCAGGCAGTGATTGCATTGCGTCACGTCTTCGTCAATGCAGGCTTTGCCAGGGTAGATCTCGTACATCTGTCGGTAGGGGGCCGGGGTCAGGATGGGCATAAAGACATTCGCCCCGCTCTCCAACCCGTGTTCGCGGCCATCCACTGTGTTGATGGTGGCCAGTGCCGTGGTGCTGGGCAGATTCGCTTGGGGGCAGACCAGCCGCGTCAGCGCTACCGTCTTCAGTACCATCCATTCGCTGCTGGGAACCTGGTCTTCTCCAGCGGTTGCCGCATCGTTCGCACCCAGCGGCGTATCCGGATGCGCGAGGAAGGGGCCAATGCCGATCATGTCCAGATCGAGCGCTTCGAAGAGCTCAATGTCGCGTGCCAGCATATCGTAGGTTTGCCCGGGAATGCCGGTCATCACGCCGCTGCCAATTTCGTAGCCAAGCTCGCGGAGTTGGTGCAGCAGGGCGATGCGGTCGCTTACCGCGGTACCTCGCTGCGGGTGAATTGCGGCATAGAGCGCCGGATCGGAGGTCTCGAAACGGAGGAGGTAGCGGTCCGCGCCGACATCGCGCCACAGTTTCAGTTCGTCGGAGAGTCTCTCGCCCAGGCTTAGCGTGATCGCCAGCGGCGTCTCTGCTTTGATGGAGCGAAGAATCTCTGCAAGCCACGCGGCGTCGATGCCAAAGTCTTCGCCTGCCTGCAGCACGACCGAGCCGAAGCCCAGCCGGACGGCGGTGTGAGCGCATGCCAGAATTTCTTCGCGCGACATGCGATAGCGGGAGATGGAGCGCTCGGAGCGCAGGCCGCAGTAGTGGCATTGGCGTACGCAGTGGTTTGAAATTTCGATCAGCCCGCGCAGGTGGACGGCGTCGCCGACGTGCGTACGGCGGGTTGCGTCAGCGCGAGCGAAGAGTTGCTCCAGCGCCGCAGGATCGGTCTCACGCAGCCAGCTGACGATCTCTTCGTGAGCCAATCGAGGCATTATCCGCTCCGTCTGAAGCTATACAAACACGTCGCGCTTGCCGCCGCGTACAGCCTGAACCATGGGGATTGCAATGCTCTTCTGCTTTGCGTCCATCAGCTCAATCTGGTGCAGCATGTGCTGTTTACCTGCCAATTTAGTTGCCGGGCTGGCGTAATCTTCCAGGTATTCGGTGAAGGTGGAGAGTGCA
Organism: Acidobacteriaceae bacterium; assembly: GCA_036404255.1. Classification (GTDB taxonomy): domain Bacteria; phylum Acidobacteriota; class Terriglobia; order Terriglobales; family Acidobacteriaceae; genus JARLFX01. The sequence goes on along the minus strand of DASWOP010000131.1, from coordinate 2,133 downwards.
TTGGGCTCGCAGTGATACTTGATGGCTCCGGGCTTGGCCACGTCCATAAAGTCCACGCCGGTGCGGCCAGTGCGATAGCAGGCGGTGCAGAACGACGGTGTGAACCCCATCTCTGCAATCTCGCGCACGACTGCGTCCAGCGGTCGCGTATCGCCCACGGCAAACTGGCTGCTCTGGAAGTCGCCCTGCTCGCGCTCATAGCCGCCCGGGTCGGTGCGGCTGCCCGCCGAAGTCTGCGAGATGCCGATCTGGAAGCTCTTGTGGCGCACAGCAGCCGACTCGCGCGTGGACATGATCATGCCGGTGTAGGGAACGGTGAGCCGCAGAATCGCGATCAGCTTCAGGAAGTCGGCGTCGCTCACCTTCCATGGCGTGGTCGCGGTAAAGTCTGTTCCGGCGGCTGGCTCCAGGCGCGGAACACTGATGGTGTGCGGGCCGCAGCCGAAGCGCTCTTCCAGGTGGTGGATATGCTGCAACATGGCCAGTAGCTCAAAGCGCCAGTCGTAGATGCCGAGGAGCGGGCCGATGCCTACATCGTCGATGCCAGCTTCCATGGCGCGATCCATCACCGTGGCGCGCCAGTCATAGTCGGACTTTCTGCCATGGGTGTGAACGCGGGAGTAGCTCTCGCGGTGATAGGTCTCCTGGAAGCATTGATAGGTGCCGATGCCGGTGGCCTTCAGCTTGCGGAAATCCTCCACCGGCAACGGTGCGATATTCACGTTGACGCGGCGAATCTCTCCGTTGCCGCTGTGCGTGGCGTAGATGGTTTCAATGGCTTTGTAGACGTAGTCCAGGCTGTTTGAGTCCGGATACGATTCGCCGGCGACCACAAGCACGCGCTTGTGGCCCTGCTCAATGACGACCTTGATCTCGGCGGCAATCTCTTCCTGCGATAAGGTGATCCGGTGCAGGTTGTGATTGCTGGCGCGGTAGGCGCAGTAGCTGCACTCATTGGTGCAGCGGTTGCTGATGTAGAGTGGCGCAAACATCACCAGCCGCGAGCCGTAGATCTCTTCCTTCAGGGCGCGCGCCGTGGCAAACAGCTCGTCCATCAGTTCTGGATCCTGAAGCGCGATGAGCGTGGCCGTCTCGTCGAAGCTAAGGCCCTGCATTGCCCTCGCTTTGGCAAAGATGGCTCGAACGCGGGCGGGCTCCGGCTGCGTTGTCTTGCTCAGACAATCGAAGATTACCGATTCATTGATGTAGGTTGCCTGTTCGGCTGTTGCTGTCATCGGCTCTCCTCGGCACGGGGTGGCGGGGTAGTGCTTTGCCACCTGCCACTGCATGAGGGTCAGACGCGCTGGCTGCTGCTGCAACAGGCGCGGTTCACAATCCCAAGCGGCGCTGCTTTCAGCATAGGCAGAACCAATGGCTCAGGCTGTGACATAGGTCACGAGAGCAGTTTCTATGCAGAGTCTGGCCGAAAGCTGGTTAAAGCGGCCTAGAACTGCTCCCAGTGCAGAACGTCGGACAGAGGACGTTTGAGGATCTCGGGGGTTTCTGAAGAATGTCCCACCGAGACGATGCTGATGAGCTTGTGCGTCTCCGGCGCGCCAAAGGCCTTGGCTACCACAGGCGCGTAGGCCTGCTGCGCACCGGCTACCCAGCAGGCGCCCAGCCCGTGGGCTTCGGCGGCAAGGAGCAGGTTTTGCGTGGCGGCGCAGCAGTCTTCCATGGCGCAGGAGGTCTCACGTGCCAGCACAAGCACGCAAAAAGCAGCGGTTGCGATGAACTCTGCGTGCCCCAGAAGCTGCGGAATGCAGGCGAGATCCTCTCTGCCGGTAATGACCACAAACTCCCACGGCTGGTCGTTCATCGCCGTCGGCGCCAGGCGCGCGCAGTCAATGATCTCCTCGATAATCTCCCGTTCCACCGTCTGCCGCGTATACGTGCGGATGCTGCGGCGTGTCTTCATCGTTTCGATGGCGCTTTTCATTCAGTCTCTCTCTTCCTCTGCCATGTTAAGCCCGAGCAGGGGAATATGTGCAGAGACACAGATCACATCGTGAGTTTGGGCTCTTCCCGTACTCTGGTGCGAGAGTAGTATTTGCACGAAGCCGGAGAAGCCGCAATGAGCCAGCCTGCGCGTATCGAAAAAGACTCACTTGGCGAACGCGCCGTGCCCGCGGA
>DASWOP010000130.1:0-2270 GCA_036404255.1 Acidobacteriaceae bacterium | reverse complement strand
CCATCTTCCGGCGGTGAGAGCCGGCCCTGCATGATGCCGTAGGTCTTCATTCGGAGCTACTCCGGCAGAGGTTTGACGATCATGTTGGCGAGGAACTCCTCGCGGGGAAGGAAGGGGAAGAGATCTTCCAGGGGCTTGGAGACGAAGCTGCCGTCGGGCTTCTGGTAGCTCTGCAGGCGCGGGGCGCGAACTTCGTCAGGCAACACGTGGACGTCGCAGACGACTGGGCCCTTCATGGCGAGCACCTTGCGGACATCTTCGCGGAGGTGGGTCTGGTCCATGATCTCGGCGGTGCCGAGCAGGTAGGCGTTGCCGACGCGGGTGAGATTGGGGATGGTGAGGCCGGAGTCACTGTCCGCGCCGAGGTTCGCTTTGCCGAAGTAGGCCTTTTGCGAGGCGCGGATGGACGAGTAGCCGTTGTTATTGAGCACGAAGAATTTAATGGGAAGCTGCAGGCGGTGGATGGTCTCCAGTTCCTGAATATTGAACTGGAAGCCGCCGTCGCCGTCTACGGCGATGACTTCGCGGCCGGGGTTGGCGATGGAAACGGCAATGGCCATGGGGATGGCGTAACCCATGGAGCCAAGGCCGGCGGTGTGATAAAGCCGCTGCGAGTGCAGGGTGGGGCAGGCGAGCAGGTAGATCTCAATGCCGCTGCCGGAGTTGCCGACGACGAGACGGTCGGCGGGCTTCACCTCTTCGCCGAGGACTTCGGCGAGGTTGAAGATGCTGACGGGGCCTTCGGGCTTGCGATGCTCGTCGGTGACGACGGGATAGCGGGTCTTCCAGTCGGCGCAGCGGTCAAGCCAGGCCTTGTGATTCTTCGGCTTGAGCTGGTCCTTGTGCTTGAGAAGCTCGGTGAGGAAGGCCTTGGCATCGGCGCAGACGGGCTGCTGCAGGTGCGGGTGGAGCTTGCCGAGCTCGGCGGCGTCGATATCGACCGCGACCTTGTGGGCTTCGCGGGCGAGGTTCTGCGGGGCGTAGCCGGTGATGGCGAAGTCCAGACGGACGCCGATGGCGAGGAGGAAGTCACAGTTCTGAAGGGCGAAGTTTGCGCCGCGGGCGGCAACGGAGCCGGGACGGCCAACGTAGGTTGGGTCATCCGACGGAACGAGGTCGGCGGCGCACCAGGTGGCGACGGTGGGGACGCCAAGGAGCTTGCGGAGCTCTTCGAATTCCTTTTCGGCGCGGGCCAGGCGGATGCCGTTGCCGGCGAAGAGCAGGGGGCGGTCGGACTTGTTGAATTCGGCAATAACGCGGGCGACTTCGACGGGGATATCGGCGGTGCCGGTCAGGTCGCCGACTTCGGCGGGATCAAAGCTGCGGAGCGTGGATGGGTCGGGAATGGGCGAGGCCTGGACGTCCAATGGAATATCGATCCAGACAGGGCCGGGGCGGCCGTGGAGGGCGAGGTAGACGGCCTTCTCCATGTGGTAACGGATGTCGAGGGGGTCAAGGACCGTCTCAGCGTACTTGGTGATGGGTTTGACGATGGAGCAGATGTCGACTTCCTGCACACCGAGCTGGCGCATACCGAGGGGCTTGCCGGTCTTGGCGTCAAACATGCGGTCGGGGCGCTTGACCTGTCCGGAGACGTAGAGGACGGGGGTGGAGTCCAGCCAGGCACCGGCGACGCCGGTGACGGCGTTGGTGCCGCCGGGTCCGGTGGTGACCATACAGAAACCGAGGCCATTGGTGGCTTTGGCGTAGCCTTCGGCGCAGATGGCGGCGGCCTGCTCGTGGGAGTTACAGATGGCGCGCAGGCGGGTTTCAGCCCCGAGAGACTGGTTGAGGTGCATGGCTCCGCCTCCGGTTACGAGGAAAGCGTCCTTGATGCCCAGATCCGCAACGAAGCCAACAACATAATCTGAAAGTTTCATGGTTGTTCTTATCCTAAAGGATTTGGATGCAGGAAGCAGCACCGCAAATGGGAGAGGTGGATGTTTGCTAGGATTCAAAGATGGCTGTGGTGAAGTTACAGGATAAGCAGTTTGGATTGATTGCGCGGGCGCTGGGTGATCCGCGCCGGTACGAGATCCTGAAGAAGGTTGGCGAAGCGGAGGAGGCCTGCCCCTGCTGCCAGTTGCTGGCCAGCCAGGATATTGGCGCGGCCACGCTCTCGCACCACATGAAAGAGCTGGAAGTGGCGGGGCTGGTGGACGCTGTGCGCGAGGGCAAGAACGTGCGCTACGTGCTGCGGCGGGATGTGCTGAAGGCCTACACGGAGCAACTGGAGAAGATTTAATGAATTTAGCTGAACCCTTCGACTG
>DASWOP010000129.1:0-8544 GCA_036404255.1 Acidobacteriaceae bacterium | reverse complement strand
TCTTCGCAGGCGATGCGGTCCACGCTCTGCAGCACGCGCAGTGCCCGCAGGGTGATGTCTTCCAGGTTGCCGATGGGCGTCGCCACCAGGTAGAGTCCCGGAGCCAAAGGCTTATCGGAAACAGGTAGCGGTGCTTGTTCCGCGCCGTCGCTCACTCTTCTTCGCTCCGTGTGCGCTGCGTCTCGGCAAAGAGACCGATGGACTGCTTCAGGTTCTGCAGCGTCACAATGCCCACGACGCGCTCGCCTTCCACTACAGGAACCAGTTCCAGCGCAGGGCCAGCCGTGAGGCTGCGAAAGACTTTGCCCAGCGTATCGTCCGGCTGCGCTGCGCGGAACCCGCGCTGCATGATGCCCTGCACGTAGCCGTTGCCTTCGCGGTGCAACGCTTCCAGAATGCTGGAGCGCGAGACCACGCCCACGATGCTGTTGCCGCGCAGGACGGGAAAATTATCCTGCAGGGTGTGGATGGATTTGCTCATCGCATCTTCAAACGTGTCGGATGCAGAGAGCGTGGAGAAATCTGTCAGCATGATGTCGCGCATCTTTACCGTATCCACTACGGATTGCAGCACGTGACCCTGCTCCTCCATCTGCCCGCCCATCAGCACAAAGAAGCCCGCCATCACCACCCACGCGCTCTGGAAGAAGACGATGCCCGCTGCTATCAACGCCATGGCAAGCAGCATGCCAAGACCACCGGCCAGGCGTGTAGCATTCGCCGAACCGCGCGTGCGCACCAGTTCTGCACGCAAAATTCTCCCCGCGTCCAGCGGATACGCCGGCAGCAGGTGGATGGCGCCCAGGGCAGCCTGTAGCCACAGCAGCGAGCGCACAAGGTGCAGGGACGTCATCAGTGGACGCTCCAGCACATTCAGCTGCGAGGTGGAGCCGTAGATCAGCCCAGCTATCAGAAGCGCAAACGCAAAGTTCGCCGCCGGGCCAGCCATGGCAATCGCCTTTTCGGCACGCTGGCCGCTGGCTGACTCTTCTCTTGAGCCTGTGGTGAAGGCGAGCAGGCCACCGATCGGCAGCAGTAGAATGCCGCGCAGATCCATGCCGAAGTAGGCTGCAGTGAGGGCGCGCGCGATTTCGCGCACGGCGAGGGCGAGCAGCAGCCCCAGCCAAAGCGCTACGCCACGCATGGCAGAGCCACCCACGCCGTTCGACTCTGCGATGCTCAAACCAAGCAGCAGAAGAAAGAACGTGTGGATGCGGACCTCTACGCCCAACACCCGTCCCAGCGGAAACGACCATCCACGCATCAAGCGATTGCCCTCATTCCTTCATTGTAGAGCGGAGCCGGGCCGCGAGCGGGCGGGACTGGCACTAGAATCAAATGTATGCGCATCATTGCAGGAGAATACCGTTCCCGCGTTCTTACCGCTCCGCGTGGCATGGAGACGCGGCCCACCAGCGACCGGCTGCGGGAAACGCTCTTCAACGTACTGGCTCCGCGCATTGCCGGGGCTCGATTTACCGACCTCTACGCCGGTTCCGGCGCGGTTGGGCTGGAAGCGTTAAGCCGCGGCGCACTGCACGCTCACTTTGCGGAGAACGCGCCGCCCGCTCTCACCGCTATCCGCGAAAACCTGAAGCTGCTGGGTATCGGCCGTAACTTCATGATCCATGAGCGCTCTGCACTTGCCGCGCTGGACCGGCTACAACAGCAGCAGAGCGTGCAGGACATCATCTTCCTCGACCCGCCCTACGACGCTCCGAAAGAGTATGAGCAGGTTCTGGGGCTGCTGGGCAGCACCGCCTCCGCCCGCCTGCTTGCGGAAGACGCCCTGGTTATCGCCGAACACGCCAAGCGCACGCCGCTGGCCGAACGCTACGGCACGCTGCAGCGGACCCGCGAACTGAAGCAGGGCGACGCTGCACTCAGCTTCTACCAGCGCATCGTGGAGCTGCCCGTATAATTCGTTGTTGGCTCGGTGACCTGTACGCGATTGACAAGTGTTAGGCTACGGGCTACACTTTTCTTCCATGAAGGTAAGAAACTTCACGCATAAAGGCCTGAAGAGGCTCTACGCGGAAGACATCGCAAAGGGCGTCCCACCCGAGACAGTCGATAAGCTCCGCAAAATGTTCGCCCTTCTTGATGATATGAACGACCCAGAAGAATTGCGCATGCTTCCTTCGTGGAAGGCTCATACGTTGACCGGTGATCGCAAGGGGACATGGGGTCTGAGTGTGACGGCGAATCGACGATTGACTTTTCGCATTGATTTCGCAGAACGCGAAATCTGCGACGTAAATTTAGAGGACTACCACTAGGTGCAGGGGAGATACATCATGGCCATGAAGAACCCGCCGCATCCCGGCGATTTTATTCGGACAGAGATCGTTGAAGCTTCTGGGCTAACCGTGACCGCAGCCGCCAGGGCGCTGGGCGTGTCGCGGCCCACTCTGTCAAGCCTGCTCAACGGCAAGGCTGACCTCTCAGGGTCAATGGCTCTCCGGATCGAAAAGGCGTTTGGCGTGAAGATGGACACGCTCATGCGGATGCAGTCTTCGTATGACATTGCCCAGACGCGCAAACGCGAAGGTGAGATTAGCGTGCGGCGAATTTCATTGCGGGCTACGGCTTAGGCCTGCGATGGAAGAGCGTCGCAATGGGTGGTGAAGTGCTCCATCGCAAAGCCCTACGCGTAGATCTCTGCCTCGAACTTCAGCAGCACCGCATCATCCCACGCGTGGTTTGATTTCCGCCAGCCGCTGCTCTGCTCATCCAGAAAGTTTGGGAAGTTCATTTTGCAGTAGCCGCAGCGCATACCAAAGTCGAAGATAGCCTGCGCGCTGCCGTCGATATACAAAGCCGCCCGAAGCCCGTCCTTTGACCACTGCACGCTGGCCAGCCGTTCTATGTCGACTCCGCCCGCGGCCTGACGTGCTGCGTTCACGTTGTAGATGAGCATGGCGTCCAGGATCGACTGCTCGTGCGTCTCGCGAGAACGGTCGCAGGCATAAAAGTAGCCCGCCACGCCCTCATCCTCAAACACCACGGTCCACGGCACGGAGGTAGAGTCTGACGCGAGAAATGCGCGACCGGGCTTGAATGTCAACGAATCCATATATTCACACGATACACTGGTGTTAACTCGCAAAAGGACGCACGTTGGAACTCGGCAAACATACTTTTCGCATCGGCCGTCCGCAACGGATTGCCGCTGCCTTTCTCCTCATCTTTCTCGCGCAATGCCTGTGGGTCGTCCACCGCCAGCAACTCACGGAGACGGACTACCGCTTCGCACGCTGCGGCCGCGAGATGTGGGAGCGCCCATCGCCGCTTACGGGATACTTCACCACCTGCGGCAACATGCAGGATGGCACCTTCGCCTACCGCGCTGCCGGGCTGCCGCTCACGTTGGAACGTCTCGCGCTCTCTGCCACGGATCTCTTTCGCAAGCCGGAGAACCGGCTCTATGCGCAGGCTGCGTCCGGCTCTACCTGGGAATCGCGCCACCAACTGGTCGCGGTAAAGTATCTGCTTCATCTTCCCTTCATCGGATTCGCGCTCTGGCTCGCGGGTGGCCTGTGGTGGGTCTCGCGGCGTCTCTTCGGCAATGAGGGAGGAGCCTTCGCGCTCGCGCTCTACACGTTTTGCCCCACGATTATCCGCTACGCCTGCACGCCAAACAACGAGATCCTCACCATCTGGGGATTCTACGGCGCTATCTATGCCTCCATCGGCGTGGCCCATGCACTGCAGGGCCCGCGCCGCAAATGGCGGCCACGCATCATACTGATCTCGGTCGCCATCGGGCTTACCGCGTGCGCGCATCTCGCCGCTGCCATCGTTGGCATTGCGTGGGCTGCGGTCTTTCTGCTTTATCTTGCAGAGCGCCGCCGTTCGCAGACCATTCCCATCCTGATCTTCGCCGCCATGGGCTCGCTGGTGCTGCTCTTCATCAGCTACAGCCTGCGGCCGGAGCCCTTCAGCTACATCTTTACCGGAGGCGCCGCGCTGATGTGGTTTTCTCTGGATGGCGCGCGCCACTTCTTCAGCAATCCGGCGACCGCGCCAATCACCATAGCCGCGATCATCGCGCTGGTGCTCTTCTGCGGCGTGAAACGTTCGCGCTACTTCGGCAATGCAGCGCCGCTCGCCGTCGCGCTTACGCTCTTCCCGCTGATTACCACCCAGGTTGTCAGCCAGCCGTGGTTCTGGGCGCTGCCGTTTCTCTTTACATTCATCGCGGGTATCTTTGCCGATGCTCTGGAGACTCGCTACCGCAAGCTCTTCCTCGCGCTGACGATCGCCATCGTCGCCACCCAGGCGCTCTTTTGCCTGATCTCGCTGCCCACGCTCACGACCATCATTTCCTAGCTGCTTCTGGAGTGATATTTTGAGACGTGAGCGCCAGCCAAGGCTCTCTCTCAGGAGGCCTCCATTAGTTTTGGTGCACTCGCATTTACACCCCTCGTGAAAAGATTGCAGGAGCGCTACGGCAGCCGGCGGCAGTATGAGCGCATGGAGCAGTCTGGAGCATCGCAGGACAGCCTCACCGCATTCGAAGAGGAGTTCCTCGGCCAGCGGGACTCCTTCTACTGGGCGACAACGGGAGTAACGGGATGGCCCTATGTACAGCATCGCGGTGGCCCCAAAGGATTTCTGAAGGTGATCGACGACCGCACGCTGGCGTTTGCAGATTTTCGCGGAAACAAGCAGTACATCACCACCGGAAACCTGCAAAGTGACAATCGTGTGGCAATGATTTTCGTGGACTATCCGCGCCAGGCCCGGCTCAAGATACTTGGACGCGTTGAAACATTCGAAGCTGAACAGGCAGACGTCTGGCTGGAACGTGTTCGGGTGCCGGGGTACGATGCCGTGATCGAGAGGGTCTTTCTGATCCACATCGAAGCGTATGACTGGAACTGCCCACAACACATCACGCCACGCTATACAGCGGAAGAGGTACGCGATGTGCTGCATACGGCTGAAGAAGAGGTGCGCAGCCTGAAACAGGAGAATGAAAAGTTGCGCAAGCAACTCGCACAATCTCGTCCCAGCTAAACGCCATAACCTGCCGTCAAGATCGCCGCCCATACTCAGCCATTGAGGCTAGCGACTGAGTGGCTTCCAACCATCCTGCCCAGCCAGAATCTTCTCCGGCGCAAACTGCTTTGCCTCAGCATCCGTAAGCTGGTGCGAATACTTCTCGCGCGCAGCGGCGTTCGCGCCGATGCCGGTAGAGTTGTACTCCGCAAAGTAGGCCGTGGTGATGGAGCCGGGCGTATGCACCCAGTCGTCCCAACCTGCGGGCTCGACCTTTGCATTGAGTTCGGTATTCAGGAATACCACGGTACCGTAGCGCCGCCACGGGCGCCCCAGGTACAGTGCGCCAACGCCTGCATCTGCCGTGACCTTGCAGTGGTCGAAGATATACACGCTCTGCCGGTCTGGAGTGTCTTTGCTCTGCGCTGTCAGCCATACTTTTTCATTTGCAATGCCATGAATCTCGCAGTTCTCGAACACTGCGCTGGCATCACCGAAGATGAAGTCAATGTGGCCCTCAATGTAGCAGTCGCGGAAGAGCTGCCTCACCGCACGGCATGCTCCGCTGGATTGCAGCGGTGGAGTCTTGTCGCCTGCCGCCTGCTTCGCAGTGGTGTTCGCATTCCACGATGGTGTCTGAGCCACGCAATGACCACCGCCACCTGCATACAGCGTGTCCTGCGCACCCAGCAGGCGCACATGCTCCACCACATCCTTATCACCGCGCAGCATCAGAGCCACTGCCTGCGCGCCTTCGTTATGGTTCGGATCAAACTTCGGGTTGCGGATGCTCCAGTCGTTCTGCACCGTCATATTGCGCATCTCAAAGCCATCGCCAGCAGCGGTGAGCGTGGCTGTTTTGCCAGTGCCGCCCCATGAACCTGCATTCGCATCGAAGACCAGCAACACATCCTGCGGACGCTTGCCCAGACCAGCCAGATGCACGTTCTTCTTCAGGACCGTTACCTTTTCGCGATAGGTTCCGGGCATGATCGTAATCAGGCCGCCAGTCTCCGGCAGGGCATCCACCGCAGCCTGAACCGTGGTGAATTTTCCAGAGCCATCCGCCGCTACCGTAGCCTGTGCCGTGTGGCTTGCAGCGTAAGCAAGGCCACTCGCCAGCATTCCGAAAACCACACTTAACGCCAATCCATAGCTGCGCATCCTGCCTCCATACCCGCGCCGTCCACTTTATCAGCAACTCGCATCAGCCGAGGGCCACCCCCATGCCGTGACGCGAAAGACTGCGGAGGCACCTTTTTGTTTCAACTTGGACATCTTCCCGCAAGGGCCCCGCATCCCACCAACCCAGCAGTAGGTTTGGATCTTCATCAGTCGCCCGTCCTATGTGTGCAGAAATGCTCATGTATGGATTGGCGACTATGTTCTGCGCGCTATTTATTGGGTCTTGCCGGGACGAATCTGGTAGGGCTTTGCAATGGAATATCCTGACACCGCGACACCGGCAACACGGTGCGTGGATGCATAAGAACTATGGGCATATGCCCTTTCTCTGGAGGCAGTATGAGCAAGAGATTGTTATTGAATTTCCTGGCAGTCGCAGTGTGCGCGCTTTGCCTGTGCAGCACAGCTCTGGCGCAGTTTAACGCCAGCCTTTCCGGCACCGTGCAGGACTCGACTGGAGCAGTGGTCGCCAATGCCACCGTTACGCTGGTCAACCTTGGAACAAACCAGACTCAGACAACCGTCACACCGAACACCGGTTTCTACCGGTTCGGTCAACTTCCTCCAGGACACTATAAGCTCACCGCCACCGCAGCCGGATTCAAGGGCTATACCATCGCCGACGTAAATATAGCGGCTGAAACAGCGCGTAGCGTCAATGTAAACCTTGCTCCCGGAGAAGCGACGGACACGGTGAATGTGACCGCGGATCAGACCCCTGTACTCCAGACAGCAGATGCAAGCATCGGTTCGACGATTGACAGTGAACAAATACATCGCCTGCCCGTTTTCGGCGCGAATCCTTATGAACTATTACGCACCATTCCCGGCATTGCTGGTGATTCTGCGCGTTCCGGCGCGGGTCAGGCAATCTTTCTGCCCAACGCATCAGGCCCAAATGGATCGAACAGCGGCGTTTTCCAGACAGAAAACCAGACCCAGATCTCCGCGAACGGCCAACGTGCCGCCGACAATAACTACACCCTGGATGGCGTCAGCGTAAATTCGCTCAGCCACGGCGGTGCGGCCGTGGTTACACCAAATCAGGAAGCAATTGGGCAGATGACGGTTCTCTCCACTTCGTATGACGCGGCGGATGGCCGGAACACGGGCGCCCAGATTAAATCCATTACAAAGAACGGCACAAACGACATGCATGGCTCGCTTTTCTTCCTGTATGACGAGCCCGGTCTGAATGCGTACAACAAATGGGGCGGACCTACCCCAGGATCGTTGCGTACACGAGCTGAAAACAAGCAAAGAAACTGGATCGCTTCGCTGGGCGGACCGATCGCGAAAGACAAGCTCTTCTACTTCTTCTCGTGGCAGGGTTATACGCAGGTTTCAAACTCTTATGCATCACAAGGCTGGGTGGAAACAAGTGCATTCCGTTCTCTCATCCAAGCCACCCGTCCCGGCAGTGTAGGCAGCGCACTCTTCTCTACAGCCGGTCTTGATCCCCGCTATGTGAAAGTTTTGAACCGCGGTTGCGCAGACTACTCGGCCAACCAGTCTATGTATCCCGGACAGACCGATACAAACGGCCTTTGGTGCCGTGCCGTCGGCAATGGAATCGATGTCGGCTCTCCTACTGCTGGTGGTGCTACGCAGATCGGTCAATATCCCACCTACAGGCGGTTCGATCCGCTAGATCCGCTTCAGGCTACAAACCCAAATCTCCCAAGTCAAGAAGAAGTGGGTGGCGGGTTAGATAATGTGGCAGATCTACAGTACGTGCAGTTCTTCAAGCCGGGGCATAGCCGTGGCAACCAGTGGAACGCCCGCGGCGACTGGCAGATCACTTCCTCTGATCTTCTGGCAGGAAGTGTCTATTTCACAAAACTGGACAACCTGACGGCACCGAACAATGATTCGCGGCCACAGGGAGACATTCCCTTCAAGCCGCTAAATTCTGCAGCGACGATTCTCTGGATTCACACTTTTTCTTCCGCGTGGATCAATGAGTTCCGCGCCAACGGTACCCGCTTCAAAGACGACCAGTTGGCTGACAGCGGCTCGCTGGTCAATTATGGAATTCCAGAAATTCACCTCGAAGGTCTTCCGTATACTTCCGCTAACGCCAGTGCACCGCAGATTCAGTTCGGCGTGCCGCAGGGCAGCGGCGGAAGTTTTGCCCAGAACACGATCGAGTTTCGCGATACGGTCACCCACACCTTCGGTTCGCACATATTAAAAGCCGGCGTGGAATTTCGATTCGAACAGGACAATGACGATACAGTTAGCTCGCATGCGCGGCCCGTATACTCGCTTCGCGGGCTATGGAATCTGGCAAATGATACCCCCGTTTTTGAAGGCATCGTAGCTAATCCAAACACTGGGGGGGCTCCTTCTCTG
>DASWOP010000128.1:0-6991 GCA_036404255.1 Acidobacteriaceae bacterium | reverse complement strand
CCCCCAATCCGGCACGCAGTTCCAGAATGCACTCCACAGCACCACCGCCGCGCTGACGCCCAGCTTCGGCGCCGCCAACGCCCTGCACCCCGCGCAGGTCACGCTCTATCAGCAACTCAGCCGTCAGGCCACCACCTGGGCCTTCGTCGACGTCTTCCGCTGGCTTTCCATCCTCTGCTTCGCCTGCGTCGGCCTGGTCTGGCTCAACCGCCGCGTCAAACCCGGCAAAGGCCCCGCCGGCGCCCACTAATCCCGCAGCACCCACGGATTTGTCACTCCGAAACTAACCCCAATTTTGTCATTCCGAAGCGCAGCGCGCGGAATCTGCTTCTCGCTCATCCCGCCACCACTCTGGGTGCCCCATTCATCGCGCTTTTTGCGATGAATGGGATAGCGTCGCAGTTTCATCGCGACGGCCGCGCAAAGCGCGCAAATCTCCACCCGCCACAAATTCCGCAGGTAGCCCCTCTATCTACCCTTCAGCCTTTCCCCCTCTCCGTCGCAACAAAAAATAAACCATCCAAGCCCCCGAAGCCGCCAGCCCCAGCACCGCATCCGTCGCCGGCAATCCCCGTGGACCCCAGATCGCATACCCGCGTCCATCGAACCAGTCCATATACGTAACCGGCCCGTTCCCAATCGAATTGATAATAGAAAACCGCGCGCTCCCGCTCTTGCCCGAATCCCCCAGAAAATCCAGCGCCACTGCGGTATACATCGCGTAGCACGCGCCAATGGTGAAGAGAAACAGCGCCGTGCTCAAAAAATACGTCGCCGGCCGCAGCGGTCCCACCCACAGAATCACCAGCGTCCCCGCATTAAGCGCCGACGTCGCCAGAAAGCCCACCATGCTCTTCATCTGCACCGGCAGCATACTCGCCGCCACAGCTCCCGCCGGAGTCAGCACCAGCCCTGCAACTCCATTCATCCACGCCACCTGGTGCGGCGAGACCAGGTAATCCTTCGCCAGTCCCGTCAGCAGTCCGATAGCCGCCCCTGTCCCCAGCGGCGAACACAGCAGCAGCGTATACGGCACCGCCTCCCAGCGCAGAAACGTCTTCCGGAACTCCTGCCCTATCCGCCGAATCTCCGCGCCAAAACTCTCCCGCACGATTTTCTCCTGCACCGGAGCAGCCAGCGCCGCCACCGCAGGCAACACCACCATCAGCGCGATCACCCAGCTCAGCGCATGCAGGCTGATCTTCCCCGCCAGCATCGAGATCACGAACACGCCAATCGCACCCGTGGCCAGCCCGCCCGCCTGGTAGAAGCCGCCCGCGCGCCGCCGCGCCTCCTCGCTGCTCAGCAACCCCATCATGCCGCCGCAAGAGACCAGTACCAGCTGCCCAAAGCACGAAGAGATAAACAGCAGCGCAATCGCCGCCGGCGACGCCAGGTTCGGCATATAAAACGCCACCACCACCAACGCCCCTGCAATCAGCGCCGCCACCATGATCCAGTTGCGCCGCCGCAACCCAAAGTCCGTAATTGGACTCCACAGAAAGTTGATAACGAAGGGTAGCGTCAGCAGCGAAACGATCGACGCGCAGTGCGCCAGCCCAACCCCCTGCTGCCGCAGCAGCATGCTGAGCGTGCCGCTGACCAGCCCATGCGAGAGCATCGCATTGGGCGCAATCAACACCCCAAACAACCAGAGGCGTCTCTCTGATCTCTCCGCTGCATTCATAATTTGTGTGTGGTGCAATTGAGCGTTGCATTGCGAATCAGCGCTGCGTTGCGCGACCTGCCCGGATACTACTATCTCCCCGCGTTTTTTCTCAGCACAAAAGTCCCACAGCCCAGAACAAATCCGGGTGCCCCAGGTCTCGCTTCTGAGACCTGGGTTCGATGCTCGTATCACGACCATCCTCACAGGCCCAGCACACGAAGTGGGTGCCCCATACATCGCGGCTTTACGCGATGTGTGGGACATTCGAGCGCAGCTCGAACCGCTCCCGCCTCTCTCCCCGTCACCCCGAATCTCTCAACCGTCGTCATCCTGAGCGTTTAGCGAAGGACCCCCGTAGTTGTTTTTATCGCTGCACGAAAGACAACTCCACGAAGGCCGTTGTCTTCCTTCCTTCACCTCACCACAAAAATTACACAGTGTCATCTGAGCGCAACCAGGAATCTGCTTCTCGCTCTTGTCTTTGTTTGTCATTCCGAAGCGTAGCGCGCGGAATCTGCTTCTCTACCGCAATACTCCCACCGCCACCGCACCGTGTGCCCCATACATTCGCGCAAAGCGCGAACCGCTCCCGCCCATCTCTCACATCTCCCCCTTCACCCCACCACCCCATCCGATTTATACTGAACCAGCACCATCGGGTGGCATCCGCGTCTCTCACGGAGCTGCACTGGAGATAACCATGAGCCTCATTCAGCTTCCTCCCCGGGAAGCAACTTCCCCTGCGCCGAAAGTCACCGCGCAAACCCTCCTCGACAAAAAACTAGCCCACCAGCCCATCACGGCGCTCACCGCCTATGACTATCCCACCGCGCGCCTCGTAGACCAGGCCGGCATCGACCTCCTCCTCGTCGGCGACTCGCTCGGCATGGCCGTCCTCGGTTACGACAGCACCCTCCCCGTCACCGTCGATGAGATGCTCCACCACACCCGCGCCGTCCGCCGCGCCGCCCGCCGCACCCTGCTCGTGGCAGACATGCCCTTCGGCTCGTACCACGCCTCTACCGAGCAGGCCATCACCAACGCCACCCGCTTCATCAAGGAAGCCGGTGCCGAAGCCGTCAAGATCGAAGGCGGCCGCAACCGCGCCGCGCTCGTCACCGCGCTCGTGCAGGCAGAGATACCCGTCGTCGGCCACATCGGCCTCACCCCGCAGTCGGTCCACCGCATGGGCTACCGCGTCCAGGGCAAAACCCTCGCCGCCATCGATGACCTCCTCGCCGATGCCCTCGCCCTCGAAGCCGCCGGAGTCATCGCCGTCGTGCTCGAATGCGTCCCCCGCGAAGCCGCCAGCATCATCACCGCCGCGCTCACCATCCCGACAATCGGTATCGGTGCCGGCCCGGACTGCGACGGCCAGATCCTCGTCTTTCACGACCTCGTCAACCTCACCTGCACCGCGCCAGCCAAATTCGTGCGCCGCTATGCCGATGGTCAGGCGCTCTTCGCCGAAGCCATCGAACACTACCAGCGCGATGTCATTGCCCGCCACTTTCCAGCGGACGCAGAGAGCTACCACCTCCCCCGCGAAACCACCGAAGCCCTCCTCACCCGCGACCAAAGCGACCTACCGTTGCAGCGTCGCCAACCGTAAATCAGGTTTTTATGATCTCTTCATCGCGCCACAAACGCTCCATTCCAACCACAGAAGCGGGTGCCCCAGGTCTCGCTTCTGAGACCTGGGTTTTCGCGCCACCACGATCTCACCGCTGGGCTTTGTATGGAGGAGCAGGATCATCGGACTGGATGAATACCGGGTGGCCCATCCTTTGCGGCTTCATGCAAAGGGTGGGTTATTCGAGCGGAGCTCGAACCGCTCCCGCCCACTTTCCCGTCATCACAAACCAAAACCGTCGTCATCCTGAGCGCAGCGAAGGATCTCAGTATTTGCTTTGATCGCTGCACAAACGTCAACCCAAAGAAGGCCGTTGTCTTGAGTACAGCTTTCAACTTTCACAGTTTTATTCAACTTTTATGAACTGTCATTCTGACCCTCGAGCAAAGCGCAGCGAAGAATCTCAAATGCCTATGCCACCACAAACTTGGGTGCCCCATTCATCGCAGTCTCATCGCGATGAGTGGGATAGCGTCGCAGTTTCATCGCGACGGCCGCGCGACGCGCGCAAATGTCCAGGCCGTCACCGCTCTCAACTGAAAGGCACTTAGCACCATGCGCATCTTCACCACCATCTCCGACATGCGAGCCGCCTCCGCCGCACTGCGTAACCGCGGCCCACTCGGCCTCGTGCCCACCATGGGCGCACTCCACGCCGGCCATCTCTCCCTCATGGCCGCCGCCCGCAAAGACTGCGCCCACGTCGCCGCCAGCATCTTCGTCAATCCCACCCAGTTCGGCCCGAATGAGGATTTCAGCCAATACCCGCGCACCTTCGAAGCCGATTGCGCCGCCCTGGAGCAAGCAGGCGTCGATCTCCTCTTCGCCCCAGCCGCAGAAACCATGTACCCCCAGGGCGCTACCACCTTCGTAGAAGTTGGCGAAATCTCTGGCCGCCTCGACGGAGCCTCCCGCCCCGGACACTTCCGCGGCGTCGCTACCGTCGTCTCCAAGCTCTTCCACATCGTCTCCCCCGACCGCGCCTACTTCGGGCAGAAGGACGCCGCCCAGCTGGCCATCCTCCGCGCCATGGTCCGCGACCTCGATCTCCCCATCGAGCTCATCGCCTGTCCCATCGTGCGCGAACCCGACGGCCTCGCTCTCAGCTCCCGCAACCGCTACCTCACGGAAGAGGAACGCTCCCGCGCCACCATCCTCCGCCGCGCGCTCGACACCGCCACCAGTCTCAACGCCCTCGGCGAGTGCAGCGCCACCGCCCTCCGCGACGCCCTGCAAAAGACACTCGCCGCCGACCCCAACATCGCTATCGAATACACCGCCGTCGTCGATCCCGACACCCTTCTCCCGGTCGAATGCACCGCCCAGGGCGCTCTTCTCGCCGTCGCCGCCAAATTCGGCAACACCCGCCTCATCGATAATCAACTCATAGGTGAAAGCCATGTCTAACCTGCCCTTCAAAGTCACCATCGGCGTCACCGGCGGCATCGCCGCCTACAAAGCAGCCGAGATCGTTCGTGCCCTGCAGCAGCACGGCCTCGATGTCCACGTCGTCATGACCCGCGCCGCCGAAGAGTTCGTTCGCCCGCTCACCTTCGCCTCTCTCACCGGACACAAAGTCATCACCTCCATGTGGGGCACTGAAGCCTATGCCGAAGAAGGCATCGAGCACATCGCCGAAGCCCAATCCACCGGTCTTCTCCTCGTCGCCCCCGCCACCGCCCACACCCTCGCCCGGTTCGCCCACGGCCTGGCCGACGACTTCCTCTCCACCCTGTACCTCGCCACTACCGCCCCCGTCATCGTCGCCCCGGCCATGAATGTGAACATGTGGAACCACCCCGCCACCCAGGCCAATCTCGACACCCTCCGCCAGCGCGGCGTCGAGATCGTCGCCCCCGGCAGCGGCTACCTCGCCTGCGGCATGACCGGCAGCGGCCGCCTCGCCACCGTCGAGTCCATCGTCGCCGCCGTGCTCACCCGCATCGACCGTCAAAATACCGTGACCTCACCTCAAATTGCCCGCGATCTCACCTCGGAAAACATCCTCATCACCGCCGGAGGAACCCGCGAACCGATCGATCCCGTCCGCTTTCTCGGCAACCGTTCCAGCGGCCGCATGGGCTACGCCCTGGCCGAAGCAGCCCTCGCCCGCGGAGCCAAAGTAACGCTAATCTCCGCGCCAACCGCGCTTCCGACGCCCTCCGGCTGTACGCGCATCGATGTCACCACCGCCTCTGAGATGCACGCCGCCGTCCTCGCCCACCTCCCGGAAGCCACCATCGTCATCGGCGCCGCCGCCGTCTCCGACTTCCGCCCCACCACCGAAGCCCCGCAGAAATTGAAACGCAACGGCCCCCGCACCCTCTCCCTCGAACCCACCGAAGACATCATCGCCTCCATCGCCGCCCGCCGCGCCCCCGGCACCCTGGTCATCGCCTTCGCCGCCGAAACCGAAAACCTCCTCCCCAACGCCCGCGCCAAGCTCGCCCGCAAAGCCGTCGACGCCATCGTAGCCAACGACGTCTCCACCCCCACCCTCGGCTTCGACTCCGCCAGCAACGCCGCCACCTTCATCACCCCAACGCAGGAGACCTCCCTCCCCGAGCAGCCCAAATCCACCCTCGCCCACCGCATCCTCGACGAAGTCGCCACCCTCCGCGCCACGGAGACTGCGAACATCCTCTAAAATCCGGGTGCCCATCCTCACGACAGCTTTATCGTCATTAAAGTGGGATAGCCTCGCATAGCGACGGCCGCGCGAAGCCTGCCCTGAACGAAGTCGAACGGGCGCGCAAATGTTTCTGGGCCACGAACCCTCGCACCCGCCACCAAATCCAATCGAGTCATTCTGAGCGTAGCCGAAGAATCCAGACGCTCCCCGCGTCACCCACACCGCCAAAGAGCTTCCGCTGCACGAGAGTCCAGGCATTCCCTCCAAAATTTCTGCCCCACCACCGCCTCCCGCACTACGATGAACTAAGCCATGCAGCCAATATCCAAAACCGACCTCGACCACATCCTCGCCCACGCCGATCTCACCCCCCTGCGCAACCAGCGCATCTTCATCACCGGGGGCACCGGCTTCTTCGGCTGCTGGCTTCTCGAGTCCTTCCTCCACGCCAACCGTGAACTCGGTCTGAACGCCCACGTCACCGTGCTCACCCGCAACCCCTCAAACTTCACCGTCAAAGCTCCTCACCTTGTCCTGGACTCGTCCATAACTCTCCTCGCGGGCGACGTGAAAAACTACAGCTTTCCCGTCGAAAAACACGCCTTTATCATCCATGCAGCCACCGATTCCGGCGGCCAGCAAGCCAATAGCACGCCCGAAGAACTCCGTGCCGCCATCGTCGAAGGCACCCGCCACACCCTGCGTTTCGCCACCGCTACTGGCGCCCAACGCCTGCTCTACACCAGCTCTGGTGCCGTCTACGGTCCGCAACCCACTGAAATCACGCATCTTCCCGAGACCTACCCCGGCCGAGCCTCCGCGGACAACATCTACGGCTCTGCCAAGCTCGAATCCGAAGACCTCTGCCTCGCCCAGCCCAATCTGGAGTCAGTGATCGCCCGCTGCTTCGCCTTCATCGGCCCCCATCTCCCCCTGGACGCCCACTTCGCCGCCGGCAACTTCATTCGAGACGCCATGGCCGGCACCCCCCTCCACATCAAAGGCGACGGCACCCCCCACCGCAGCTACCTCTACGCCGGCGATCTCATGATCTGGC
>DASWOP010000127.1:0-30485 GCA_036404255.1 Acidobacteriaceae bacterium | reverse complement strand
TTGAGCAGCATGCGCGAATAGGAACCGGCGAGGCCGGAGACGGTGAACATGCCGATGACGGCAGCAGCTACGAAGACGTAGGCGTAGTGCAGGGGAATGGGCAGCTTGCGAAGCGATCCGTCTTCATCGCGGGAGACAAAGACGATGTAAAAGCGCTTCTTCAAGATAGGCACATCCGTTCCCTGGATTTGAACTCCCGTATGAGCTTTGCCGAATCGCATTTGCGAACAGGCATTGCCGGAGGTTCTTGGGGATGTATTTATTCTACCGTCCGGGGTTGCCTGGCGCAACCAGGGAAGCCGGGAAAAGCGCCTTAATCCCGCCAAATTCCTAATGAGCAGGCAAATCCCGTATCCTGCTGAGTATGAAGGCGAGACGGCCTACGGAGTTGGAGATGATTGCCGGGATCCGGCGGGCGGCGGGACGTAGTGGCGCGGCACGTGGTGTCCAGCTAGGGATTGGGGACGATTGCGCGATTCTGCGGGTGCCGAAGGGACATGAGGTGCTTGTGACCACGGACCTGTCGCTGGAGGGCAGGCACTTCCGGCGGGATTGGCATCCGGCGCGGGCGGTGGGACACAGGACGCTGGCGCGGGGGTTGAGCGATCTGGCGGCGATGGGCGCGAAACCACTGGCGGCGTTTCTCTCGATCGCGCTGCCGGGTGAGGTGGCAGGGTCGGACTGGCTGAGTGAGTTTATGGATGGATTTCTGGGGCTGGCGAAGGTGGCTGGCGTGACGCTGGCCGGTGGCGATACGGCGGAGTTCGCCGGCGGGGTAGTGGCAGATATCGTACTAACGGGCAGCGCACCGGCGGGCACGGCGCTGCGGCGGAGTGGGGCACGAGTAGGCGACGGGATCTATGTGACGGGGGCGCTGGGGGGATCGGCGGCGGAGCTCCTGCGCGGAGCGCGAATGGCTTCGCCTGGCCGTCCGGACACCCGGATTTACCCGGATTTCGAACAGCATCCGCATCTGTTCCCGCAGCCGCGGCTGGCGGTAGGAGCGGCGCTGCGGCGGCGAGGGATGGCGACGGCTTGCATTGACGTGAGCGATGGGATTTCGACGGACCTGGCACACCTTTGCGCGGAGTCACGGTGCGGGGCTTTGATTGAGGCAGCCTCGCTCCCCATTCATCCATTCGCGGCTTCGCGGGCGGACGCCATGCAGCTGGCGCTGCATGGCGGGGAGGATTATGAGCTGCTGTTTACGGCTTCTGGCCGCGTGCCGGGGAGTATCGCTGGAGTGAATATTGCGCGGATTGGGACGGTGGCGGCAGGGCGTAGTGTGAATATGGTGAGGCTGGATGGGAAGACTCGACGGCTGCAGGCGCAGGGCTGGGAGCATTTTCGGAAGTGAACGGGACACGCAAATGACGAACGATAAGGGGTGTAGTTCGAATGGATGACGTAACACGACTGCTACAAGCAACACTGACCGAAGCGAAACAAGGCACACCAATGCATGCGGGGCCAGTGTTTGCATCGCCGTTCCATGCCATTGGGGATGCTTCGGGTGCGGAGTATACATATGCGCGGGCGCATAATCCGACATGGACGGAGTTGGAGCGGGCCCTGAGTGGTCTGGAGGGCGGCGGAGAGGTGGATGTACGGAGCTTCGTCTTCCCTTCCGGCATGGCGGCTATTGCGGCGGTGTTTGGCGCGGTGCTGCGGCCGGGCGATGTGGCGGTGCTGCCTTCGAATGCGTACTACGCGGCGCGGCAGTTGATGAAGCATTACTTCACTGAGATGGGCATTGTGCTGCGCATGGCACCGACGGCGAACAATGCGCAGGGAAAGCTGCTGGAGGGCGCGAAGCTGTTGTGGCTGGAGACGCCGAGCAATCCGACGATGGAGGTTTGCGACATTGCCGCGCTCTGCGAGCAGGCACATAAGGCAGGCGCACTGGTGGCAGTGGACAATTCGACGCAGACGCCGCTGAGCCAGAAGCCTCTGCTGATGGGAGCGGATTTCTCGGTGGCTTCGGACGCGAAATCGATGAGCGGGCACAGCGACATCCTGTATGGGCACGTGGCGGTTCGCGATGCGGCGCTGGCACAGAAGATACAGGCATGGCGGCGGCTGATGGGTGGCATCCTGGGGCCGATGGAGGCGTGGCTGGCACTGCGATCTCTGGCGACTCTACCGCTGCGGCTGGAGCGAAGCTCGGCGAATGCGATGAAGATCGCGGAGTTTCTGGAGACGCGGAAGGATGTGACGGACGTGCTGTATCCGGGGCTGGAGAGCCATCCGGACCATGCCTTGGCGGCGCGGCAGCAGAGGTATTTTGGCGCGGTGCTGAGTTTTACGCTGCGCGATGCGGAGACGGCGAACAAGTTTCTGGCGGCGGCGAAGCTGATTACCGAGGCGACCAGCTTTGGCAGCGTGGTGACAACGGGCGAGCGGCGGGCGCGGTGGGGCGGCGACGTGGTTGCGCCGGGGTTTGTGCGGCTGAGCGCGGGGTGCGAGACGGTGGACGACCTGATCGCGGATATTGCGCAGGCGCTGGATAAGGTGAAGGTATGACGGCTCAGCCTGAGTTCGCAAAGAATTGGAACGTGCAAGTGCTGACGGCTCAACCGCTGATTGCGCCGGCGAGGCAGTATGTCTATCCGGTGTATGTTCCGGGAGAAGAAGATGCGATGGCGCGGGGCGCGCTGCTGCTGATGGTGAAACCGGCAAATGCACCCGCGTTTCTGGCGACATGCGCGCGGGGTTTTGCGAGCGGGCAGGCGCCAACGGGCGTGTTCGGCTGCCCGCATCCGGATGAGATGTGCGCGGTGGCGGGTGGATATGCCTACATGGTGAATGTGACGCATCCGGAGAAGTGCACGCAGATTCCCTTTCGCCCGGTAGTGGAGGTTCGGCTACTGCCGGAGCATGGGCTGATGCTGTTTGTGGGGTTCCACGGGCTACTGGCGTGGGGAGCGGAGGGCGAACGCTGGCGGACAGGCAAGCTGACCGACGAGGGCTTGCGGATCACTGGCGTGGAGGGTGGCGCGGTGCATGGATTCGGGTGGAAGATGGCGACGGATACGGAAGCAGCGTTCGCTGTGGATTTGGCGACAGGAGCCATCCGGTAGCGGGGCGGGGTACATTAGAACGATGGGAATCTCAACGCACATACTGGATACGGCAAAAGGACGGCCCGGCGCGGGCGTGAACGTCTCACTGGAACGGATGGACGGCGACTTCTGGGAAGAGCTGGCAACGGCGAAGACGGATGCCGATGGGCGCGCGCTTCTGCTGCCACGTGAGAAGCCCGCAGCGGCGGGCGTGTACCGGATCTCGTTCGATACGGCGAGCTATTTCAAGAAAGAAAAGCTGAAGGGGCTCTATCCGATCGTGGAGATCGCGTTCACCGTGGCGAAGGGGCAGAAGCATTACCATATTCCGCTGCTGCTGACGGCGAATGGGTATTCGACGTATCGCGGAACTTAGGCTCCACTCAATACTTAACGGTGATGACGGTGATAAAAGCTGATTTAAAACATAAGCATTGTTTTAGGTCGTTGTGATTTGTCTTTATCGCTGTCATCACTGTTAAGTTTTAATATCTCCAATGAATCTCAGACGAACGAAAGAGGATGCGATGGCAGAAGTGACTGTGGAACTTGGTGCGAACCGGTATGGCAAGTCGCGCGTGCGGCTGGTGAAGGTGACGAGGGGTAGGGACGGCGTCCACGAGCTATATGAGTGGAATGTGCAGGTGCTGCTGCAGGGCGATTTTCTGACCGCGCACACCGAGGGCGACAACAGCCAGATTCTGCCGACCGACACGATGAAGAATACGGTGTATTCGCGGGCGAAGGAGTCAAAGGCGGCCTCGATGGAGGAGTACGCCAAGGAGCTGATTGACTTTCTGCTGGGCCGCAATCCGCAGGTGAGCGCTGCCGAGGTGTCGATTGCACAGTCGCTATGGAAGCGGGTGGCGGTGGATGGCAAGCCACATCCGACGACGTTTATGCACGGCAGCGCCGAGGTGCAGACGACGGTAGTTTCGAGGGCGAACCAGGGGCCGTGGATGATCGTATCGGGGCTGGACGGGTTGCAGGTACTGAAGACGGCGAAGTCGGGATTTGTGGGTTACATCAAGGACGATCTGACGACGCTGCCGGAGACGACGGACCGTTTGTTCGGCACGGTGGTGAAGGCGGAGTGGACGTACAACCGCGATGCGCTGGAGTTCAATGCGGTGCGGGAGACGATCCGCGAGACGCTGCTGAGGTGCTTTGCGGAGCACGATTCGCTGAGCGTGCAACAGACGCTGTACCAGATGGGCGCAGATATCATTGCGGCTGCGCCGGCGGTGGACGACATCGTGTTCACGCTGCCGAACAAGCATTGCCTGTTGGTGGATCTGAAGAAGTTTGGGCAAGAGAATGCAAACGAGATTTTTGTGCCGACGGATGAGCCGCATGGGACGATCATTGCGCAGGTGAAGAGAAAGAAATAATCCTGCGCGAGCGGCGAATCGCTTCGCGTAGTTGTCCGAACAGGACCATTCAGGGTACAGGCATCGATCCCGGGTCTCAGAAGCGAGACCCGGGGCACCCGCTTCTGATGTTGAATTGAGAGTTTAGAGATGGCAGAGATCGTTGCACACATCACGTCAACGGCGCGGGCGGCGAAGGTGATTTCGCGATGCCGAGAACTTGCCCTTTGTACGGAGACGCCGGGCGAGACGACGCGGATGTTTCTGTGTGAGGCGATGCGCGAGTGCCACCAGCATGTGCGCGGATGGATGGAAGCTGCAGGCATGACGGTGAGTGTAGACCACGTGGGCAATCTGCGCGGTGTGTGGGCCGGAGCAACGGTAGACGCGCCGCGACTGCTGATTGCGTCGCACCTGGATACGGTGCCGAACGCGGGCGCGTTTGATGGCGTGCTAGGCGTGATGATGGGCATTGCGCTGGTGGAGGAGCTGGGTGGCGAGCGGCTGCCGTTTGCGATCGAGGCCATTGGATTCTCAGAGGAAGAGGGCACGCGGTTTGGCGTGCCGTTCCTGGGCAGCCGCGCACTACTGGGCGGGCTGGATGATTCACTGCTGGCGCGAACAGACGAGCAAGGCTGCTCGGTGGGTGAGGCGATCACCACCTTTGGGCTGAATACCAGCCGCATTGCAGAGGCAGCGCTGACGCAGACGCCGCTGGGGTATCTGGAGATCCATATTGAGCAGGGGCCAGTGCTGGAGGATGAGAACCTGCCACTGGGCGTGGTGGAGAGCATTGCGGGGCAGACGCGCGGGGAGTTTGTGTTCTACGGCGAAGCCAACCATGCGGGCACGACGCCAATGTATCTGCGCAAGGACGCGCTGCTGGCTGCGGCAGAGTGGATGCTGACGGTGGAAGAGTATGCGCGCGGCGTGAAGGGGCTGGTGGCCACGACGGGGCGCGTGACGGCTCTGCCGGGCGCGGTGAATGTGGTGGCCGGTGAGGCGCGGGTAACGCTCGATGTGCGGCATGCGAAGGATGATATTCGCAGGACAGCGGTTGAGGCGGTGATTGCGCGGGCGCGGCTGGTAGCGAAGGCTCGCGAGATACGCGCGGAGTGGAAACAGCAGTCGGAACAAGCGGCAGTGCCCATGGATGCAAAGCTGACGACGATGCTGGAGATGAGTGTGATGGCCGCGGGGATTCCGGCGCGGGTGATGGTGAGCGGGGCGGGCCATGACGCGATGCTGGTGGCTACACGAATGCCAGCGGCGATGCTGTTTTTGCGGTCGCCGGGCGGGTTGAGCCATCATCCGGAGGAGAGTGTGCTGCCTGGCGATGTGGAACTGGCACTGGCGGCCGGGATGGAATTTTTGAAGCTGCTGGCAACTAGTCTCGCGTAAGCCTGCGAATTTCAAAAACAGAGGCTGTTCACCACCAGATGATGAACAGCCTCCTGTTTTATTTGCAAGAAGCGCAGTTAGGCTTTGATGGCGCGTTCTGCGTCAAGCGTGACGCCGATGGCGTGGATGACGGACGCGATGCGCACGATGCCCAGAATCGTGGCCTCGCTGATTCCCTTTTCGCGGACCACTTTTTCATGCGAGTCCACGCACTTGCCGCAGCCGTTGACCGCGGAGACGGCGAGGGCCCAGAGTTCAAAATCAACCGGGTCACTGCCGTGGGTGCGCAGGACGTTCATGCGCAGCCTTGCTGGCATGGTGGCGTAGGTCTCGTTGCTGCTGAGGTGCTGGAATCGATAGTAGATGTTGTTCATGCCCATGATGGCCGCGGCACCTTTTGCGGCTTCGAGAGCTTCGGGCGTCAGCACGGCGGCGGCAGCTTCAACGACGGCCTTGGTCAGGGCGTCATTGCGGGTTGCGATGGCGCTGACCGCTACAGTGCCCCAGAGCTGCTGCGGCGTCAGTTCCTGGTTGTTGCGTACCAGGCTGGAGTAGTTCAACTTCAAATCTTTGGCGTAGTCAGGCAGGCTGTCCATCAGTTCGTCCAGAGTCATCGTGTCCTTTCAAATCTTTTTGTTGCCATGTAGGAAGGAGCGTCCGTTTTGTGCGGACGCTCCCGGGGTCGAGCGATTGCGGTGGCTTAGACGTGGATGGTCTCTTCGCCCTTCTGCCAGTTGCAGGGGCAGAGTTCGTCGCTCTGCAGAGCATCGAGCACGCGCAGAACCTCCTGCGGGTTGCGGCCGACAGAGCCATCCGTGACATAGACAAAGCGGATGATGCCTTCCGGATCGACGAGGTAGGTGGCGCGCTGGGCTACGCCATCGGAGCCGAGGATGCCCAACTGCTCGACGAGGTCGCGCTTGATGTCTGACAGCATGGGGAAGGGCAGTTCCTTGAGGTCAGCGTGGTTGTTGCGCCATGCGAGATGGACGAACTCCGAGTCTATGCTGCCGCCGAGAATCTGCGTATCGCGATCGGCAAACTCGCCGTTGAGTTTGCCGAAGCCGGCGATCTCTGTGGGGCAGACGAAGGTGAAGTCCTTGGGCCAGAAGAAGTAGAGCTTCCACTTGCCTGCAAACGACTCACTGGTAATCTGCTCAAATTCTTTGCCCTTTTCGCGGCTGACGGTTGCGGTTACTTCAAACGTGGGAAACTTTTCACCAATTCCGAGCATAGTTCTCCTTTGTTGTTTGTTCCTATCAGGTTGCGGTTGCCACAACGTTGGGCCGGGGAAGTTAGTTCTTGGCCGGTTGCGGATGCTTCTTCTGGCAGTCAGCGCACAGTCCAAGCACATCGACTGTGTAGCGTTCGACCTCAAACCCGTGGCCTAATTGCCGGGGCATGGGCAGAGCGCCCAGAGCTTCTTCGCTGATGTCTTCAATCCGGCGGCACTGACGGCAGACCAGATGATGATGCGGCTGCGGGTTGATCTCGACCCGCAATGAACCGTGGTGCAGGCTGACTTCGCGAAACATTTCGCTGGCGAGAAAAATATTGATGTTCTTGTAGACCGTCGCCAGCGAAATCGCCGGAATTTTTTTGCGAACCCGGAGGTAAACATCTTCCGGGCTGGGGTGCCCGTTCATGGACTGCATCACCTCATAGATGACCTGACGCTGATGTGTCATCGCAAGGTCATTCCGGGTGCAGAGATCACGAAATGCCTGTAGTTCCGTGGGATTCACTGTTCCAGTAGATAATAATCTTTATCGTTTGTCAAATCTTATCGTTTGATAAATCGTGTGGGGATAGAATCTATTCTTCCTCTTCTTCTGGATAGATTCCACTGGAGATGGAAAAGATTCTCTGTGTTAAGTATTGCTTGGCTGGTCGTAGATATTTAAAGCAGATTCTTCGCTGCGCTCAGAATGACAGAAGGTTTAAAAGAGTAAAAATAAGAGGATCACGCAGAAGGCTGGGAGGAACGGAATTGCAGAATCTTGGAGAGACACGCAGCGCCTATGAGCGGGACCACATGCTGCTGACGCCGGACAGTTTTGTGCGCGCACCGCTGCCGGGGATGAAGAACGCAACGGCGATTGTGCATGTGGGACCGGCGCGTGGCGCGGGATTCACGGAGTACATGGCGGAGATGGAGAACGGCGGAACGCTGGGCACGGTGCCTGCATTCACGCAGCGCTTTCTGTATGTGATCGATGGCTCGGTGGTGGTAGACGAGGGGAAGAAATCGACGCTTTGGCCGGGCGGATATGCGTATCTGCCTGCGGGCACGCAACATACGGTGACCGCGGCGCGGCAGAGCCGGGTGGTGGTGATCGAGAAGGCGTACAAGACGCTGGGCGGCGCGGCTGCTGCGGAGGTCGTCATCGGCAAAGAGCAGAATGTGGCTCCCGTCGCACTGAATGGCGATGAGTGGCTGCAGGTACGGGCGCTGCTGCCAGATGATCCGGCGATAGATTTTGCAGTGAACACGATGGAGTTTCAGCCGGGCGCGGGACTGAGCCAGGTGGAGATCCACGTGATGGAACATGGGCTGCTGATGCTGGATGGCGGCGGCGTGTACCGGCTGGGCGAGAAGTGGTATCCGGTGCAGAAGGGCGATTTTATTTACATGGCGCCGTACTGCCCGCAGTGGTTCTGCTCGGTGGGAAAGACGCCGGCTCGGTATTTGATTTACAAGGATTGGAACCGACATCCGCTGGGGTAGTTCGACTTACAGACTTAACGGTGATGACAGTGATAGAACCGGAAATGACGATTAAGACAACGACCAAGACAAAAGCAGATTCTTCGCTTCGCTCAGAATGACAGATGTAAACATAATGGGAGTTACGAATGGCGGTTGAGGTGAGCAAGAGCATTGAAATCGATGAGGCACGGCTGTTGGGTGAGTTGCGGACGCTGAGCCGCATCACGGATTGTGAGCAGGACCCGGCGAAACCGGAGGACGTTGCGGTGTCGCGCGTGGTCTTCAGCGAAAACGATATGAAGGCGCGGGCGTGGCTGAAACAAACTGCCCACGATGCCGGGCTACGCGTGCGCGAGGATGCTGTGGGCAATACGTTCATCCGGTTGGAAGGCACGGAGCCGGAGCTGCCCGTGGTGGGCACGGGTTCGCACACAGATGCCATTCCCTTTGCCGGGATGTATGACGGCACGGTGGGCGTGCTGGGCGGGCTGGAGGCGCTGCGGGCGATCAAGGCGAGTGGCCTAAAGCACCAGCGTTCCATAGAGCTGCTGATGTTCACGTCGGAAGAGCCGACGCGGTTTGGGATTGGGTGCATCGGGAGCAGGCTGCTGGCGGGCACGATCGATCCGGAGAGGGCCGACGCGCTGCAGGACAAAGAAGAAGTGACAATGGCGGAGCGGCGGCGGGCGAGCGGATTCAAAGGCACGCTGGCGAGCGTGAAACTGCCGGAACACTACTACAGCGCATTTGTGGAATTGCACATTGAGCAGGGACCGCTGCTGGAGCGCGAAGGTATTGAGCTGGGCATTGTGACCGACATTGCGGCGCCAGCGGGATACAAGTTTCTGATCGAGGGCTTCGGCGGACATGCCGGAGCGCTGCTGATGCCAGACCGCAAGGACGCGCTGTGCGCTGCGGCGGAGATCATTCTGAGTATTGAGAAGAATGCGCTGGCGACGGGCTCGATCAACACGGTGGCGACGGTGGGCACGTGCGACGTGCATCCGGGGGCGGTGAACAGCGTGCCTTCGAGGGTGCTGCTGCAGGTGGATATCCGCGATACGGACCCGGCGCGGCGCGAGGGTGTGATGCAGAGGGTGCGTACTGAAGTGGATGACATCCGTAAGCGGCGCGGCGTAACCATCACGGAGACGCAGGTGAATGCGGATGAACCGGCGCAGTCTTCCACGCACATTGTAGAGTTGATCGAGAGCATCTGCAAAGCGGAAGGCATCACGTACAAGAAGATGGTGAGCCGGGCGTATCACGACTCGCTGTTTATGGCACGGATCGCTCCGGTGACGATGATCTTTATTCCCTGCCGCGGCGGTGTAAGCCATCGGCCGGATGAGTATGCTGCTCCGGAGGCTATTACACGTGGAGCGAGAGTGCTGGCGGCGACGCTGGCGCAGCTGGCGTGCGAGTAGGGCGTAGCGCGCAGGCTGGCATACATCTGCTGAGCGCAGTAAGCTGCTTAGATATGGCGATTCAATCCATCAATCCGGCGAATGGGGAGTTGCTCAGGAGCTTTGAGCCTCTGAGTGACGATGCACTGCAGCAGAAGATCGCAATAGCAGCGGCAGCGGCGAAGAGCTATCGCGAAACAGCACTGAATGATCGTGCGCTATGGATGCGCAAGCTTGCGGTGCTGATTGAGCAGGAGGCCGATGAACTGGCCGCGCTGATGACCAGCGAGATGGGCAAGCCGATTGCCGGGGCGCGTGCCGAGGCGCTGAAGTGCGCGACGGGTTGTCGCTACTACGCGGAGAATGCAGGCAAGATCCTGGCTCCGGAGGTCGTCCGCACCGAGGCGAGCCGCAGCTATGTGCGCTACGATCCGCTGGGCGTGATATTGGCAATCATGCCGTGGAACTATCCGCTGTGGCAGGTCTTTCGCTTTGCCGCGCCGACGCTGATGGCAGGTAATGTGGGGCTGCTGAAGCATGCATCCAACGTGCCGCAGTGCGCGCTGGCGATTGAGGCGCTGATCCGGCGGGCGGGATTTCCTCGCGGCAGCTTTCAGACGCTGCTGATTGGCGCGCAGCAGGTGGAGGCGGTGATTGCCGACAAGCGCGTGGCGGCGGTAACGGTGACGGGCAGTGAGCGGGCAGGAAAATCCGTTGCGGCGCAGGCTGGCTGGCTACTGAAGAAGACGGTGATGGAGCTTGGCGGAAGTGATCCGTTCATCGTAATGCCGACGGCTGACCTGCAGGCCGCGGTGACGACGGCGATAAAAGCGCGCACGGTGAATACGGGCCAGAGTTGCATTGCGGGCAAGCGTTTTATTGTGGATGAGAGCGTCTACGATGTGTTTGAGAAGGCATTTGTGACGGGCATGCGCGCGTTGAAGGTTGGCGATCCGATGCTGCCGGAGAATGACCTGGGGCCGCTGGCGACACCGGCGATTCTGGATGAACTACAGGCGCAGGTGAAGGCCACAGTGGCAGCCGGCGGCAAGATTCTGTGTGGCGGCGAGCGGGTGAAGGGCAAAGGAAATTTCTTTCAGCCAACCGTGATTGCAGGCGTGCCACGAGGCGCGGCGATTGCGCGGGAGGAGTTCTTTGGCCCGGTGGCGCTACTGTATCGCGTGAGCGGCATCGACGACGCGATCGAGCTGGCTAACGATACGCCGTTTGGGCTGGGTGCTTCGGCCTGGACACGCGACCCCGCCGAGCAGCAGAGGTTTGTGGCGGAGTTGGAAGTTGGCACTGTCTATTTGAACGGGATGGTGCGGTCTGATCCGCGGCTTCCGTTTGGCGGCGTGAAGAGCTCAGGATATGGGCGCGAGTTGAGCGCCGCGGGCATGCGGGAGTTCATGAACACGAAGACGGTGGTTATCGCGTAGCTTGTAAAGAATAAAAACTTCAGCACGGATTTAACGGAAAAAACGGATCAACACGGATAAGACAAGGAATTAAATTCTTAAACCTTTATCCGCTGGGATCCGTTTTTTCCGTTAAATCCGTGCTGAGCCTTGTTTTAGTTAAAAGGTGAAGTTGGTCTGCAGCATGATGCGGCGTACGGCCGTATTGCTGGAGAAGATCTGGCCTGCCAGCTTGGTTTGTTGGCCGAACTGCGGTGAGCTGAGTACACCGTTGGGCGCGGCGTAGTTGACCACATTGAAGAGATTCAGGGCCTGTGCGCCGAAGGTGAGATTATATTTGTGCCCGGTGTTACTGCCACCGCCGCCAAAGCCCATTCCCCCGCCGCCGCCGGGACCACCACCATGACTGCCGCCGTGTCCGCCACCACCACCGGGAGGCGGGCCAGATGGGCCTTGATTCTGGCTCTGGGCCTTCGCTGCAGCGGCCTTAGCGGTGAGTGCGCCAAAACCGAAGGTCTTGGTAGCGCGCAGATTGAAGGTGAACTGCGCCGGGCCCTGACCGTAGTTGACTGGGATGCGCGCATCTGTGGCCGCTGGAGAGCTGTTGAAGCAGCCGTACTTCTGAGTGCGGCTGCTCATGCCGGTGCAACTACCGAAGGAGGGACGGTCGTTGTAGATGTTGTCGCCATTGAGATCCTGCCCAACGGTGATATTGAAGGGGGTCCCGCTATTGACGATCATGAATGGACTGAGGGTGATGTGCGAGGGCAACTGAGCGCTACCACCGAAGAAGAGACGCTGGCGCGTGTCAAAAGCAGTGCGACCGTAGTCGGCGAGAATATTGCCGGGCTGTGAGGGGAAGGTGCTGGCGCTCGACGTATCACCCTTGGCGTGACCGAGCATGTAGAAGCCGAAGAGCGATGTTCCCCAGGGACCTTTGTAGCTGGACTGAATGATGAGTTGGTTCTGCTTGAAGAGCCCCTCGGAGACGTACTGGTAGTTGTTATTGGTGCTGGCGCCGGTGGCCTTGAGGTTCTGCGAGAAGAACTGATGCTCGCCGTGCGAGTTGAGGAATGTAGCGGTGGCAGTCCAGCTTTTGGTCATTTGATGTTCGAGTGAGACGCTGGACTGGATGGTGTAAGGAGTGCGTAGAGAAGAGGACTGACTGTAGATGGTCTGTGCCGTGGGAGTCGCGCCGCTCTGGCAGGCGGCAGTCGTAAGACAGGCAACAGGGATGGTGATTTTAGTCGTTGGGTTCGTGGTGCTGCTAACGGTAATCTGCTGTTCAGCGTCCGCCGCGCCGGTGTAGCGCTGGATGTTTTCCCACTGGCTCAGGTTAAAGCGGTCATAGAAGATGCCGAAGCCTCCGCGAAGGACAAAGCGCGGTGCACCGTTGCGTGGAAGCAGTCCCCAGGCAACGGACACTCGGGGAGCAAAATCGTGATGATCGCTGATACGGTTCTGGGTTTCGTAACGCAGACCAGCACTGAGAGTAAAGGTGGGGCGAATCTTCCAGTCGTCTTCGACGTAGAGGCCAAGGTCGGCGAGCGAAGCAGAGAGAGAGGGGTTGCCATAGGTTGAATTGAACTGCGTGGGGCCGAAGTTGTTCGCATAGGCAGCCGTACGGCCAAGTTGCTGAGTGACAGCGTAGTTACAGATGCCGGTGACGGGGTAATAGGTCGCAGGAGGCGTCACGCTGTTGTCGACAACAGCGGTGGAAGTGCAACCCGCTGGCAGAAAGGTAAGGCTGCTGGCCGGGACATTGACCTGGCCGTAGGTGAAGGTTCCGGCATTGCCGGCTGTGCTGGTGTTGTCATCCTGGTTGATGCGAAGCCGTCCGCCAAAGCGGATGAAGTGGTTGGTGAGCGCGACGGAAGTGTAGCTCTGCAGTTCCCAGTGGTTGCTGGTGTCGTTCTGTATACCGGTAGCTGTACCGTAATCGGTGAATGCTCCCTGAACACTGGTGGTTGTGGTATTGGGATTCAGCGCGGTGGTGGAGCTGGCGTCGTGCTCATATTCAAAGCGTGTTTCGCTGATGACGTGGGAACCGAAGATCTGTGAATCGCTGAGCTGGATCTCATTGTCCGTCTCGGAGCTGTTGTATCCGGCGGTGGCGAGACTGCTGCCACCGACACCGGCATTGGTGGCGGAGTTGTGCTCGAACTGATAGCGCGCGGTGAGGGTGTTTGTGGACGTCAACTGCAGGTCCAGGCGCGGCGAGGTCTCAAAACGGTTCTGCGGATAGAAGATGGACTGGATGAAGTTGGGATGGATGCTGTTGTCAGAGTTCAGGATGGTGGTGTTGATCACATTATCATCCTCGATCTTCCGGTAGTTGGAGCCGAGGCTATAAGAGGCCTTCCTGGAGAGGGGGCCGGTGACGCTCTCCTGGAAGAAGAGCGTGTGGTAAGACGGCTGCTGAACGCCGCCAACCAGCGCGGCAGTATTGAAGTTATTATCGCCACCCTGCACGGTGAACTGGCCGTGGAGCTTGTCAGTACCGGGCTTGGTGAAGACCTCGATACGTCCGAAGCCAACGCGGTCATACTGCGCGGAGAAGGGGTTCTGGTTGATGCGAATCTCGCGGATGGAGGACTTGGGCGGGAGCGTGCCGCCGGTAAAACCATCAATGTAGATCTGACCACCGTTGGGGCCAGCAGCAGGGCCCGCTAGGGCGTTGAGCTCGTCAGAGAGCTCGTCAGGATCGTCAGAGAGAGCGTCGAGGTCTTTGCCCGTGAGGGTGAGCGTGCTGGCGTTAGCATCTGATGCGACGCTGAGCTGCTGGGCGTTGTCTGCCGTGACGGTGACGGTAGCGGTGACTGCCGGCTGGAGATGCAGGGTGACGCGGGTGGCCGTGGCGGCGGTAATGACTACGTTGTCGCGGGTGTAGGAGGTAAATCCGGTGACCTGGGTGTTGACGGTGTACGTGCCGGGCGGAACGTTGGGAATGAGGTAGCTACCGTCACCGGTGGAGGTGGTGGTGAAGGTCTGGCCGCTGGGTGAAGAGAGGGTGACGCTAACGCCGGGGATAACGGCGTTCGTGGCGTCTACCGCGCGGCCACGGAGCGCGCCAGTGGTGGCAGAGGTTCCGGATGCAGGCGTGCCGGCAGGGGCTGCTGCAGGAGCCGGGGGCGCTGCCTGAGCCGCTGCAAGTGTTTGCGGCGCGGCAGGGGCGGTCTGCGCATTGGCAGAAAGGCCCGAAAGAGAGATAACGATAACTGCGGCCGAAGATCTGAGCGTATTGCTAAAGTACATTGGTGCTCCTGAGTCGTGACAAAGGTTCTGCACGAGTAAATGGGAAAAAGCTATGCGTAATGTGACGCCCCGGCAGGTTCCTCGGGGAATTGCTATTGCGTGCTACCGCCCATCTCTGACATATCGCTGCCGCCGGCACTCATGCTGAAGGGCGAGAGCTGCATGACCTGGCCACCCTTGGGCGTGGCGGAGAGAACCTGCTCAACACCACCGAGCACGGTGATGGCGGTGACGCTGGTAGTCGCATCGCTCGAGGCAGAGGCGACGAGCATAACGGCGTCTCCAGTGTGAAGATCAGCCAGGGTGATAGCGGGCATGCGCTGGATAATCGCGGCGAGGTCCATATTGGGGTGCGTGCGCGGGGCGGACTCGGGGGCTCCGGCGGGCGATGTTGAGGTAGTTGGCGCGGCGCTGGCGGGGTGGGCTGCGCCGTTCGTGCCGCTAAGCCGCGCAAGGAACATGGCGGAGGCACGGGCATCCAGCTTGCGCAGGCTGGTAACGGCGGTAGTGTGCACGAGGATGCTGCGCTTGGTGGTGAGGTCCTTCACGGTGAGGGTGCCGAGGGTCGCATCGACCGCGGTGATGGGGCCTGCCACGTTCAGGAAGGAGCCGCTGACGACCTCATCTGCGGTGATGATCGTGCCATCTTCACTGCGGCTGCCGCGGACGCGGAGCTGGTCACCGGGGCGGATCTGGGCGAAGGTGCCGGGCTGGGCGCTTTCGAAAGCGACGGAATCCGGAGCGTAACGACGCAGGATGGTATTGCGCTGCAGCTGAATGGTGACGGACTTGCCGCCGCTGGTAATCCAGATGGTCTGCGCGGCGGAGTCGACCGATTTGACCAGGCCACCGCTGCCGCGATGTTGCCAGTCGGCCTGCTCCTTCGCATGGAGATCAGCGATGGCTGCTTCCTTCATCAGGACGATACGAACGGCGGTGATGGATGCGGGCGCGTCGCCGGGAGTGCCATTGACGAGGATGCGGTCACCAGCAGTGATATCCGAAAGAGCGAAGGGCTGGGCGGCGGAGAGATCCTTGCTGCCGGGAGGAACCTGAAGGAGCCGCGCACCATCTTTGACGTGCACGGTGTAGAGCTGGCCAGTATCAGTCTTGAGCGTGAGATCGCTTCCTGTGATGGTCTGGACGGTGCCCCCAGCGCGCCCGGCAGAGGAAGTAGCTGCAGCAGGAGTTTGCGCTGCGAAGGAGACGGAAGAACCGCTCACGAGAAGGGTGCCGAGCAGCAGACATCGGGCAGAAGAGAGAGACAGCATGAGAGATCCTTTTATTACAGCGTAGCCACAAGTACCAGAACGCAAATGGGATGTTCTAAAGATGAGATGCAAAGGAACCTATATGGGAGACGGTTCAAAAACGGAAAAGTTTCCAAGGCCGCAGCCCTTTCTATGTTTCATGATACGTGGGGAGAGGCGGCAATCCGATCTGCTGTAGATCTCTTCGAGAGGAATTCGGAAGTCAGAATTTTTGTTCCTTCATTCACCTGGCTGCCAATCACCAACCAAGAAGTAGTAAGATTTACTCCCAAGGAGATTCCCCATGCCAGATATCCAGAAAGTGAGCGTCGCTCTGACCGGTGAGCAGATTACAGCCCTTAAAGCCGCAGTCGAAACCGGAGAGTATGCGACGACCAGTGAGATCATTCGTGAAGCCCTTCGCGACTGGCAGTTCAAGCACGAGTTGCGGCAGGAGGACCTCAAACGTCTTCGCACGATGTGGGCTGAGGGAAAGGCCAGCGGGCCAGCTAAGGCAGCGGGGCTCACCGAACTACGCCGCGAAGCGCGGCAACGGCTGAAAGCGAGTACGGAACGGAGAACCAATGCCCGTTGAGCTGATCTGGCGTCCACAAGCCCGCGAGGATTTGCTGGACATCTATGTCTACATTGGTGTGGATAATGCAGATGCAGCGGAAAGACTTTACGACGCGATTGAAGTGGCGGTGAACCATCTGGCAAAACATCCACGGCTCGGAGCTCGGCGCACAATAATCTTTTCTTCTGCTCGCATTTTGATCGAAGGGGCGTATCTCATACTGTATGAAACCCATCCAGACACAGATGAAGGTCCTGTGAGCCAGGTTGAGATCGTCCGCGTAGTTGACGGCCGCCGTGATCTGACTCGGCCGTTCTGATCCGGCACTTCTGATTCAAGGATCAGACAGAAGCTGCCTGACCGTACGGTAAAAGAGGCGGAAGGCGGAGTTTAGCGATATCCTAATCGAATACCAAAACGATGGATTGGACCGCTCATATGGCACCGGGATTTAAGGAAACAATCGTCGGCAAATCGGTTTTACGCAAAGAAGGGCCGGAAAAAGTCCTCGGCCAGTCGCGCTATATCGACGATATCGAGATGCCGGAGATGTGGCATGGAGCCACCGTTCGCACCAGGATTGCTCATGGACGAGTGAAGAGCATCACCTTCCCCAGCCATATCCCGTGGGATGAGTTTGTGGTGGTGACGGCAGCGGATATCCCGTTCGAGAACTATATTGCGCATATCCTGAAGGACCATCCGTGCCTGGTAGACAAGGAAATTCGCCACCCGGAGGAGCCGGTGGTGCTGCTGGCGCATCCGGACAAGCAGCGGCTGCGCGCGGCGGTGGATGCAGTTGAGATCGAGTACGAGAAGCTGACGGGCGTCTTCACCATTGAAGACAGCGAGCGGATGGACCCGGTCATCTGGGGTGCGGACAACACCTTCAAGAGCTACCTGATGGAGAAGGGCGACGTAGACTCGGTGTGGGCGGACGCGGCCTACATCATCGAAGGCGAGTACCGCACCGGCGCGCAGGAGCAACTCTACATTGAGAACAATGGCGTGATCGCGGAGTTCAGCGAGACGGATGGCGTGACAGTATGGGGATCGATGCAGTGCCCATACTACGTGCACCACGCGATGATGGACCTCTTCCATCTGCCGGAGGACAAGGTCCGCATTGTGCAGGTGGAAACGGGCGGAGCCTTCGGCGGGAAGGAAGATTATCCATCGGTGCTGAGCGCTCATGCGGCGCTGCTGGCGCGTAAGGCGAAGCGCCCAATCAAGATGGTGTATGACCGCATGGAAGACCTAGCGGCGACGACCAAACGGCATCCTTCGCGGACACGGCATAAGACGGCGGTGAGCAAGGACGGCAAGCTGCTGGGCGGGGAGATCGAATTCGCGATTGACGGCGGCGCGTACGCTACGCTGAGCGCCGTGGTACTTTCGCGCGGAACGATCCATGCGCCGGGACCGTACTTCTGGCCGGCGATCCGGGTGAAGGCCAAGGCGATGGCGACGAACTGCCCGCCGCACGGGGCGTTTCGCGGATTCGGCGCGCCGCAGAGCATCTTCGCGCTGGAGCGGCATATGGACCACATCGCGAAGGTGGTGGGACTCACGCCGGAGGAGTTGCGGCGGCGGAACTTCATCAAGACGGGACAGACGACGGCGACTGGGCAGACGCTGCAGGACAAGATCGACATGAACGAGATCCTTGACCAGGCGCTGACCGAGGCGGACTATCACGCAAAACGCAAGCAGTTTGCTAAGGAGAATCCGGCCAGTGCGGTGAAGCGCGGCATGGGCTTTGCGTGCTTCTTCCACGGTGCGGGCTTTACGGGATCGGGCGAGCGGTATCTGGCGTCCATCGTGGGGTTGGAGGCGACAGCGGAGGGCAAGCTGCGGGTGCTGGTATCGAGCACGGAGTTTGGGCAAGGGACGAATACGATCCTGAGCCAGGTCGCGGCGGAGGCGCTACGGGTGGAGTATGACGACGTGATCGTCCAGCGGCCGGACACAAACAAGGTGCCGAACAGCGGACCGACTGTGGCTTCGCGCACGGCGATGGTGGTGGGTAAGCTGGTGCATTCCGCGGCGCTGGGGATGATCAAGACGCTGACGGAGAGCGGGCTGCTGCGCGAGGGTTATACGCGCGAAGAGTTTCTGGCAGCCTGCGCGGCACATCTGCAAAAGCATGGGGCGCTGAAGGTGCTGAGCCAATACGAAGCACCGCCAAATATCTTTTGGGACGACCAGACGTATCGCGGCGACGCGTATCCGGCGTATGCGTGGGCGGTGTATGTAGCGGAGGCGGCGGTGGACACGACGACCTACTTCAGCGAGGTGAAAAACTTCGTTGCGGTGCAGGAGGTTGGGCGGGTGCTGAATCCGGTGCTGGCGAAGGGCCAGATCGAGGGTGGCGTGGCGCAAGGCATTGGCTACGCGATCTACGAGAAGGTGATCTGGAAGGACGGCGTGATGGCTAATAACCAAATGACAAACTACATTATGGCGACTTCGGCGGACGTACCGCAGATCCATGTGCATTTTGTGGAAGCGCCGTTTGAATATGGAGCGTATGGGGCCAAGGGCATTGGCGAACTGCCGATGGATGGGCCAGCGCCGGCGATTCTGAATGCGATTGAAGAAGCGACGGGGATTGCGTTCAATGAGTGCCCGCTGATGCCGGAGGATGTGTTCGAAGCGATGACGAAGACGGCGCATACAGAGGAACAACCGGTGGTGACTGAGCCGGCGTTTACAGGAGTGGGACCTCGCTGATGGCAATTTCATTTGTAGTGAATGGGGAAAAGAAGACGGTGGATGTTCCGCCGATGTCGCGGCTGCTGGATGTGCTGCGCGATGATCTGCACCTGACGGGCACAAAGGAAGGCTGCGGCGAGGGCGAGTGCGGATCGTGCTCCGTGCTGATGAATGGCGAGTTGGTGAACAGCTGCCTGGTGCCAGCGCTACAGGCGGAGGGCGCGACTATCTGCACGATCGAGGGGATGTCAAAGAACGGCGAGATGAGCCCCATTCAGAAGAAGTTCCTGGAGTGTGGCGCGGCGCAGTGCGGCATCTGCACACCGGGCATGGTGCTGGCGGCGCACCATCTGCTACAGAAGTATCCGTCTCCGACGATGGAACAGATTCGCGAAGGGCTGGCGGGGAATCTGTGCCGATGTACGGGGTATCAGAGGATCTTTGAGGCCGTGGCGGAGTGCGGCAAGGAACAGAGCGAGCTGATCGCAACGAGCGGGGCCAAATAGCCCATGCGATCGAATGTGAGCGAGTACGAGATGATTGCGCCGCGCACGCTGGATGCAGTGTTGCAGACGATGGCGGCGAAGCCGGGCGAGTATCTGCCGGTGGCGGGCGGCACCGAGGTGATGGTAATGCTCGGCGTGGGCAAGCTGGCGGCAAAGAAACTCGTCAGTCTAGGTGCCGTGAAGGAGCTGCGGTTTATCGCGGAGAGGGCCGACACAGTAACCATCGGCTCGGGGACTACGTTTACCGATATTCGTAAGAGCGC
Source organism: Acidobacteriaceae bacterium (assembly GCA_036404255.1). Lineage (GTDB taxonomy): Bacteria > Acidobacteriota > Terriglobia > Terriglobales > Acidobacteriaceae > JARLFX01. Next base: position 10,552 of record DASWOP010000127.1, on the reverse strand, counting down.
GTTGATAGCAAAGGAGTTTCCGCTGCTGGCGCAGGCGGCGGGATGGACGGGCAGCATTGCGAACCAGAACCGCGCGACGCTGGGCGGCAATATGGTGAATGCGTCGCCCGCGGCGGATTCACCACCGGCACTGCTGGCGTATGGCGCGGAGGTGGAGATCGTGTCTGCACGGGGGGCGCGGACGCTTCCCTACTCTGAGTTTCATAAGGGCTACAAAAAGACGGCGCTGGCGGCGGATGAGCTGCTGCGTTCGATCACGCTGCCGCGGCGGTTTGCGGGGTATTTTCAGCGTTCGCGCAAGGTGGGAACACGCAATGCTCAGGCTATCTCGAAGGTAGCAATGGCGTTTGTCGCGAAGAAGGATGGCGACGTAGTGACGGAAATCGCCATTGGCGGCGCGAGTTTGCGAGAGATGCCGATTCGCTGTGCGGCAACGGAACGGGCGTTGCTGGGGAAGATGCTGGATGCCGCGACGATTGCGGCGGCGCGTGTGGCGCTGGCCGGAGAGATTGCGCCGATCGACGATATTCGATCTACGGGCAAGTATCGCGTGCAGGTAATCGGCAATATTCTTGAGGATTTTTTGAAGGAACTGGCGGGGAGTTAGGCGACTTTTCACCGGAAAATGCTGTGCGTTTTTGCGGTGCTAAGACGGTGGTTTTACGGTGATTTGACGGGCTGGAACGGACAGAGAGCATCTTCACTATCGATGTAACGATTGTGGCGCTATTTAAAAGCAGATTCCGCGCGCTGCGCTTCGGAATGACAAATAAATGGGCAAATGAATGGGTTGAGCCAAACCCCTACACGTATAGAAAGTTTGCGCTAGAAAATTGCCCACTCTTCGGCCGATTGAATGAAGTGGTAAAAAAATACCACTAAGTGGTAAATTTTTACCACTTTCAGCAATCGGCTAGAAACCGAGGCCACGGACTACGCTGCGGATGCGGTCTGCGCTGGCTCTGAGGCCGGCTTCTTCATCCACATTCATTGGTACCGGAAGCGTGTCTTCTACTCCATTGCGATTGACCAGGCAGGGGACGGAGAGGCAGACGTCGCTGATGCCGCGATAGTTCTGCAGGAGCGAACTGACGGGCAGGACGCGGTTCTCGTTGTGCAGGATGCATTCGAGGATGTTGCAGACGGCGAGGCCGACGGCGTAGTTGGTGGCGCCTTTACCCTGGATGACCTGGGCGGCGGCTTCCTGTACGTCTTTGAAGATAGTGTTGCGGTCGTTCTCTGCGAGGGAGCCGTGGCCGGGGACGTGCCACTGGTTGAGCGGGACGGCTCCGATGCTGGAGCTGGACCAGAGCGGGATCTCGCTATCGCCGTGCTCGCCGACGATGTAGGAGTGGACGTTCTGCACGGCAACACTGCACTGCTGGCCGATGAGGAAGCGGAAGCGGGAGCTATCAAGCACGGTGCCGCTGCCGAAGACGCGGGCGGGCGGCAGGCCGCTGAGTTTCTGGGCGACGTAGGTCATCACATCGACCGGGTTAGTGACCAGAAGGAGAATGGCATCGGGCGCGACACGGAGGATATCTGGGATGATCTTGCGCAGAATCTCGGTGTTGACTCCGGCGATTTCGAGGCGGCTCTGGCCGGGCTTCTGCTTGGCACCTGCGGTCATCACGATGACGTCAGACCCGGCGAGCACATTGATGTCGTCTGAGCCGTTGACCTGCGCGGGCGGGACGAATTGCATGCCGTGATTGAGGTCGAGCGTTTCAGCGAGGACCTTCTCTGTGCCGATGTCGTAGAGGCTGATCTGGTGACTGACTCCGCGGAGGAGGCAGGCGTAGGCGATGGTGGCGCCGACTGCTCCGGCACCGATGATGCCGATTTTCGTGCTTGGTTCGTTGGTCATTTTTCGGGAAAGCTCCTGTTGCTGTGTCAGGGTGCAGAGTAGCACGGGGATGAGTGGTTCGCACGTTGTGCAAATGTCTCCCGATATCTCGTGCAGCGGAAGCTTGAAGATGTATGGGTGACGCGAGGAGCGTCTGGATTCTTCGGCTTCGCTCAGAATGACTCGGTTGAGGTTTGTGGTGAACTGGGCGGATTTGTGGCCCAGAAACATTTGCGCGCGTCGCGCGGCCCTCGCTTCGCGAGGCTATCCCACCCTAACGACGATGAAACTGTCGTGAGGATGGGGCACCCAGAGTATGGGCGCGATGAACTTTTGAGATTCTTCGCTGCGCTTCGGAATGACAAACAAAAACTATGCGGGCCAGAGTTGGTGAATGGCGGCTAATGATTCGGGTGTGTCGAGGTCGAGTTCGCCGTGCTCCAGGGAGAGGGTTTCGAGGTCAGCGGCGTGGGCGCGGAGGAGGCTGCGGGCACCAGTGTCTCCGGTGAGGGCGAGGAGTTCGGAGAAGTATTGCTGCGGAAACACTGCGGGGACACCGATGCGATCTGCGTAAGTGGATGCGGCGATGCGGGGAGGGTCTTCGTCGGCGAGCAACTGGAGTTGCACAAGATGGAATGGCGTGACGGCGGGTTGATCGCAGGTGAGCAGGATGATGGCCTGGGGCGGCGGCTGGTGCGCGAGGGCGGCACGGACGCCGGCGTGGATGGACGTGGCCATTCCCTGCTGCCAGTCGGGATTCTCTACCAGTTCGGCTTTGGTGGAGTTGGCGAGATGCTGGCGCAATGTGCCCGCCTGTGCGCCGAGGACGACGAAGACTTCATCGATGCCGGATTCGAAGGCGATGCGGATGGAGCGCGAGAGCAGGGATTCGCCATCGATGGTGACGAGCTGCTTGGGCTGGCCGAGGCGGGTAGATGCTCCGGCGGCGAGAAGGACGGCGGCGGTGCGCATCTACTTCACCTGCGCCGGATTCACCTGCGCCGGATCGGGCGTCTCCGCGGCGAAGGGCGAATCCATGGAACAGATGAGTGGCGGCGAGGAGGTGCGGACGGCGCTCTCCAGGTGCTTCCACATCTCGGCGGCGGTGATACGGCGCGGGCGGGCGTCGCGGCCTGCGCAGTGGGCGTGGGCTTCGGCCAGGATGGCGAGGGCGATGGATTCGGGTGCGTCTCCGCCGAGGTTGAGGCCAACGGGCGCGTGCAGCAGTGTGGCGCACTCTTCCATGCTCCAGCCGAGCGTGGCGGCGACTTCACTGACCAGAATGCTGGTACGGTGACGCGCGCCGAGGACGGCGAGATAGCGCGGCGCATTGGGGAGCAATTGCGCGAGCAGGGCGCGATCCTGTGCGTAGCTGTGGGTCATCAGCACAACGGCATCATCCTTCGAGATATGAACGGGAGCGATGCTGAGGTCTTCGGCGAGCAGGAGAACATTATCGGCAGTAGGAAAGCGAGCGGCCAGCGCGAACTGGGCGCGGCCATCGGCTACGGTGATGCTCCATCCAATTTGGGAAGCAAGGGCAGCGAGGGGCTGGGCATCGTCGCCCGCGCCGAAGATGACGAGGCGCTGCGGGGGGATGAGGTGCTCAACGTAGATGGGAACGGCAGAGGAGGTGCCGAGCGCGAGTTCCGTGGGGCCGGTGGGCGCGGAGAGGGCCAGGCGTGCGAGCGCGGCGACGGCATCTGCCGAGAGCGCAGCGCTGGCGAAGAGGAGGCTGCCATCTGCTGCACAGAGAATGCGCTGCAGGGGCTGGGCCTCAGAGGGCAGCAGGGTGATGGCGATGCTTGGCTCACCAGCGAGCGAGGATTGCATGGCGGCGAAGAGCGCGGAACACTCCGGGGTGGCGGCGGGCTCCAGCAGGATATCGATCTGGCCGCCACAACCGAGGCCGAAGGGAATCTCCGCCGTGTCGTCAAAGAGCGTGGAGTAGCGCTGCATGGCGGCACCGTCACGGGTCATCCAGAAGGCTTTGCGGGCTACCTCTGCTTCCAGGCAGCCACCGCTGATGGTGCCCGCGTGTTGACCATCCTCAAACAGCAGCACGTGAGCGCCGGGGCGACGGTAGGAGGAGCCGGAGGTACCGGTGAGCGTGACGAGGACTGCGGGCTGAGTTCCCCGCTGCTGCCAAAGACCCACGAGATTGCGGCGTTCCATCATAAGAGACGTAAAAGTGCGCTTTTACGATGATGGGCGCGATGGATTGGCTGCGTCAAGCAGCATTGATCGGCGCTACTGTTATGATTCTGAATACGGCATAAATTCAGCTTCTAGTGCACATAACCAGGATGTGAGGCCAGAGGTGCAGCATAGAGCGGTTTTATACATTGCCCGCTTAAGCGCGCTATCGGCCTATGGAGCAATAGCAAATGGATTTTGAGCAACTGAAAACTTTCCTCGAAGTTTGGCGGCAGAAGAGCTTTTCGCGCGCAGCGGAAAAGCTGTTGATCACGCAGCCTGCAGTTTCGGCGCAGATCCGCTCGCTGGAAAAAGAGATGGGTGCGGCGCTGTTTGACCGCAAGGGCGGCAAGGTGACGTTCACCGCGGCAGGCCGCGTGTTTGAGCCGTTTGCCGAGCACTCGGTGGAGACGCAACGTCACATCATGATGACGATCGCAGAGCTTCAGCGTTCCCCGCGCGGCGAGATCTCCGTGAGCGCGAATGAATCCACCAGCCTGTATGTGCTGCCGAACGTGTTCGCAGAGTTCAAGAAACAGTACACCAAGGTTTCGCTGACTATTGTGCGCTCCGATAAGAGCCGGACGATGGAGGCGCTGATCAATCGCGAGGTGGACTTCGGCGTGGTTTCATTGCCGATTAAAGATCAGCGGTTTAAGGTGGAGACGATCAGCAAGGACGAGATTGTGCTGGTGGTGCCAACCGGCCATCCGCTTTGTAAATCCGCCAAGGTAACGCTGGAACAACTGGCGCGCTTTCCCCTGCTGCTGCCTAAGACCGGGCGCCAACGCGAACTGCTGGATAACATCTTCCGCATGCACGACTACCACCCGCGAACGGTGATGGAAGTGGAATCCAGCGAACTGCTGAAGCGATTCATCATTGCCGGACTGGGTATGGGATTTTTGCCGCGCAATAATGTGCTGGAAGATGCGAAGGCAGGGGTGCTTTGTATCACGTCCGTGGAAGGCGTTCGTCTTGGACGCGACCTCGGACTGATTTACCTCAAAGACAAGACACTGACGCGGGCCGCACAGTCGTTTCTGGATATTGCGACGGGCGTGCAGGAGCGGTAGTACTATGCGCACGGCGAGTCGCTCGCTTTGCTCGCAGAGACAATGACGAAAATCTCAGGGACCTTAGAAGCAACAACAACGACAGAAGCAGATTCTTCGCTCCGCTCAGAATGACAGAATAAGAGTGTATGCAATGAGCTTCTGACAGAGTATATGCAGTGAACTTCTGACTCAGGGCACTAAAACTTGTAGCTGACGCCAACCTTCAGAATGGGATAGAAGCGAACGTAGTCGTGGAGATTCATCTGGAGCCTGGCATGCTCCTTGTCCACGTTCTCCTGGAAGCTGGGGTCGGAGTTCGCCTTCTGGCAGGTGCGCGTTGGATCGCCGGGGGCTTTATCGCATACCGAGCCAGCGAAGTTCAACACCGAACTGCCGGTACCAAAGTAGGCCATGCCAAACTCCGCCGGGAAGCTAATGTGTTTGTTTGGCGTGCGCGGAATGATATTGCCCCAACCAAAAGTAATGCGCGGGCCAGCCTTTGGCCAGGTGACGTAAGCCGAGCCATGAAGCGGGTCGGTGGGGTCGCTGTAGTAGGTCGTGTCGTTCATATCGAAGCTCTGGTTGCCGGGCACGACCGAGTTAGCGCTCACCGTGGTGCCGTTGTAAACCATGTATCCGGGGCTGATACGGAATGAGCCGTGGAAGGGAAACCAATCCAGGCTGACCTGCGCTGAGGTGAGTGACAAATTGGGCGTGTAGGTGATGCCATCCTGATTGAGGTCGGTGCTGTAGCGGAAGATATCCGTTCCGGCACGCAGGTTGAAGCTGCGCGAAAGCGGAACGGCGATGTCCGCACTGGCGCCGAGTGTGCCCATGGAGAGGGCGACGCCGAACTTCGAGAAGGGCTTCATGGAGGTGGCGGGCAAACCGCCGACTGCGCGATGGCTCTGAACAGTGCTGACGGGATAGCCGGGGACGCTGACACCAGATTGCGACTGGCTGCTTGAACTGGAGGAGCCGGAAGGCACCGGCAGCGCTACCGCCTGAGCCTGTGCGCGAGAAGCGCAAAATGCCCCTGCCATGCAAGCCAAAAGTGCAAATAAAGGCAGCTTGCGCGAGGTGCAGACATTGGCCAAGGCCACGGAGAAATTAGCTCTGAGCAAAAGGTACCCCTATGATGTCCAGAATGATGAGGGACATTCTGGACGTGGTTTCTGATTGATCGTACAAGAGAGTGTGCTGCAAGACGTGAGCTCTATGAGACAAGCTGCATGAATAATCTCTCACTAGTTTTACATACAGATGAATGCGCGCCGAGAGAGTTATCGGCAGGAACCAATCCTCTATACAGTGCATTGACTGTGGGAAAGCAGGAAAACTATGCAAACAGGCGCAGACAGCGCGGAAACCGCACGGCCTGCGCCTGGGTGATTATGGATAGAAAAGCTTAGAGAGCGGTTTCGCCGCGTTCCTGGTTGCGAATGCGGATGGCGTCTTCAACCTTGTACAGGAAGATCTTGCCGTCGCCGATGGTGCCGGTGCCAGCAGACTTTACGATCACTTCAACGATTTCTTCAACGCGGGCGTCTGCAACGACGAGTTCCAGGCGGATCTTGGGGATCAGGCTGACCTCGTATTCACGACCGCGGTAGGTTTCAGTGTGGCCCTTCTGGCGACCGTGGCCGCGAGCTTCGGAGACCGTGATGCCTTCAACGCCAATCTCGGTCAGGGCCTCCTTCACAGCGTCAAACATATTGGGTCTTACGATCGCTTCTATCTTCGTCATCATTAACCTCGCTTATGTGGACCATAAAGTGGGTGGTGCACCGGGGAGTCACCTCCCCGGCTACATTACACGATGCAAGCGACTAACGTCCTACAGTTTCTGCCGGAGCACCAGCCGGTGCACCGAGCGACGAGATCACATACTCCGGATAGGCAGCGATGCCATGCTCGTGCAGATCCAGACCGTAGAGCTCGCCTTCTTTGCTGACGCGCAGGGTACCAGTCAGGTTGACCAGCCACATGAGCAACAGAGCTACAGCGAATGTAGCAAAGGTGATGATGGCGCTACCGATGACCTGAGCCTTCAGCACGGTGAGACCACCGTGATAGAAGAGACCAGCAAGAGGGGCCGAGTTATCCGCAGCAAGCGGCCCAGTGGCGCCGTACTTGCCGCAAGCGAAGAAACCGAGCGACAACGTGCCCCAGATACCGCAGAAGCCATGGACCGGAACAGCGCCGATGGGATCGTCGATACGGAGGTATTCGAGCAGCTCAACGCCAAGGTAGACGATCACGCCGGCAACAGCACCGAGGATGATAGCGCCTAGAGGGCTGACCCAGTAGCAGGGGCAGGTGATGGCTACGAGGCCGGCAAGGAAGCCGTTGACGGTGAAGCTGACGTCCCACTTCTTGGATGGGATGTAAGCGACAGCCATTGCGGTGAGGCCGGCAGAGCAAGCGGCCAGGGTGGTGTTGGCTGCAACGCGGCCAATCCCGATGAAGTCCATCGCGGAGAGCGTGGAACCGGGGTTGAAGCCGTACCAGCCAAACCACAGGAGCAGGCCGCCGGAGGCTGCGATGGTGAGATCATGCGGGAGCATGGGTCCGCCGCCATCGCGCTTGAAGGTACGGCCGAGACGCGGTCCGAGGATGATGGAACCCGCCAGCGCGACCATGCCGCCGATGGTGTGGACGACAGTGGAACCGGCGAAGTCATGGAAGCCGAGGCCGAGCTTGGGCAGGAAGTAGCCGGCAGAGCCCATGGTTGCGAGGAAGCCATCCGGACCCCATGCCCAGTGACCAATAATCGGATAGATGAAGCCGGAGACGCCGACGGAGTAGAGCAGATCGCCGACGAAGCCGGTGCGGCCAATCATGGCGCCAGAGGTGATGGTGGAGCAGGTATCGGCAAAGGCGAACTGGAAGAGCCAGAAGGCCAGGAAAGCGACGCCGGAACCCTCGTAGGTCTCGGGAATGTTCTGCAGGAAGAACCAGTGGTAGCCGATGAAGCCGTTGCCATGGGAGAACATGAAGGCAAAGCCGATGGCGTAGAAGAGCAGGCCGCAAAGACAAGTGTCAACGATACATTCCATCAGCACGTTGACCGTTTCGCGGGAGCGACAGAAGCCTGCTTCCAGCATGGTGAAGCCGACCTGCATGCCGAAGACGAGGAAGGCAGCAACCAGCGTCCAGGCAGTGTTGATCGGGTTGACGTAGAGAGGATTCGCAGGAGTTGCATCCGCAGCCAGCACGTTGGTGAAGAAGACGTGCTTGGCGAAGAGGATGATGGCCAGTACGCCAGCGATACCAACGGCCTTGCCAGCCGCGAGCAGATAGGCATAACGACGCCACTGGGGTTGCTGCAGGCGATGACCAAGCCTCGAGATTTTTTGCGACAATGACATTCTTGTTCCTGAAGGAAATGCGGGAGTCATGCGGGTAGCTCCTTGATCTTTATAGAATTGAGATTTGGCGGCATAAGGCGCGAACGACCTATGCCATTTCAAAATAGTCAAAGCCGGGCATAAGCACTCCGACCGATTGAAGAATCTCTGCGTGGTAGCTGTACCCTACATCGTCAACTTCCCCGATAGACCAAAAGAGACAACTTTTATAAGCGTTATAAGAATTCCTGCAGGCCAGCGACGGCATGAGATGATTTTTCCCTTATTTCAGGAAAAACAGCGCATAGGCAAATGCAGAAACGTAGCGTGCTAAAATTTCACATCTACTTGAAATTATTCAACTTATCGACCAATCTTCGCGGAAAAATCGCGGTTTGAAAACACCTGTCAATCAGTTTTCTTGATATCAACCATTAGTTGCGTTGATTTGCGAGAGAACCGACTTCGCACCGTGTATACAAAGTGCAAGCCACGAATTTGCAGCCGGTTGTTTACCCAGAATTCATATAGGGAGACAACCGCGTAGTAACGGCCTAGCGGCCGAATCCCCGCCAGTGATTGAACGGTTACTTGAAAGGACCTGAATCATGCCAGCTTTCCAAAAGGCACAGAAGTACGTAGCCCTCTCCGCGTTCGCGCTCTGTACAACCTTCCACGCAGCCACATTGCGTGCCGCCACCACCACCGCCACTGCGGTCACAACAGCTTCAACCAGCGCAGACACGGCAGCAACGGCAGATGCCCCAGCGCAGGACGCAGCCACTCCGGCGGCAGCAGCACCGGCACCGGCAGCAGCACCTACATGGAGCGTTGGCCCGATCGATTTCAGCGGTTTGGTGGACGGCTACTACAGCTTCAACGCCAATCATCCGAGCCCGGCGACGAACCAGCTGCGCAACTTTGATTTCGACGCGAATTCCTTCAGCCTGAACATGATCAAGTTGTCGATGGCGCACTCGCCTGACCCAGTCGGCTTCCAGGTGGACCTGGGCTTTGGTAAGGCATTCTCGAATTTTGGACTCGGCGTGACGAGCTGCATCGGTACCAGCACCGGCGTATGCGATTCCGGCAATGATATCCACCTGGAGCAGGCATACGTTGCATGGAAGCCGACCAAGGGCAAGGGCTTCGAGGCTGATTTCGGTGAGTTCGTGACCTCGGCAGGCGCCGAAGTGATCGAAACGATGAATAACCCGAACTACTCCCGTTCGCTCCTGTTTGTCCAGATGCTTCCCTACTACCACATGGGTCTGCGCACTTCGATGCCCGTGACGAAGGCGGATACGTTCGGCGTTCAGATCGTGAACGGCTGGAACAATGTCTCTGACAACAACTCAGGCAAGACCTTTGGTCTGACCAACGTGTATACCAAGGCGAAGTACGCGTGGTACCTGAACTACTACGTTGGACCGGAGAACAGCAACACCAGCAAGGGCTTCCGTAACTTGATCGACACCACCCTGACACTGACGCCGACTGCAAAACTGAGCGGCTACCTCAACTACGACTACCTGCAGAACCGGAACGCAGCGATCAATCCCGATGGGACCTACTCGACGACGAACCTGATTCACCAGCAGGGCATCGCAGCAGAGGCCCGTTACCAGGCAACTGGGACGGTCGCATTCTCTGGCCGCTACGAGTACCTTGCGGATGAGTCTGGCGCTATCACGCAGGGTCAGATCGGCGGCAGCGCAATCAAAGCCGGTCTGAATGAGTTCACCATTACAGGTGAGTACAAGATGGCAGCCGGACTGCTGGCACGCCTTGAGTACCGCCGCGATGGCGCAGACAATGCGATCTTCCACAAGGGAGCGAACTATGCCACTTCCAATCTCGTGAAGGGCCAATCAACTGTAGAGTTCGGCGTGGTCGCCTTCTTCGGACCGAAGCGCTAAATCAACCCGTAGTACAAGAAGAGGCGAGCCAGATGGCTCGCCTCAGACTGTTGACGAACCCCATCATTTTTGGTGGGGTTTGTTTTTGGTTGGTGGATTCAAGCGTCAGCTGAAGAAGCCGGGTTGAGTTTCTGGTATTGCTTGAGTTGCTCGATGTAGGCGTCCAGGAGCGCCAGCAAGGTC
>DASWOP010000126.1:0-9193 GCA_036404255.1 Acidobacteriaceae bacterium | reverse complement strand
ATTTTTCCTGTGGACTCCGAATTGTTCGGTCCACGCTTAGTGCGTCGTCTCATTTTTTCGCGCATCCATTCGCGCATAGTTCGGTTTGTAACACACGGTGTACGCTGCCCGCAATCTGGTGCAACTTCTACAGCAGATCAGCGACCGTATGTATTCCCTTCTTCACAACTTCCGCTGCAAATCATTCTGTTGAAAGATCCTTGCGCGATCGAAGTTATTCAACTTCGCTTCTATTGTCCACAACCCGTGGCATAGCGCTCAAGAACTTCCTCTCAATCAGCATACTCGTAGTGTACCTGTTCGATATCGGCCTTTGCTGGATGATCCTGCGCAAAACGGCCCGGTCCTGCCATATCCGGCCTGTGCTCAGGACCGCGGCATCTGTACTTCCAAAATACACAAAAACCTCAGTATTTCGAGGGAATTTGCTCCCCACTTGCCAGAGTGGTAGCATCCGCTACAGGCTGGTCTTCTGAATTCCCCACGGTCCGGCTTTCTGTGTAGCGTAATTTTGGCTTCATCATTTACGCCCGGAATCAAAAAATCACGAGGAGTTCGGCAACATGTCAGTCAAAGTAGGTATCAACGGATTCGGCCGCATCGGCCGTAACGTATTTCGCACAGCGCTCGGCAACAAAGACATTGAGTTTGTCGCAGTCAACGATTTGACCACACCGGCCACCCTGGCCCATCTACTCAAGTATGACTCGATTCTCGGAAATCTCAAGAACGACATCTCATATGGTGATGACTTCATCTCAGTAGATGGTAAGAAGATCAAGGTCTTCGCAGAGCGTGACCCCTCCAAGCTGGATTGGGCCTCTGTCGGCGCACAGATCGTCGTCGAGTCCACCGGCTTCTTCACCGATGCCACCAAGGCCAAGGCTCACCTCGGCAGCACCGTCAAGAAGGTCATCATCTCGGCTCCGGCCAGCAACGAGGACCTCACCATCGTCCTCGGTGTGAACGATGACAAGTATGACGCTGCCAAGCACAACGTCATCTCCAACGCATCCTGCACCACCAACTGCCTCGCGCCCGTCGTGAAGGTTCTCAACGATACCTTCGGCATCGTCTCCGGCATCATGACCACGATCCACAGCTACACCAACGATCAGGTCATTCTGGATACGCCGCACAAGGATCTGCGCCGCGCACGCGCCGCTGCTCTCTCCATGATCCCGACCTCCACCGGCGCAGCCAAGGCCCTGAAGCTCGTGATCCCCGAGATGGCCGGCAAGCTGGACGGCTTCGCCATCCGCGTCCCCACACCGAACGTCTCCGTCGTCGATCTCACCTTCGTCGCCGAGAAGCCGATCACCGTGGCAACCATCAACGCCGCCATCAAGGCAGCCGCTGAAGGCCCCATGAAGAACATCCTCGCCTATACGGAAGAGGAACTGGTCTCCAGCGACTTCAAGGGCAACCCGAACTCCTCCATCTTTGACAGCAAGCTGACCAAGGTTCTCGGCAACTCTGCCAAGATCATCAGCTGGTATGACAATGAGTGGGGCTATTCCAACCGCGTCAAGGATCTCATCCTGTTCCTCGTCGCGAAGGGCCTGTAATTTGTAAACGGCACAAAAACGGAGATGCTATCTAGCATCTCCGTTTTTTCTGCCCACAGTTTGATCCTGTCATTCTGAGCGCAGCGAAGAATCTGCTTCTCGCGCGCTGTAGCACAGTGCACAAGGAACGGCCATGTCCGACCGCATCAACATTCCCGGCACCTCCCCCTTCGAACCCATCATCGGTTTCTCGCGCGCCGTTCGCGTGGGCAACTACGTGCATGTCTCCGGCACCGGCCCCGTCGGCGCTGAAGAAAGCTCCCCGGCCGAGCAGACCCGCGTCGTTCTCGGCCTCATCCAGGCAGCGCTCGCCAAAGCCGGCGCCAGCTTCGATCAGGTCGTACGCACGCGCATGTTTCTCGCCCACGCTGAAGACTGGGAAGAGATCGGCCGCGCCCACGGCGAGGTATTCGGCGTCATCCGCCCTGCCTCCACCATGGTCATCGCCTCCCTGCTCAACCCAAAATGGCGCGTAGAGATTGAAGCGGATGCCTACATCTCAGACTAGAATGTCTACGCAACGATAATCGAACTTCGCACCGCGCCCAGCGCGCACACAGCACAGGAGTCACAAATGTCAAAGCTCTCCATTCGCGACCTCGACCTCACCAACAAGCGCGTTCTCATCCGCGTCGATTTCAACGTGCCTCTTGCCGAAGACGGACAGGAGATCACGGACGACACCCGCATCCGCGAAACCATGCCGACCATTGAATTTGCTCTCCGCCGCAAAGCCAAGGTCATTCTCTGTTCGCACCTCGGCCGCCCCAAGGGCAAGCCCAACGCCAAGATGAGCCTGCGCCCCGTCGTCACTCGCCTCCGCGAGCTCCTCGACAAGATCGTCGGCGCAGACGAGAACGTCGCCTTCTCGCCCGACTGTGTCGGTGAAGTTGCCGAGGAGATGTCCCGCAATCTCGAATCCGGCCAGACGCTGCTGCTTGAGAATCTCCGCTTCCACGCCGAAGAGGAAGCCAACGATCCCGCCTTCGCCAAAAAACTCGCCGCCCTCTGCGACATCTACGTCAACGACGCCTTCGGCTCCGCGCATCGCGCCCACGCCTCCACCGAAGGCATCACCCACTTCGTCCCGCAATCCGCCGCCGGCCTGCTCATGGAGAAGGAACTCACCTACATGGGCAAGGCGCTCACCCAGCCTGACAAGCCCTTCGTCGCCATCATCGGCGGCGCCAAGGTCTCCGACAAGATCAAGGTGATCGACAACCTGCTCGACAAGGTCGACGCCATCATCATCGGCGGAGGCATGGCCTATACCTTCCTGAAGGCCAAGGGCCAGGACGTCGGCAAGTCGCTCGTTGAGATCGACAAGCTCGACATCGCCAAGGCCGCGCTCGACAAGGCCGCAGCCAAGGGCGTCCGCTTCCTCCTTCCTGTCGATCACAAACTGGCAGACAAGTTCGCCGCCGACGCCAAGACCCAGATCTTCGAAGGCGACGGCCCCTTCCCTGCGGAGTGGATGGCGCTTGACATCGGCCCCAAGTCCATCGACCTCTTCAAGAAAGAGATCTCCGAAGCCCACACCATCGTCTGGAACGGCCCCATGGGCGTCTTCGAAATGCCCGCCTTCGCGCAGGGCACCATGCAGATCGCTCACGCCGTGGCGGATAACACGAATGCCATCAGCATCGTCGGTGGTGGTGATTCCGTCTCCGCCGTCAAGAAGTCCGGCGTAGCCGACCGCATCACCCACATCTCCACCGGTGGCGGCGCATCGCTCGAATTCCTCGAAGGCAAAAAGCTCCCCGGCGTCGAAGCCCTGACGGATAAATAAGTGAATAGAAGAGTAGCGATTGTATTCAGTTCGAACGTCAGTCCAGTTAGCCTCGACACTCTCGTAATGAGTTGCCCCGTGTGGACATCAGAGCAGAATGCACATGATGCGCTTCCTCCTGAGTTGCTGCAAATCGCAAAGGATTTGTAGCAACCAGAGGAAGCGCTTACTACTTTCAAAGTATCTCCAGTATTTTCATCAATTGAAAATCTACTGGGATTACTTCCCACTCTTGCGGATCTTCACCCACATCTTCGCTATATCAGCGTCTTTGGGATTGCTGATTCGTCCGAACTCGCAAAAGCCTTGGAACCATTCGGCTTTATTCCTGACACCTCAATCAGCGACAGTTCTGACTATCGTCTAACGCGTCCACTGAGCTACCGCTACATATCCCATTCGCGCCCCGCGCGAACCGGATTAAGCCCCCGGCTTTAGCCGGGGGGAGTGGGGCTTCAGCCCCACGGAAACAGCCACAACAAAAGAATTGGGCTTTAGCCCCGGGCCTCTTGCCATACAATTCCCCGTATGCTCGCGCCGCAAGAAATTCGCACGTATTTCATCACCAGCACAACCGCCTCCCGCCGCAGAATCTTCCAAGTCGACCGCAACGCTGAATTATTCCTGCAAGTCCTTCGCGAGAATCGCGCAAAGAGCCGCATCCAACTGCATGCTTTCGTCGTCATGCCCGACCACTTCCATCTGCTGCTCACTCCAGCACCAGAAATCTCTCTCGAAAAAGCCACGCAATACATCAAGGGCGGATTCTCCTTCAAACTCAAAAGCGCAGCCGATGTTTGGGAAAAGGGCTACACAAACCATCGCGTCCTGGACGCCGAAGACTACCACCGTCACGTCAGCTACATCGAACAGAATCCCATCCGCTCCCAACTATGCAAAGAGCCGCGCACCTTCCCGTTTTCCTCCGCGCGATTTGCCCTCGATCCGATCCCGCACCACCTCCTGCAATAGCCCGAGGTTAAAACCATTTTGCACGAATGGTTTGTCCCCGAGGCTGAAGGTAGTCCCCCGGCTTGGATTTTGGGATTAAGCCTCCGGATTGGATTTTCGGGATTAAGCCCCCGGCCTCAGCATGCACGGTAAACCCATCTTCTGCTTGAGATAGTTTTCTTTTGTTTTTTGGGATTAAGCCCCCGGCTTCAGCCGGGGGAGTGCAGGCTTCAGCCTGCACGGCAAGCTGCATGGATTAAACCGGGCTTTAGCCCCGGAGATTCCTACAATCCTTCCAATAATGTGTCTCCCGTCACATTTCAACATGTGAGAAGCTGGCTAGAATAAACACATGCGTAAAAAACTTATCGCCGCAAATTGGAAGATGTACAAGACCTCCGAAGAGGTCACCGCCTTCGCCACCGCGTTCCTGCCCCTCGTCGCCTCGAACAAGCGTGATGAGATCGTGCTCGCGCCGCCCACCATCTGGCTCACGCAGCTTCATGCCGCCCTCAAGGGCTCCAACGTCTCCGCCTCCGCGCAGACCATGGACTTTCACAAAGAGGGTGCCTTCACCGGCGAAACCTCACCCCTCATGCTGAAGAACATCGGCGTGGACTACGTCATCATCGGCCACTCCGAGCGCCGCCAGTACTTCAACGAGACAGATGAGACCGTCAACCTGAAGCTCAAGGCCGCCATCGAGCAGGGCCTCACGCCCATCGTCTGCGTTGGCGAACTGCTCGCCGAACGCGAGAGCGGCAAGACCGGCGACGTCCTCAAGCGCCAGGTCTCCATCGCCCTCACCGGCGTCACCGCGGCAGACGCTGCCAAACTCGTCATCGCCTATGAGCCCGTTTGGGCCATCGGCACCGGCAAGACCGCAACCCCGGAGATCGCCGAAGATGCGCACAAGCTCATCCGCGCCGAACTCGCCACCGCCCTTGGCAAAGACGTTGCCGATGCCACCCGCATCCTCTACGGTGGCAGCGTCAAGCCAGACAACTGCCCCACGCTGATGGCCTGCGCCAACATCGACGGCGCACTCGTCGGCGGCGCTTCGCTCGATCCCGCATCCTTTGCGAAGATCGCCAACTACGCCGTCTAACCACCATCGCCTTAAAGCAAAAAGCCCACGCATCTGCGTGGGCTTTTTGCTGCGGCAATCTGTCTACCGGTAGTAATGACGGTGGTGGTGGCGACGGTGATGGTGGTGTCCCTGTGCTTGTGCGGCTGGTGCAAACACACCGAGCATCACAACCAGCGCGAACATCGCAAACATAGCGCGTTTCAATTTCATAAACTCTCCTCTATATAGCTTCGTGACTCGGTTTCTGCGAAGCCGGCGTCTCTCAGTAAGAACCATAATAGAGGAAAATAGTTGTGCGGCAGACCGTCATTGCGTCGCCGAACTCAACTCGGTACCTTTGCATTTTCTACTTGCACCAGTTGCTCCGGCGGGTTCTCTATTGCAACAAAAACCGCGCCGCGTTCCACCTTTACCGGGTACACGCTCACCGCTCCGGTCGCGTTACTGCACACCCCCGTCACCGGGTTGAAGCACCACCCATGCCACGGGCAGACGACCTCGCCATTCTCGATCCAGCCCTCATCCAGCGGCCCCATCCGGTGCGGACACAGGTTATCCATCGCCCGTAGCGCTCCCTCCACATTGGCCACGCAGACCTGCCGGTTCCCAATCTCCACCCGCATCAACTGGCCTTCAGCCGGCGCATCGTCCGCCTCGCACACCCTTACCCAGTGCTCACCACTCTTGTTCATGCACTACCGCCTCATCTAATAGGATGCCACGCTTCCCCGGCCCGCCCCCTAACTCCTGCATTTATGATGAATGCATCCATGCCCCGCAAGCCCACAGCCCCTCAGCCGCAACGCCCAGCCACCGCACTTCAGGTTGTGGACCACCACTGGCTGCTCAAAATGCTTGCCACCCTGCTGGGCGCGTCCATGGTCTGCGCCTACATCACGCTCTGCCTGCTCTTCTACCAGGGCCAGTGGCAATTCGCCCTGCATCCACTCGTAGCGGCGACCGCCGCCACTCCCACCACCCAGCTTCCCTACCAGGATGTCCGCTTTGACTACACAGAGACTGGCGCCCCCCAGCTTCACGGCTGGTGGATTCCTGCCCTCTCCACGCACTCGCGCTACGCCAACGTCACCGTGCTCTACCTGCACGGCGGAGAAGGCCCCTTTGCCGCCGCCCTGCCCCGCCTGCAGCAACTCCACGACCTCGGTCTGAACATCTTCGCCTTCGACTACCGGGGCTTCGGCCTCAGCGCCGGTCCGCATCCCAGCGAGCAGCGCATGCGCGAAGACGCAGAAGCCGCCTGGACGTATCTCGCTCAGGCAAACAAGAGTCCCGCCACCGAAGTCATCGTCTACGGCGAAGGCGTAGGCGCCGCACTTGCACTGGAACTGCTGGCCGAGCATCCCCGCGTTCCTGTCGCTCTCTTTGAAGATCCGGTCTTCGACCTCATCGCTCAGGTCCGCCGCGATCCCCGCGCCGCACTCGTTCCTGTCGGCCTGCTCTTCCATCAGCGCTTTGAGATTGCCGCCCCGCTCAGGTCGCTCACCGTTCCCAAGCTTCTCTTCCTCAACGACAGTGCTCACGCGCCCACCGCTCAGCAGCTAGCCAGCATTGCCGGCCCCAAGTTCCTCGTCCATCTCGGCAGCCTCTCTCCCCAGGCAGCAGACGCTGCGCGCAGCCAGTCACTCAGTCGCTTCCTCGACGAATATCTTCCGGCTCACACCCTGCTTCCCCAGTAGAATCTGCCAATGGCCCGTTCTTCCTCTAGTTCCAGTTCCGCCCTGCCCGGCAACGGTGCATTCATCCTCCGCGTCGCCCTGGGTGCCTGCATGACCTGGCACGGCTACTCCAAAGTCGTCCCCAACCACGCCATGGACCACTTCGCCCACTACGTTGTCTCGCTCGGCATGCCCTACTGGCTGGGCTATGTCTCTGCGCTTGTAGAGTTTGTGGGCGGCATCCTGCTCCTGATCGGCCTGCTCACCCGGGCCGCCGCCTGCCTGATCGCAATCAACATGATCGTGGCCTTCGCCAAAGTAGCTATCCACGGAGGCTTTGACGCCATGCAACTCGTCCTTCTGCTCATCGCCATGGCGCTCGCCGTAGCCTTCATCGGCGGAGGCACCTACGCCCTGGACCGCAAGATCGGTTTTCCATAGAACAGTCTCCCGCAGGCCTTTCCGAACCCCGAACACCCGTGGCTTGCATTGAGCACCGTGTAGCCCGTCATATTCACCGTCTTGGCCCCGTGAAATGCGCATAAGCTCACACGGGCAAAACAATGCCTTCCCACAGGCAGAAGAGAGGCCCCCGGTACTCTGGGGGCCTTTAGTGTTGCGGTAATCCATGGGAGGGTTTCGTGTTGCGGCTATTGGACACCGGTACATGAGGAACAACTAGTACCGGCAAGTTAGTTGGAACACTGTATAAGACATCACTAGGAGGTAAAAAGTTGCAACCTGATGTCTAAAAGTTTTTCCTGCAAGGTTCTTATCGGCAGAGTGCGCCGTTTCCTTAAGTAAAGTTCAGGAAATTATGAGGTTGCACCTGCGCACCCGGAAAGACAATCTCCAGATTCTTTGCCCCCAGCGTACGGTAAGCCGCCTCTCCCAGCACATTACGAAAGTCCGTAGTCACTTTCAGGTCCCTGCCTTCGTTCAACTGCTCCGGCCCCAGCCCCGGCCACTTGCCGTAGACCTTTCCGCCCTTCACGCTGCCGCCCAGCACAAACATCACATTCGCATGCCCATGGTCGGTTCCGCCGGTCCCATTCTGCCGCGCCGTGCGCCCAAATTCAGACATCGTAACCAGCGTAATATTCTCCGAATCCTTCCCCATATCCGCCCAGAAAGCAGCAATCGTGTCGGAGAATTCCTTCAACCGGTTGGCGAGCTGCCCTGTCACATTCCCTTGATTCTGATGGGTATCCCAGCCGCCAATGTCAGAGAACGCAGCCTCCACCCCAAGGTTCGCCTTCAGCAACTGCGCAATCTGCTTCAGGCTGTTGCCAAACGCCGTATTGGGATACACCGCGCCGTTCTGCGGCAGGTACTTGGCGGGATCGGCGGCCTTCAGCATCTTCACCGCCTCAAACGTCTCGTCCCCCGTGCCATGCAGTAGAGAATCCGTGCTCTCGTCGTACATCGCCTGAAACGCGTTGCTGATCGGTGAAGTCGTCGTGCCTCGCCCGCCCACCGAAAAGTCCGCCACATTTGACACCGCAATCGCCGGAATCTTGCCCTGTAGCGACCGCGGAACCTGCGTACCCAGCGCCACCGCGCGGAAAGCCGTCTCCTTGCGTGCCGCGGCTACATCCTCCGCCTGCATCGCCCGGTTCAGCCAGCCATCCGGCGTGATCTTCAGGTCTGGCGTGCCCGATTCCATGTAATCCTGCGCGTCAAAATGCGACCGCGAAGTCGAAGGCGACCCCGCTGCGTGAACAATCGCCAGATGCCCCTGGTCATACAGCGGCTTCATCGCAGCCATCGACGGATGCAGCCCGAAGAAGCCATTCAGATCCAGCACCTGGTCCGGCTTGATCGCGATGGACGAGCGCATCTGGTAGTAGCTCTTCTCCTGGTACGGCACCACAATGTTCAGCCCATCCGCCGCGCCACGCTGGAAGAGCACCACCAGCTTCTTGCGGTTAGCGGCTGCCGTCGTTACCTCAGCCAGCACAGTGCGCTCCAGGAAGCTGGGAATGGCGGACGTACCCACCAGTGCCAGCGCTCCGCCCTTCATAAATCCACGTCGCGTAATTCCGGGGAAGTTCATAGTTCCTCCTGCTGCAATTCCTTGGCCTCTCGCACAGCCCGTACCTATACTGACTCAAATCTC
>DASWOP010000125.1:0-1822 GCA_036404255.1 Acidobacteriaceae bacterium | reverse complement strand
TTTCTTTACACCACCGGTTATCCGGCGTGAACTTCTAATCTCTTGACTCACCCAGTATCTAATGTGAGTGACTTGTTGTCAATGTATCTGATGCTTTGACTATAGCCTTAGATTCATCCATTCCGTAAGATGCCGAATCCTATGCAAGGGCACCATTCCACGCGTCTCCACAGAAGTGAATGGTGACCCGCCCACTGAAGTGGGTGCCTCGGGTCTCGCTTCTGAGACCCGAGGCACCGCATAATCTCTTCACCAGCCCGGACACTTGGCCATCCCTTGAGTCGCTACCCCTTCAACCCGCATCCAAACAACATTCGCATTCCACCAACGGAGACCCTTCCCCCAGCATGGCGAGCGCTGCCATCACAAATGACAATACTGCCGAGGTCACCAAGGGCGTCAATCCCTGGCTCATCGCGGCATCGGTCATGCTCGCCACCTTCATGGAGGTGCTGGACACCGCTATCGCCTCCGTCGCGCTCCCCTACATCGCTGGTTCCCTCTCCGCTACCACCGACGAAGCCACCTGGGTCCTCACCAGCTACCTCGTAGCCAACGCCATCATTCTCCCGGCCAGCAACTGGTTCTCTCTCCGCTTCGGACGCAAGCGTTTCCTGCTCATCTGCGTCGCCATCTTCACCGCCAGTTCCTTCGCCTGCGGAGCAGCTCCCACCCTTGGCGTCATGCTCCTCGCCCGCGTCGTGCAGGGAGCCGGTGGCGGTGCCTTGCAGCCGCTCTCCCAATCCATCCTGTTGGAATCCTTCCCTCCCCGCCAGCGCGGAGCAGCCATGGCCGTCTTCGCCTTCGGCGTCGTCGTCGCGCCCGTCCTCGGCCCCACCCTCGGCGGTTGGCTCACAGACACCTACTCCTGGCGCTACGCCTTCTACATCAACATCCCCATCGGCCTGCTGGCCATGTACATGATCAACGCCTTCGTGCACGATCCGCCGTACATCAAGAAAGCCAAAGTCGCCCCATTCGATAACATCGGCTTCGGCCTGCTCATCGTCTGGTCCGGCCTCCTCCAGATCGTCCTGGACAAGGGCCAGGAAGACGATTGGTTCGGCGCCCTCTGGGTCCGCTGGGCCGTCTTCTTCCTTGTCACCGCGCTCGTCTGGTTTCTCATCCACTGCTGGCGCTCGCCCACCGCGCTGGTCAACCTGCGCGTGCTCAAGAACCGCAACTTCGGCATCGGCTGCCTGCTGATCTTCTGTTTCGGCATCGGCATCTACTCCACCGTCACCATGCTCCCGCTCTTCTATCAGGAGCTGCTTGGCTACACCGCCTTCACCGCCGGTCTCGTCGTCGCGCCCCGAGGCATCGGTGCCATCTGCGGCATGCCCGTCATCGGCTATCTCTCCAACCGCGCCGATCCCCGCTACCTGCTCACCTTCGGCTTCTTCACCTTCGGCCTCACCACGCTCTACTTCGGCAACCTCACCACAGACGTGTCGCCCACCACACTCCTCATCCCAATCCTCATCACCGGCTTCGCGCTCAGCTTCATCTTTGTGCCCATCACCACGCAGGCCTACGGTACCCTGCGCAATGACCAGATCGGCAACGCCAGCGGCCTCTTCAACCTTATGCGCAACGTTGGCGGCTCCATCGGCATCTCCGTGGCCTCCACCCTGCTCACCCGCCGCACCGCCGCCCACCAGAACGACATCATTAACTCCGTCCCCCAATCCGGCACGCAGTTCCAGAATGCACTCCACAGCACCACCGCCGCGCTGACGCCCAGCTTCGGCGCCGCCAACGCCCTGCACCCCGCGCAGGTCACGCTCTATCAGCAACTCAGCCGTCAGGCCACCACCTGGGC
>DASWOP010000124.1:0-5539 GCA_036404255.1 Acidobacteriaceae bacterium | reverse complement strand
CGACGCCGGTTCCAGCACGGCATAATCCACGCTGATGGACTCGCACTTGCCATACTCTTCGGCAAACACACGCTCAAACTCCGGCGTGCCATACGCCTTCGCAATCGTCTCCAGTGGAGCCACCATGCCCGGCGCATATTTTCGGATCGCATTCGCCAGCGTGCGCGCGGTCCACAAAAACACGCCGCTGTTCCACTCGTAATTCCCTGCTGCCAGAAACTTCTCTGCCTGCGCCAGGTCCGGCTTCTCGGTAAAACGGCGTACGCTGAACACGGGAATATTGCCGTCGTCCGTCACCGTCTCGCCCAGTTCGATATAGCCGTAGCCCGTCTCCGGCCGCGTCGGGGGCACGCCCAGCACCACAATGTTTTCTCCCGCCGCCGCCACCTTGATGGCAACCTGCAGTACCTCGGCAAACCGTGCGTTGTTCTGCACCACCTGGTCTGACGGGAAGATTCCAATCACCGTCTCCGGCTCCGTGGGTTCCAGCAGAAACGCCGCCAGCGCACACGCCGGAGCCGTATTCCGCGCCACCGGCTCACTCACAATATGTTCTGAATTCAGTTCAGGAAGCTGCCCGGCGATGGTCTCGCGCAAAAGCTCGTTCGTGATAATCCATACGTCCTCTGGTTTGGCGAGCGACCCCATCCGGTCCACTGTTTGCTGGATCATCGAACGCTCGCCGTCCAGCACCAGCACCTGTTTGGCTCGCGCCCGCCTGCTGCGAGGCCAGAAACGCGTTCCACTGCCACCGGCCAGAATCACCGGCGCAAACACAATCGAGTTGGGGGAATTTTTATTCAAGATACTTGCATACTAAACGCAAAACGGGCTGCAGCATCCGCTACAGCCCGTGCGTCAATCCAGATTACGCCAGTTTCCCGAAGAATTCCTTCATCCGGGCAATGCCCTTGTCCACAACTTCAGGCGCAGCCGCATACGAAAGCCGGATATGGTCCGTCGTTCCGAACGCCTCACCCGGCACGCACACCACATGCGCCTCGCTTAGCAGCCGCGAAGCCACATCCGCTGCGCTGGTCACGCCGCCCTTCCCAAAGAAGCTCGACACGTTCGGGTACACATAGAACGCCCCCTCCGGCACCGTGCACGTCACACCCGGAATCGTCTTCAGCCCTGCCAGAATCCGGTCGCGCAGCGTCAGAAAGTTTGCCCGCATCTCCGCCACGCAATCCTGCGATGCCGTCAGCGCGGCTACCGAAGCCTTCTGCACCATGCTCGCCGCATTCGAAGTGGATTGCGACTGCAGTTTGCCCATCGCGCCAATGATCGCCTTCGGTCCCAGCGCAAATCCCGCGCGCCAGCCCGTCATCGCATACGTCTTGGAGAGCGAACCCAGCACGATCACGTGTTCCTTGCAATCCGTGAACGAGCCACCAGAGATTGGCGTGCCCGTGTACTGCAGGTATGCATAACACTCGTCCAGCAACAGGTAGATGCCCTTGCTGTGCGCCAGCCGCACAATCGCCTCCAGGTCCGCCGGCGCAATCACCGCGCCCGACGGGTTAGACGGCGAATTCAGAATGATCGCCTTCGTCTTCGGCGTAATCGCCGCCTCAATCATCTTCGCGGTGATGCGGAAGTTCTCGCGCTCATCGCTCTCCACGAAGACCACCTTGCCGCCCGCATACTGAATGATGTCCTTGAAGCTCACCCAATACGGCACCGGCAGAATCACCTCGTCGCCGTGGTCCACCAGCACCTGCACCACGTTGAACAGCGCCAGTTTGCCGCCCGTAGTAAACACGCACTCTTCCGGCGCATAGCTGGAGCCGAAGTCCGCGGCATGCCGCTCCACAACCGCCTTGCGAACCTCGGGAATGCCCGAGACCGCCGTGTAGCGCGTGAAGTTCGCTTCAATCGCGTCAATCGCCGCCTTCTTGATATGGGCAGGCGTAGCGAAGTGGGGCTCGCCGGCGCCAAAGTCCGCCAGGTCGATGCCCTTCGCCTTCAGTGCAAGCGCATTCGCGGTAATGGCCATCGTGGCCGACACTTCAATGCGGTTGATGCGATCTGAAAATATCTTCTTCGAGGCCGGTGCGGCCACAGCTGCGGGTGTAGCGACTGGTGTGCTCATACATCTAGTTTCTCAGATTTACCCGCCCAGATAAAGTGCCCCGCTCACAAAGCCCGCCCGTAAGCCCCTACAACGCAGCTTTTGCCGCTGCAACCACCGGAAGCCGCCTCCGCGAGCGGAAAACTCGCCTCCCGCTGTACTCGCTGCCTACTGAATCTCCGTCTGGTTCTTGACGTTAGCTTCCTTCGCCACCCGCGCCGCCAGCCGTTCAGCCACCAGCGGAGGCACCAGCCCATCAATCGACCCACCCAGCCGGAACACATTCTTGATCATCCGTGAGCTCACGTAGCTGTACTTCTCCGCCGGAGTCATGAAAACCGTCTCCAGATCGGCCGAAAGCCGCCGGTTCATCAGCGCCATCTGCAGTTCGTACTCGTAGTCGCTGATCGCCCGAATGCCCCGAATCAGCGCCCCCGCCTTCTCCTGCCGCGCAAAATCCACCAGCAGCCCGTCAAACGTCGCCACCGACACGTTCGGGAACGCCTTGGTCGACTCCCGGATCATCTCCACCCGTTCCTCAACAGAAAACAGCGGGTTCTTCGACTCATTCCGCAAAATCGCCACCACCAGATGGTCAAAAATCTTCGCTCCGCGTGCAATCAGGTCCAGATGCCCATTCGTGAGCGGATCAAATGTTCCGGGGTAGATGGCTTTTACCAGGTTCATAATCCTCAGGATACGGCCCGCCTCCTCGCGCAGGCAAATACCCCGTCCCAAAAATTCATGCACAACCCTATCCTCCCTTGCGTAAGATGGTCGGCGCCGATTCCCGCGCCTCCCGCTCGCATCGGCAGCACCTCATCCTGCAAGGAGACAGCACGCATGTCGGACACTTCCCCCTCCCCGCTCGCCAACCCCGGCCCCCTTGGCCTCGCCGCCTTCGGTCTCACCACCATCGTCCTCAGCGCCATCAACGCCGGCCTCCTACCTCACGAGGCCATCGCCGTCGTCGTCCCCCTGGCCTTCGCCTACGGTGGCCTCGCCCAGATCCTCGCCGGCGTCCTCGAATTCCGCACCGGCAACACCTTCGGCCTGGTCGCATTCGTCTCCTACGGCACCTTCTGGTGGTGGTTCGCCCTCCTCCAGTGGACGCTAGGCAACGGCTGGCTCAAAGCCCCACCCGCCTCCGCCGTCGCTGTCGTCCTGCTCGCCTGGGGCCTCTTCACCTTCCTCATGTGGATCGTCGCCTTCCGCACCAGCAAAGCCGTCTGGAGCATCTTCTTTCTGCTCTGGATCACCTTCTTCCTCCTCGCCGCGGCCGACTTCGGACACCCCACCGGCCACCTCGGCGGCATCTTCGGCCTGCTCACCGGCATCGATGCCCTCCTGGTCGCCTTCATCGAAGTACTGAACGCCACCGCCAGGCGCACCGTCATCCCCCTCGGCGCCCCCTTCATCAGCTAACCCAAAACGGCCGCGAGAAAACCCATCTCTCGCGGCCATTTTGCGTCAAACTGTGGTGGTACGTATTCCAATGTATTACGTTGTATTACAATAAAATCATGGCGACGAACACGATCAATCTCCGCACCGAAGCAAAGAGCATCCGCGATCTCGACGCTCTGGCCAAAGCCCAGCGCCGCACGCGTACGGATCTGGTGAATGAGGCCATCGCCAACTACATCGAACTCCAGCGCTGGCAGATGGAAGAGATTCGCGTCGCCATCAAGGAAGCAGATGCTGGCGACTTTGTCTCCGAACAGGAGATTGCCTCCACCTTCAAGCGGCTGCTCCGGTGAAGGTACGCTGGCTCGCCCGCGCCCAGCGGCATCTCGTTGAAATCCACACCTACATCGCATCCGACAGCAAGGCCGCAGCCAGGCGTGTCGTCCAGCGGATTCAAGCGACCGCCCCCTTACTCGCCCGTCACCCGCAGGTCGGTCGAATGGGCAGGGTGCAGGGCACACGCGAATTAGCCATTCCCGGCACCCCTTATCTGATCGTCTACCGCATAAAAAATAAGGAAGCCCAAATTCTCGCCATCCAGCACGGTGCCCGGCAATGGCCCGAAGATACCCCATAGAAGAATGGCCGCGAGAGACTAATCTCTCGCGGCCATTCCCATTTCCGAAGCCACTAAAGCGGGTGCCCCGGGTCTCGCTTCTGAGACCCGGGATCAGGTGCCTATGCCCCAGTAAAAGCCCCCGGGAGACGGCGAACCTCTACACCAAGAGCCGAAGGTGGGTGCCCCATACATCGCAGCACTTTTTATTTTCGCCGTGCGCGCAGCACCGATGTGTGGGAATCGTCGCAAAGCGACGACCGCCTTTAGTCTTTGCGCACGAAGTGCGCTTCCGCCCGTCCGGCTAGGACTTTTTGCCCTTCACCACCGCAACCGCTTCCGCTTCGCCGCCCGCCGGAACCTCGGGCACCTCTGCCTTCACGCTGCCGTCAATGCCAAGCTTCTTGCGCAGTTCCGCGTTGATGCGGCCATACACTTCCTTATTCTCTTTCAGCATGCCGCGAACGCTCTCGCGCCCCTGGCCCAGCCGTTCTCCCGAATAGCTGTACCAGGCGCCAGACTTCTCCACGATGTTGTTCGCCACCGCCAGGTCCAGCACATCGCCCTCACGCGAAATACCCTCGCCGTACAGAATGTCGAACTCAGCATCGCGGAACGGCGCCGCCACCTTGTTCTTCACAATCTTCACCTTGGTCCGCGAACCGACCACCACATCGCCGTCCTTCACCGCTCCAATGCGCCG
Organism: Acidobacteriaceae bacterium; assembly: GCA_036404255.1. Classification (GTDB taxonomy): domain Bacteria; phylum Acidobacteriota; class Terriglobia; order Terriglobales; family Acidobacteriaceae; genus JARLFX01. The sequence goes on along the minus strand of DASWOP010000124.1, from coordinate 739 downwards.
GATATCGATACGCACCGACGAATAGAACTTCAGCGCCTTACCGCCCGTGGTCGTCTCCGGATTGCCAAACATCACGCCAATCTTCTCGCGAATCTGATTGATGAAAATCAAGCTGGTGCGCGACTTCGATACCGTACCCGTCAGCTTCCGCAGCGCCTGGCTCATCAGCCGCGCCTGCAATCCCATGTGCGAATCGCCCATCTCGCCGTCCAGTTCCGCCTTCGGCACCAGCGCGGCAACCGAATCTACCACCAGCACGTCAATCGCGCCCGACCGCACCAGCGCCTCGGTAATCTCCAGCGCCTGCTCACCATAGTCCGGCTGCGAGATCAGCAAATTGTCGATGTCCACGCCCAGCTTCCGCGCGTACGCCGGGTCCAGCGCGTGCTCAGCATCCACAAACGCGGCCAGCCCGCCAGACTTCTGCGCCTCGGCAATGATCTGCAGCGTAATTGTGGTCTTACCCGAAGATTCCGGTCCAAAGATCTCAATCACGCGTCCCCGCGGCACTCCACCCACACCCAGCGCGGCGTCAAAGGAGATCGACCCGGTCGAGATGACAGCGATCGGCACAATGGCCTCTTTCGACCCCAAACGCATGATGGAGCCTTTGCCAAACTGCTTCTCGATCTGAGCCATTGCCAGTTCGACTGCTTTCGTCCGATTTACATCATCTGCCACGGTATTTCTCCTTTGTTTTCATCAATCTCTCCGCTCAAAGCCGGATGCTTGTTCGCCT
>DASWOP010000123.1:0-6786 GCA_036404255.1 Acidobacteriaceae bacterium | reverse complement strand
GGCTGCGGCAGTTCACCACGCTGCCGGTGGCGGTGGGGTTTGGCATCAGCAACGCGGAGCATGTGCGGGCGGTGGGCAAGTTTGCCGATGCAGCGGTAATTGGAAGTGCGTTGGTGGCGCTGATTGAGCGTTCAGAACCGCAGGATGCAGCAAAGGCCGTGGGCGAGTTCATTGCAGGGTTGCAGGGCTAAAACGGTATCATGGACTACACGCATACAGCGCAGAAGACAGCAGGACGGCGATCTGGCCGTGATGTGCGGGCACACGAGGTTGAACGATGGATATTGAGGACTGGCGAAGCAAGATCGATGCGGTGGATGAGCAGTTGGTCTATCTGCTCAACGAGCGGACGAAGGCTGCGCTTGAGATCGGCAAACTCAAGCAGAAAGCTGCGCTGGCGATTTACGAACCCGGGCGCGAGAGAGCTGTGTTTGAACACGTGCTCGCCGTAAACCCGGGTCCCCTGCCCAACGATCACCTGCAGGACATCTATGAACGCATTATTGACGTGATGCGGGCACTGCAACGAGCAGAAAAGTAGTTTTCAGCGCAAGAAAAATTCCGCCACGAGGGCGAGACGCCAAGGACAGGAAAGCAAATGATTGTTGCAATGCAGAGTGTAGCAACCGAAGAAGATATCCAGAACGTAATTGAACGCATGGTGGAGCTGGGTTTTAACGTCCACCGCACAACCGGAGCCGAGCAGACGATCCTGGCTGGCGTGGGTACGCCGTCGCACTTTGATGTCGCAGAGTTTCAGGTCCTCTCTGGCGTGCACGAGGCGCACCGTATCTCGTCGCCCTACAAGCTGGCTGGGCGCAATTTCCGCCCCGAAGGCACTACGGTGACCTTCAAGAACGGTGTGATTGTCGGCGGTAATAACGTGGTGGTGATGGCGGGGCCGTGCTCGGTGGAATCGCGTGACCAGATCCTGACTGCGGCCAAGCAGGTCGCCGCAACGGGTGCACAGTTTTTGCGTGGTGGCGCATTCAAGCCGCGCAGCTCGCCGTACTCTTTCCAGGGTATGGGGCTTGAGGGGCTGAAGCTGCTGCGCGAAGTGGCGGACCAGACCGGGCTGCTCGTCATTACGGAGGTGATGGAGATCTCGCAGATCGAACTGATGCTGCCTTACATCGATTGCTTCCAGGTCGGCGCACGCAACATGCAGAATTTCAACCTGCTGCGTGAACTCGGTAACGCGCGAACACCGGTGCTGATGAAGCGCGGCATTGCGGCGACGATCGAAGAGGTCCTGCTCTCGGCGGAGTACATCCTGGCTGGCGGCAACTATGACCTGATTCTCTGCGAGCGCGGCATTCGAACCTTTGAGACATACACGCGCAACACGATGGATATTTCGGCTATTCCAGTGCTGAAGAAGCTAACGCATCTGCCGGTTGTGGCAGATCCATCGCATGGTGTGGGACGCCGCGATATGGTGGCTCCCCTGGCGCTGGCGTCGGTGGCTGCGGGTGCAGATGGTCTTCTGATGGAGATGCATCCGAATCCTGACAAGGCGATGTCGGACGGTGCGCAGTCGTTGTTCCCGGAGCAGTTGCAAAAGCTTATGGGCAAGTTACGGCTGGTAGCACAGGCGGTTGATCGCACGGTGGCGTAAGATACAGCGCACGGCGAAACACGCTCTGCGCAATAACAATGAAAGAGGCTGTATTGATACAGCGCATCACGATCATCGGCACGGGGCTCATCGGAACATCGGTGGGCCTCGCGTTGCGTGAGGCTACGCGCACGGCGGACGACGCTTCGCGTATCAATCCAGAAGTGCTGGGCTACGATGCCGCTGCGGCGGAGTCAAAAACGGCATTGCGCATGGATGCTGTCAGCGAAGTGCTGCAGGATGAGGTCGCAACGCTGATTGCTGCGGCAAGCTCTGATGTCGTGGTGCTTGCAGTGCCGGTTTTCGCGATTCTGGACTGGATGCCGAAGCTTGCGCGCGTGATGAAGCGGGGCCAGTTAGTAACGGACACAGGCAGCACGAAGCTGGAGATTACAAAGGCGGCAATAGAGCATTTTGGTGGCGGTGGCGCTGCGTTTCTGCCGGGTCATCCGATGGCGGGTAAGGAATCTGGCGGTGCTGCGTTGGGCGAGGCTGCACTTTTTCAGAATGCGATGTGGCTCTTTACGCCGGCGAGCGATGTGCAGACGCCCATGGAACAGGAGTGGCGCAGCATGGTCGCCAATTTTGGCTGCCGCACGATGGACCTGGATGCGGCGCGGCATGATGTGCTTTGCGCGTGGGTGAGTCACCTGCCGCAGATGGTTTCTACGGCGCTCTCGGCGCTGCTGGAAGATGAGTTTGGCGACGCGGAGGATATGCGCGCTATTGGCGGCCGTGCACTGCGCGAGATGACACGGCTGGGCGCGAGCCCGTACAGCATGTGGCGCGATGTGGCGATGAGCAATACCGTGCCGCTGGCGGATACGCTGCTCGCACTGGAACAGCGGCTGGCGCATCTGCGGGAGAACCTGAAGACGCCGGAATTGCGTGAAGAATTTTTGCGGGCGAACCGCTTTCGGGCTGGCACATCGCGGAAGGATTGATAGGAGCATTGGGTAGTATCCAAACAAAAATTATGGCTAATACAATCGCAACACTGACATTGCAGGACGTACAGCAGGCACGCGAACGCATTCGCAAATCGATCTATCTTTCGCCGTGTCCGCACTCGGAGATGCTCTCCAAGCTGACCGGACAACAGGTTTATCTCAAGCTCGACAACCTGCAGATGACGGGCGCGTTCAAGGAGCGCGGGGCGCTGAACAAGATTCTGCAACTCACGCCCGACCAGAAGAAGCGGGGCGTGGTGGCGGCCAGCGCGGGTAATCATGCGCAGGGCGTGGCGCATCATGCCACGGTACACGGCATCCGCTCGGTGATCGTGATGCCGCTGACTACACCGCTGGTGAAGGTCTCGGCGACGAAAGAGTTTGGCGCAGAGGTGATTCTGCATGGCGCAAACTATGACGCTGCCTGCGATGAGGCACTGCGTATTTGCGAGGCAGAGGGCATGACCTTCATTCATCCCTTCGATGACCTAACGGTGATCGCCGGGCAGGGGACCATTGGTCTGGAGATGATGGAGCAGGTACCGGAGCTTGAAGCCGTGGTGGTGCCGATTGGTGGTGGTGGACTTATCTCCGGCATTGGCTGCGCCATCAAGGAGACGAATCCGAATATCCGCATAGTGGGCGTGCAGACATCGCGTCTGCCATCGATGATTGCAGCCGAAGCTGCGCATCATCCGGTCACGATCGACGCAGCAACTACGATTGCGGATGGCATTGCGGTGCGCCGCGCTGGCGACATCACACTGCCGCTGGTGGAGAAGTATGTCGATGAGATTGTGACCGTCGACGAGGACGAGATTGCGGGTGCGATTCTGGTGTTGCTGGAGCGCGAGAAGACGCTGGCTGAAGGCGCTGGCGCCGCCGGGCTGGCTGCGTTGTTGCAGCAGAAGACGTCTCTGCAAGGAAAGCACACCGGCGTGCTGGTGGGCGGCGGTAACATTGATGTGACGCTGCTTTCGCGCATCATTGAGCGCGGACTGGTACAGGATTGGCGCATGATCCGGCTGCGGATTTATCTGCTGGATAAGCCTGGTGCACTAGCGGACCTTTCGCGGCTGATCGCGGACCATGGCGCAAACATCGTGGATACGCTACATAATCGCGCGTACTACGGTGTGAATTTGGGTGACACGGTGATTGATATTACGATGGAGACTCGAGGGCGCGCACAGGTAGAAATCCTGCTGGCGGCACTCACGGCAGAAGGCTACAAGCACAGCCGAGTGATGTAGAGCTCTGTACTAGAGCAGCTTGCGCGGTGTATCCAGATTGTAGGGATAGTATTTGTCGTGCGAAGCAGATGCTTCTGCGATGCCGGCGATAACGGCGATGAGCACGAGCCAGACCAAGGCATAGCGTAGCAGTAACTCAAAACGGCTGTCGCGGAAGAGTGCGACTCCAAGCTGCTTTTGCAGGCGCGCCTGGCGGCGGGCATTGCTGATGGGGCGTGGGGATGACTGCATCTTTGCCATCCTTGCTTTCATCAGTTGCGCGTCCTGGAGTTTCAGGTCCATAAGGAAACTGTAGCTCCGGCATTCGGAGCATAGAATCCCCACAAAGAGAAACAGGCTGCAACTTTGGTGTTACCGGCTAAGTGGCTCTAATCCAGCGCTGAACTAATGCTCTAGTAGCGAATTTCGCCGATGTAGACGCCATAGGGCGGCAGGTGGACGGCATCCAGGTTCATTGGACCCATGCCGTGATCGGTGCGTGCGATCGTGCGCATAAAGCTTCCACGAATGCCGCTGCTCTTCATCTCGGTCTTCAGCGCGAGGGTTACCGGTTGACCAGAGAGGTTGCAGGCAATTACGACGGCTGGATGCTCCAGTGTTGGGTTGACGGGTTTTCGCACCCAGACAAGTGCATTTTGCGCATCGTGATTCAGCATTACATTGCTGCCGCTGGCCAGGGCCGGATTGCTGCGGCGCAGGGCGATCAGCTTGCGATACCAGTTCAGCAGTGAATCCGGATTGGTATCTTCCGCTGCAACATTGGCATTGCTGGCGGTGGGCACGGGTAGCCACGGTGTGCCTACTGTGAATCCGGCATTGTGCCTGGCATCCCATTGCATGGGCGTGCGCTCGCCGTCACGGCCTTTGTTCTCTGGCCAGCCGATGATCCCGATAGGATCCTTCACATCTTCTTTGCGCGTAGGTGGCGTGGTAACCATGCCAAGCTCCTGGCCGTAGTACATCTGCGCCGCTGCACGGGTGGTGAGCAGAACGGTAGCGAGGACGCGAGCGATTGCTTCCTTGTCCTGAGGATTCGTGACGCCGGTACTGTAACGGTCCCAACTACGGACGTTGTCATGATTATCAAAGAGAATGAGTGGCTGGTTGCCGTTCAGTTTTGTCTCTGCATTGGTGATGCGTGTGCGGAAGGCCGCGGCATCCAGCTTGTCGATGAAGGCGAGCTGGGTATCCATTGGCAACTGCAGCTCGTCGTGGTGACTGCCGTACATTGTCGCAAGCTCTGCGGGTGTATTTGCGTAGGTCTCGCCCACCAGCACGCGCTGGCCCACAGCGGAGTCGGTCACTTTACGCAGATCGCGCAGCATCCCGTGAATCTCCGGCAGATTGGTGTAGAGCGAGTTGTCCTGGTTGGTATCACCAAAGGAATTCTTGCCTGGTAGCTCTTGTGCGTTGGTGAGCTTTGGATCTTCATAGAGTTGCAGTACTGCATCAAGACGGAAGCCGGCCACGCCGCGGTTCAGCCAGAAGCGCACTGCATCAAACATTGCTTTTTCGACGGCGGGATTGCGCCAGTTCAGGTCCGGCTGCTGCGGGTAGAACTGATGGTAGAAGAACTGGTTGGTCGATTCGTCATACTGCCATGATGAATGGCCGAAGAGGCTAAGCCAGTTATTGGGCGGGTGCGTAGCGCAGGCTGGACCGGGCTGCGCGCAGGCGGCTGCGTCGCTGCCATCGTGCCAGATGTACCAGTCGCGCTTGGGATTGGTGCGATTGGATCGCGACTCCTTGAACCATGGGTGCTGGTCAGAGGTATGGTTCATCACCATGTCCATTAGGATGCGGATATTGCGGCGGCCAGCCTCGCGCACGAGGACGTCAAAGTCTTCCATGGTGCCGTACTGCGGATCGATGGCTGTGTAGTCGGAGATATCGTAGCCGAAGTCGACTTGTGGCGAAGGATAGATCGGCGTGAGCCAGATGGCGTCAATGCCGAGCGACTGCAGATAGTCGAGCCGCTGTGTGATGCCCTTTAGATCACCAACGCCGTCGCCATTGCTGTCCTGGAAGCTACGCGGGTAGATCTCATAGATCACAGCATGCTTCCACCACGGCTCGGCTGCCATACCGGAGCCGGACCAGCCGGGACGCGCCAGCATCTGTGCATGGCCGGAGGCAGCGCCGAGGGAGACGAGTGTGCAGAGAAAAAAAGCGGCAAGGAGGTGTTGCGTCCGGGTAAAGGCCATAGTGCAAATTCTACTTCTCGGCGTGGTGTGCAGGCTATTTGAGTGAGGGATGAACAAATGCGGAACCTCCGGTGTCTATGGCTGTAGTGCTCGCGCGCTCAGTCATTCAAGGAGGCGCGTATGTTCGATGCATTGCTCGAATCAACGGGTAGCTTAAAGACTCACTCGAAGTACTGGACGATAGCCACGGCAGCAATCAATGCCGGATTGGTTGCCGTTTTGATCCTGATTCCACTCCTCTATCCTGAAGCGTTACCGCGTACTGCCCTTTCGGCGATGCTGGTTGCGCCTGCTCCACCTCCAGCGCCTCCGCCGATGGCGGCGACGGCAGTTGCGGCCCAGTCTGCAACAACGCATGGCAGTGGCACAATCACTGCTCCACCGAAGATCCCGACGCAGATTGTGGAGCGGGTAGAAGCTTCCGAGATGCCCGCTGGCAACGTGCGGTTTGGCCCCTCGGGTCCGGGTGGTGGCGTTGCTCAGTCCAACTTGATCAGCGTAATCGGTAATCCGCCGGTGATCGTTGTCGCACCGCCAAAGCCTCCGAAGGCTCCAACTCCGTTCCGCTTATCTACCGGAGTAGCTGCCGGCAACCTGATTGTGAAGACACCGCCTGTCTATCCTGCGATTGCACGCGCCGCGCATGTTTCAGGCGTCGTGGTGCTGAGGGCCGTAATCTCGAAGAGTGGCGCGATTGAGAACCTCAGCGTGGAGAGCGGGCCACCGATGCTGCGCCAGGCAGCGATCGATGGCGTGCGGAC
>DASWOP010000122.1:0-12862 GCA_036404255.1 Acidobacteriaceae bacterium | reverse complement strand
CCGGGTTCGTTAGTGAGGCGGACGATGCGATGGCCGGTGTCTTTATCGATCCAGGAGGCGGGTGGATGCTTGAGTTCCTGGGCGGTGGGCATGTTGGCGGGGAGGCGAGTGTCTGGGCGGGCCTGGGCGAATGCGATGGGGGTAAGCAGGGCAGTGCAGAGGAGGAGGGACAGGCGGTGGAGATTGGAAGACAGCACGGAGGCCTCTCAGATGGGTGGTAATTGTGGTGGCTTGAAAGAAACGCCTCGAGCGCCGGGGCGGCACTCGAGGCGAGGAGAGCAGTATAACTCCTAGAAGTTGATTCTTCCGGAGAATTGGAAGGCACGAGGATCGCCACTGGCTCCGACCAATGCGCCAAAGGTTGAGGTATTGACGTTGGTCACGATCTGATTGTTTTGCGCGTTGTTGCCGAAGGTGGTGTGGTTGGTCACATTCTGGCAATCGACGCGGAAGACAAACTTGAAGCGGTTCGTGATATCGAAGGTGCGGCTGGTTGACATGGTGAGACGATAGAGGCTCGGACCGCGAAGGCCGTAGGGTGCGGTACGAGCAGCATCGCCCACCATGTAGCTCGGAGCGTTACAGAACGGTCCGGTGGTGGTTGAGCAGGATCCTGCGGCTCCGCCTACACCTGCTCCGGAATTAGTTGTACTGATATAGCCATTGATGTAGCTCTTGGTTCCGAGATTTCTAGCGGTGGCTCCGTGGCCCCAGCCTTCCTTGGTCCGAGGGCTGCCAGAGAAGTTGGGGTTGTAATCTGGCATGCACTGACTCTGCCCAATGTTCTGGTTAGCGTTGCATGAGCCAACGATGGCGAGGGGAAGTCCAGAGGAGTACTGGAATATTTCGGAGAGCTGCCATCCGCTTGCGAGGGTCCGCACGAAAAAGTTACCGGAGCCGATGTGACCTTTACCGAAAGGTAGTTGATAGACGCCGAATACCGTCAGCAGCTGGGGAATGTTATTCGTGCTGAGGGAGCGATCCATGGCCGTGGCTTTCCATGCCTTGCCCGTGGAATTAGCCGAGGCAGGGATGGGCCAGCCGCTGCGAACCGTACCCGCGTTATCGATATTCTTGGAGTAGGTGTAGTTCACGGTAAACGTCAGCCCACGGCTGAAGCGTTGGTTGAGGGTAACTTGCAGCGCATGGTAGTTGGCGTTCGCTACTGTTCCCCAGGTATCTGTGACGCCGGAGTATTGGGGCATCCAGGTAAGCATGTGGGCAATGGTGGTTGACGTATTCAAGCCGGCCGCCGCAACATAGCCGGCATAGGGAGCCTGAATCGCAATCCCCGTGGCCGCAGTCGCAGCCGCGATATTCGCCGAGGTCGCAGCCACTGTGAGGTAATTGGTGCTTGCCGTATGCAGCGCAAGATAGGCAGGATTCATCTGGTTGGACTGTAGACCACGGATTGAGCCAGAGCCCGCCAGGAAATGACTTTCGGTTCCGGCGTAGTTCACCATGATCGTCATATCCTTGGTCAATTCATGCTGGAAGCCAAAGTTCCAGAATGATATTTCGGGAGCCCTCCCAGCGTAATACTTGTCGGGATAGGCAATGCCCGTTGCAGCTGCAAAGCCACCAGAAGTACCGTTGCAGGGTGAAAAGGCCTGGCCCGAGCAGACATAGTAGCCGGTACCAGCTGCTGCACTATTTGCGTTGATGGGGGCAGGCGATGCAATGACCGCGCCGGGACCGCCAAAATTGGTGTTAGCCGCTGAAAATAACGGATTATTGTTGAGATAGAAGGCGGGTCCGGCGGACGAGTCTGTAAAGCCGGTTGTGCTGCTGAATCCGACCTGGCCTGTGCCGACGCCGGCACCACCGGCGCCGCCCGTGCCGCCTCCGTGGGTATAGAGCAGAGCGTAGCCGCCGCGGATAACGGTTTTGCTATCCAATGAATAGGCAAGTCCGAAACGCGGACCAAAGTTCTTATACCAGGTGTCTACCGGTGTACGGCAGCCGCCGCAGCTTACGCCGGCTCCACCCCAGTTGCCTGCAAATTGCAGAGCGCCCGGATTGCCTGTGATGGGATTCGTGATATTGGGATTGAGGAAGGACCAACGATCCAGCACTTCGGTATAGGTCGGCAGATAGTCCCAGCGTAGGCCTAGGTTCAAAGTGAGCTTTGAATTGACCTTGAAATCGTCCTGGAAGTAGAAGGCGAATGGATGATAACGCCCGCCAAGCAAGGAGAAGGGTTGCGTGGTAACGCTGGTGGTAATTGGGGAACCGCTGCCGCCTACCGCGCCCAGCATGTAGCTGGCGTAGGAGTAACCCGAGCCTGTAACCCAGCTGCTGCTCGTCACATTTGCGGTGGAATTGGTGCCCCAGTTGATCTGAACGGGCTGAGAGCCTGTATCGGCGCTGCTGGCGTTGATCTCCAGCCACTGATACTGGAACCCAAAGTTCATTGCATGGCGACCCTTAACCCATTGGACGTTGTCCTTGAGTGTGTAGGTCTCGCTTACCGAGGTGGCACTGGTGCTGTTGGCCGTGCTGCCATTCGCGCTTAGATAGGACCAGTCCATGGGTGCATTGCTTCCGCCAAAGCGGGCAATGGGGAAGTTGCATTTAGCCTGACCATCGGGCAGCCCAGTGATACCTATCGTAGTCGTTGAGAACCGTGGATCGCCGCAGGTAGGATTCTCTACCGGTGGGCCGCCGAAGTTCATAAACCCATATTTGAACTGATTTACGAGATGATCGGTGATCTGGTAAGAGTCTTCGAGCGATGCCCAGTGGCCGGCTACAGTTGAAATTGTGCTGGCAAGATAAGGCACTGGAAGGTTTGTTCCTGTCGATGCTGTGGAGGTATAGGGAACGGCGTGGCGGTTCCCGCCGGTGATCAGTAGTGAGAGATGGTGCTTCTCCGAGATGGAATAATCCACTCGTCCGGAGTACATCCAGTTGTGAAATCCCTGCGGTAGTCCACCGGCATAGTTTCCTGCGATGACACCTGTTGTGTCATCTGAGGGGGGGGGGAGGAATTGCTGCATGTAGGTTGCTATCGGGGAGATCTCTCCGGCTGGGATGACGTTTGCTGCACCGACCAGCACCTGATCAGAAGAGGGCGTGGCTCCGTGGGTATACCCATATTGATAACGGCAGGCAAACCCATAAAATGCGGTGCAAGCTGCCTGAGTAGTGGGGTCATAGATCTTGTAGGTCACGCCGGATTTATTGCCGAGACCCCCAGTTGTCGCATCGGCAGGAATCAGTTCCCGGAAATCACCCTTGCGCATCAGAGTGGTCGGAACTGTGCTTGAGGTAGGATTGGCCCCCTGAGAGGACATGAACTTGTCGAACGTCCCGAAGAAGAAGAGCTTGTCATGTCCATTGAAAAGTTTGGGGATGCTGATAGGCCCACCAACGGCGAATCCAAACTCATTCTGGTGCTCCGGAGTCTTTGGCCCGAAGACCTTTGTCACTGCACCGTTCACCACTTTAGTGATCGTACCGGGGCAGTTGGCTACTGTATCGCAAGGTTTCGCGGAGAAGGCCCAGGCATCAAAGGCTGTGTTGCGGATGTATTCGAATACGGTACCGTGATACTGATTTCCACCCGATTTGGTGGTGTAGTTTTCGAGGCCGGCACCCTGATACTCAGCCGAGAAGCCGCTTGTGACTACCTGAACCTGCTCGATGCCTTCGAGGGGGACGATGTTGAACACTGGGCGGTTGTCACCCTGCTGGCTGGCGGTGGTCAACGGCAGGCCATCGATATAGAGTTCGCCCAGGCGCTGCGCGGTGCCGCCGATGATGGAGGAGCGGCCACCGGGAGGAACCTGTGCGCCGGGAAGCAGGTTAGAGAATTGGGTGATATCGCGTTGCTGCAGGCCGGTAATCATAACCGGCAGTGCGGTGTAGACATTGTTCTCAATGGTGCCGCCAAGCGTTGCGCTGGTGGTTTCCAGTGCGGGCGGCTGGTCTGTGACGGTTATGGTTTCCGATTGATCGCCGATCTTCATTTTCACGTCAAGACCGGTGACGTGCATGGCGTTGATGACGAGATTTTCCTGCTTGAATGTCTGGAAGCCTTTGGCTGACACCGTAACCGTGTACGTTCCGGGTATGAGTGGCGTGACGCTGTAGAAGCCAGCGTCTGTGGTGGGGCGAGTCACGACCGAACCTGTATTTATATTCGTGATGACCACTGTGGCATTCGGAACGACAGCTCCCAGCGCATCGACCACGGTGCCTTGAATAGCGCCTTCGCCGCCGGTCTGTGCCGTAGCGCGGGATGGGGCGAGGACGAGCATGGCCAATCCGAAGACAAGACAGGCGAAGAGAGATAGCGGGAAGGCAATTCGCATTCTGAAATGCTTTTTGTAAACGGTCTCAAGAAGTTTTGCAGTCATCACGTCCTCCACAAAGTTCAACACTGGTTTTTACTTTTGAAATTCAACGGAGGAAAAGGTACGAGCCCCGGAGTATTCATGTCAATAGAAAAATTATTCCTAGTGAAATATTTTTTAGGGCTGGGGACCACTGGGCCGGGCGCAGATGCGGCTTTTCGCTGGCTGTGGCGGCAGCGTTCATGGGGAGAGCGGAATGGAGGGGTGGACAGGGGGCGGAAGGTGCCCCCGGAATGGAGCAGGGCTGCATGATGCGCAAGCGAAGAAGCTCCGCGGACGGGCAGTCCATTGTTTACAATCAACAGGATTCTGGAGAAAATAAACTTTCTATGCGAGCCTTTCCAAGGCGCCTCGGCGTTATCTGTGGCTTTATCCTGTTGCTGATTGTGTTGATAGTTAACTCCTTGATTACAAGGCGTCAACTTGGCATACAGCTTGAGCACCAGAAGTGGGTGGTTCACACCCAGCAGGTTCGTCTGGATCTGAGCGAGACGGAATCTCTGCTGAAGGATGCTGAGACCGGGCAACGGGGCTTTCTTTATACCGGAGATGCTAAATATCTGGATCCGTATAATTCTGCCATTTCGCAGGTGCAGGCCGATCTTGACGAACTAGCGCAGGCGATGGCGGATAATCCGCAACAGCAGGCCCGCGTCACGGTGCTGCGGAAGTTGACGCACAAGAAACTGGATGAGCTTGCCGCCACGATTTCGCTGTACCAGGCGGGCAGAGCGGATGAGGCGAAGGCGCTGGTTTTGTCGGATGCTGGCCTGCGCATCATGGATGATATCCGCCGCCAGATTACTGCGATGGACAGGGAAGAAGAGTCGCTGGAAAAGGCCAGGGCCGAGGCGTACGAGCGCAGTGTTCGCGTTACCGTGGCGTGCATTTATCTGGCGAGCGGCTTTGCCGCGATCGGTCTGATTCTGCTGGCCTATTACATTCTGCGCGTCATGAGCCTCCGTGAACGGCATGGACGGATGCTGGAAGAGCGGGAAGAATGGTTTCGGGTGACGCTGACCAGCTTGGGAGATGCGGTGGTGGCGACGGATCAGCATGGCCATGTCACGTTTCTGAATTCCATTGCGGAGACCATTACGGGAATCACCCTGGCGCAGGCGCAGGGACAGCAGGTCGAAACGATCATGCCGCTATCGAATGAATCCACACGTAAGCCGGTGGCGAATCCGGTGAAGAAGGTGATGGAGGAGGGGCGCATCGTCGGGCTGGCAAACCATACGGTGCTGGAGCGGCCCGATGGCACGCTGGTGCCGATTGAAGACAGCGCGGCACCTATCTGGGACGACCGGGGCAATATGGTCGGCGTGGTGATGGTCTTCCGGGATGCGACCTATGAGCGCAAGACGCAGGACATGCTGCGGCGGAGCGAAAAACTGGCTGCAGCGGGCCGGCTGGCCTCGACCGTGGCACACGAGATCAATAACCCGCTGGAGGCTGTTGGCAACCTGATCTACATTGCCAGAAACTCACCCGGTCTGCCGGCGGATGCCGCGGAAAATCTGGCGTTGGCGGAGCAGGAGCTGGAGCGGGTATCGCATATTACACGGCAGACGCTGGGATTCTACCGGGAGTCAAAGGTTCCGGAGATGGTGGAACTGCCAGCGATTTTCGAGGGTGTGCTGCGCATCTACTCCAATAAATTCCGGGCCAAAAATATTGAGGTAGAGACGGTCTTTGAAGAGTGCCCACCTATCCAGGGATTGCCGGGCGAGATGAAGCAGGCGATGGCGAACCTTATCTCCAACGCGGCGGATGCGGTGAATCCGAATGGGAAGATTCGCGTGGCTTTGCGGTGCGTGGAGGAGTCCGAAGGGGAGACTATTCACATCGCGGTGGAGGATGATGGGCCGGGCATTGCTGCGGTGGATAAAGACCGGATCTTCGATCCATTTTTCACGACGAAAAAAGATGTGGGTACGGGGCTTGGGCTGTGGGTGACCAAGGAGATTGTGACGCGCCATGGCGGCAGTATTGAGGCGCGTTCGCAGGATGCCAGCGGGCTGGGCGGAGCATCGTTCCACGTGCTTCTGCCGTGTGAGCCGAAGCCGGGGCATCCGCCGATTGACCTATAAATAAAGGGTAAAACGATGTAGCGATTGCGCGGGAGCCGTTCTGGCATCCGTGCGAGCTTATGCGCGTTTCACGGGTCCAAGACGGTGAATATGACGGGCTACACGGATCTCCACGGACACTTGTGTCACGAAAGCTTGCGAGATACTCCACACATCGCGATGAGACTGCGATGTGTGGGGTACTCAGAGTTGAGGAATGAGATGCGCTGGCTGGTGAGTTATGCGGTGACGGACTCAGTCAGTTCGAGTGGCTCGGCCTTGGCGAGCAGGTAGCGGTCGACAGCTGCGGCGGCTTTGCGACCTTCGGAGATGGCCCAGACGACCAGGGACTGGCCACGGCGCATGTCGCCGGCAGAGAAGATGCCGTCGACTGAGGTCATGTACTCGGCGTTCGCCAGCACGTTGCCGCGAGGATCGAGGGCTAGACCGAGCTGCTCGATCATTCCGTTGCGTACAGGGCCGAGGAAGCCCATTGCCAGCAGGACCAGGTCGGCTTCCAGGGTGAATTCGGAGCCGGCGACTGGAGTGAAGGTGGGTGGCGGGCCGACACGGACGGCGTTGATCGCCTTCACGTGGCCTTTGGCGTCGCCGGTGAAGCTGATGCTGTTGATGCACCAGTCGCGGATGCCGCCCTCTTCGTGCGAGGTTTCGGTGCGAAGCTGGAGAGGCCAGAGGGGCCACGGGGTGGAGGCGGCGCGGGCCTCTGGAGGCTTGGGCATAATCTCAAACTGGTGGACGCTCTTTGCGCCCTGCCGCAGGCTGGTGCCGAGGCAGTCTGCCCCGGTATCACCGCCGCCGAGGATGATGACGCGTTTGCCTTCCGCGCTGATGGAGATGGAGGGGTCGATGGTGTCGCCCTCGCAACGGTGGTTCTGCTGCGGCAGGAACTCCATGGCGAAGTGAATGCCCTTGAGCTCGCGGCCGGGGATGTTCAGGTTGCGGGGCTGCTCGGCGCCGCCGGTGAGCAGGACGGCGTCGTATTCTGCGGTCAGGGTTTCGACCGGAAGATTAACGCCGACGTGGGCATTGGGCACGAAGGTGACGCCTTCGGCCTCCATCTGCTGCATGCGGCGGTCGATGACGTGCTTTTCGAGCTTGAAGTTGGGGATTCCGTAGCGAAGCAGGCCACCGATACGGTCATTCTTCTCGTAGACGGTGACGGAGTGGCCGGCGCGGCGCAACTGCTGCGCGGCGGCAAGACCGGAGGGGCCGCTGCCGACGACGGCAACGCGCATTCCAGTGTTGTGCTCGGGCGGCTCGGGGTGGATCCAACCCTCTTCCCAGGCGCGTTCGACGATGCTGCGCTCGATGAGCTTGATGGAGACGGCGGGCTGATTGATGCCCAGGACGCAGGCGGCTTCGCAGGGAGCGGGGCAGATGCGGCCGGTGAACTCCGGGAAGTTGTTGGTGGCGTGGAGGCGCTTGATGGCGGTCTCCCAGCGGCCGTTGTAGGCCAGGTCATTCCAATCGGGAATGAGATTGTTGACCGGACAGCCGGTATGGCAGAAGGGAACGCCGCAATCCATGCAGCGAGCGCCCTGCTCCTTCTGTTTCTCTTCACCCATGGGCTGGTAGATCTCCTGCCAGTCGTGCAGGCGCTCTTCCACCTTGCGGCGTTGCGGTTGTTCACGCTGAATCTCAAGAAAACCAGTGACCTTACCCATGTTGCACCTGCCCTGCCGTCACCAGAGACGGCGAAGTTGTGGGGGAACTATAGACTGCGGTGGCGCGAGGAACGCCAAGAACGCGCTTGTGTTCGTGCGGAAAGACCTTGATGAAGCGCGGCTGCTCTGCGCTCCAGTGCTCGAGTATCCAGGCGGCGCGAGGGCTGCCGGTCAGGTCGCGGTGACGCTCGATGAGGGTACGAACCTCGGCGACGTCTTCGGCGTTGACGAGGGGCTCGAGATCCACGCTGGCCGTGTTGCAACGGCGGGTGGAGAAATCACCCTGATCGTCGTAGACGTAGGCGCGTCCGCCGCTCATACCGGCGGCGAAGTTGCGGCCAGTGGAGCCGAGCACAAGGACGACGCCGTTGGTCATGTATTCGCAGCCGTGGTCGCCGACGCCTTCGACTACGGCGGTGGCACCCGAGTTACGAACGGCGAAGCGCTCGCCGGCGATGCCGTTGAGGAATGCCTCACCCGTGGTGGCGCCGTAGAGGACGACGTTGCCGACGAGGATGCTTTCTTCGGGCAGGAAGCTGGAGGTCCTGGGCGGGTAGGCGATGATGCGTCCGCCGGAGAGGCCCTTGCCGAGATAGTCGTTGGTATCGCCTTCGATCTCCAGCGTGACGCCGGAGGGAACGAATGCGCCGAAGCTCTGGCCAGCGGAACCGTGAAAGCGGAAGTGGATGGTCTCATCCGGCAGGCCGGCGGAGCCGTAGCGGGTGGCAATCTCGCCGCCCAACATGGCACCAACGGTGCGATGGACATTGCGGATGGCGAAGCTGCCGGTGACCTTCTTCCTGGACTTGAGCGCGGGAGCGGCCTTCTCGATGAGGGCGTGATCGAGTACGCCTTCCAGACCGTGATCCTGCATCTGGATGCGGCGGCGTGCGACGCGCGAGGGCAGGGTGGGCGAGTAGAGGATCGACTCAAGATCGATGCCCTTGGCTTTCCAGTGCGCGTGGGCGACGGCTGCTTCAATGCGATCAACCTGGCCGATCATCTCGTCCATGGTGCGGAAGCCAAGCTTCGCCATGTGCTCGCGAACCTGCTCTGCGATGAAGAAGAAGAAGTTGACGACGTGCTCAGGTTGGCCCTGGAAGCGTGCACGCAGAACCGGGTCCTGCGTGGCGATGCCGACCGAACAGGTGTTGAGGTGGCACTTGCGCATCATGATGCAGCCCATGGAGATGAGCGGCATGGTAGCGAAGCCGAACTCTTCGGCGCCGAGCAGGGCGGCGATGGTGACATCGCGGCCAGTCTGCAGCTTGCCATCGGTCTGGACTTTAATGCGGCTGCGCAGATCGTTGAGCAGAAGAACCTGCTGTGCTTCCGCCAGACCAAGCTCCCAGGGGAGACCGGCGTGGTGGATGGAGCTCATGGGCGATGCGCCGGTGCCGCCGTTGTCGCCGGAGATGAGGACGACGTCGGCGTGTGCCTTGGAGACGCCGGCAGCGACAGTGCCTACGCCAGCTTCCGAAACCAGCTTGACGGCGATACGCGCCTTCGGGTTCACGTTCTTCAGGTCGAAGATGAGCTGCGCGAGATCTTCGATGGAGTAGATGTCGTGGTGCGGCGGGGGCGAGATGAGGCCGACGCCGGGGATGGAGTAGCGCATGCGCGCGATGACATCATCCACCTTGTGGCCGGGAAGCTGACCGCCTTCGCCGGGCTTTGCGCCCTGCGCCATCTTGATTTGGATCTCGTCGGCGTTGATGAGGTAGTTGGTGGTGACGCCGAAGCGTCCGCTGGCGACCTGCTTGACGGCGCTGCGGCGGAGGTCGCCGTTGGCGTCGCGGGTGAAGCGGTCTTCGTCTTCGCCGCCTTCGCCGGTGTTGGACATGCCGCCGATGCGGTTCATGGCGATGGCGAGGGTTTCGTGGGCTTCCTTGCTGATGGAGCCGAAGCTCATGGCTCCGGTGGTGAACCGCTTCACGATCTCTTTGGCGGGCTCAACTTCATCCAGCGGGATGGGCTGGTCAGCGTACTTCAGCTTCATCAGGCCGCGCAGGGTACAGAGGTGCTCGCTCTGCTGGTCGATGAGGTCGGTGTACTCCTGGAAGGTGGTGGGGTTGTTAGACCGCACGGCCTGCCGCAGTTTGCCGATGGTGAGCGGATTGAGCAGGTGATATTCGCCGCCCGCGCGGTACTGATACTGACCGCCGATGTCGAGGTCCGTTTCGGAGTCGGTGATCGGCTGGTAGGCGTAGGCGTGATTCATCTGGGCTTCGCGGGCCAGGACATCCAGACCGACGCCTTCGATGCGCGAGGCGGTGCCGGAGAAGTAGGCGTCGATGAGCGATTTGTTGAGGCCGACAGCTTCAAAGACCTGTGCGCCACGATAGCTTTGCAGGGTGCTGATGCCCATCTTGGAGAAGGTCTTCATCAGGCCCTTGTTGATGGCTTTGATGAAGTTGTATTCCGCCTGATCGGCGGTGACGTTCTCCGGCAATAGACCGCGCTGCTTGAGGTCACAGAGGGATTCAAAGGCGAGGTAGGGATTGATGGCGCTGGCACCGTAGCCGATGAGCAGGGCGAAGTGCATGACCTCGCGGGGCTCGCCGCTTTCGATGATGAGAGCGACCTGGGTACGGGTCTTTTCGCGCACCAGACGATTATGGACAGCGGCCATGGCCAAAAGGCTGGGCATGGGGGCATAGGTGGAGTTCACGCCGCGATCCGAGAGGATGAGCAGGGTGTAGCCGGAGGCGACGGCGTGCGAGGCGCGCGCGCTGAGTTCGTCGAGCCCGCGTTTGAGGCCAGCTTCACCATCGGCTGCGCGGAAGAGCGTGGGCAGCGTGGTGGCGAGCAGGTCGCCGGAGGAGACACGGCGCAGCTTCTCCAGGTTGCTGTTGGTCAGGATGGGGTGCGGCAGCTTGAGGGTGTGGCAGTTATCCGGCGCTTCGTGCAGGATGTTGCGCTCGGTGCCGATGTAGCTGATCAGCGACATCACCATCTCTTCGCGGATGGGATCGATGGGCGGATTGGTGACCTGAGCGAAGAGCTGCTTGAAGTAGTTGAAGAGCGGCTGCGGGCGGTCGGAGAGGCAGGCCAGAGGGACGTCAGAGCCCATGGAGCCGAGTGGTTCCTCACCCTTCGCGCCCATGGGGGCGAGGAGGATCTTGAGGTCTTCTTCGGTGTAGCCGTAGGCGCGCTGGCGGCGCTGCAGGGTCTCAGGATTGCGGGAGATGACACGCGCAGGATCGGGGAGGTGCTCCAGCGTGACCTGCTCATCCTTGAGCCAGGTGCCGTAGGGGTGGCGCGTGGCGAGGGACTTCTTGATCTCCTTGTCAGAGATGATGCGCTTCTGGACCGTGTCCACGAGGAACATGCGGCCGGGCTGCAGGCGGCCCTTCTTGCGGATATCTTCGGCAGGGATGTCGATTACGCCGGCTTCCGAGGCGAGGACAACAAGATCGTCCTTGGTGACGATGTAGCGGCCGGGGCGCAGACCGTTGCGATCCAGCGTGGCACCGATGACGCGGCCATCGGTAAATGCGACGGCGGCGGGGCCATCCCACGGCTCCATCAGGGAGGCGTGGTACTCGTAGAAGGCGCGCTTCTCTTCGTCCATGTCCGGATTGCCGGACCAGGCTTCGGGGATGAGCATCGCCAGGACGTGGGGCAGGGAGCGGCCGGACTGGAAGAGGAATTCAACCGCGTTATCCAGCGCGCCGGAGTCGCTGTTGCCGGGAGTGCAGACGGGGAAGAGCTCGTTGATGCCGTCGCCGTGGAGAGGGCTTTCAAGGACAGCTTCGCGGGCGTTCATCCAGCTCACATTGCCGCGGATGGTGTTGATCTCGCCGTTGTGGGCGACGTAGCGGAAGGGATGGGCCAGCTTCCAGCTGGGGAAGGTATTGGTGGAGAAACGCTGATGGACCAGAGCAAGCGCGCTGGTGACCAGCGGATTGGCCAGTTCGAAGTAGAACTTTTCAATCTGCGGGGCCAGCATCAGGCCTTTGTAGATGATGGTGCGACACGAGAAGGAGGGGATGTAGAAGTCGTCCTTGCCTTCGATGTCTGAGGCTGCCATTTCGTTTTCGGTGCGGCGGCGGACCTTGTAGAGCAGGCGCTCGAAGGCTTCTTCATCCATGCCGTCGGGGCGACCGACAAAAAGCTGCTCGATATAGGGCTGGGAGGCGCGGGCTTCGCGTCCGATGGCGTCACCATTCACGGGGGTATCTCGCCAGCCGATGATGGTAAGACCTTCCGCGGTGGCCATGCGTTCAAAGATGCCTTCGCACTGCAGGCGGCTGTGCTTATCGACGGGGAGGAAGCACATGGCGACGCCATAGGCGCCGGATTCGGGCAGGTGCATGCCGAGTTCGCCGCATTCGCGGACGAAAAAGGTGTGGGGAATCTGGATCAGGATGCCGGCACCGTCGCCGGTCTCCGGGTCGCAGCCAGCAGCGCCGCGGTGGGTGAGATTGATAAGAACCTCGAGCCCTTTGCAGATAATGTCGTGACTTTTTTCTCCGCGAATGCTTGCGACCAAGCCCATGCCACAGGCATCGTGTTCATTCCGTGGATGATAGAGCCCCTGAGGGGCGGGAGTGTGAAGACGGGAGTGCATGGTATCCATGGGGCAGCCTTTGCGATGCAGGATGCGTTCCCTGGCCCAGGAGACACAATCACCTGCAATTCTCGTACAGAAAATCACTGAGTGGTTGATCGAGAGACCTACCGAAGCAGGCCATGCCGCGTCAGGGTCAGAACTAGAACTTTAAATCAAATATATCGGAAATGG
>DASWOP010000121.1:0-31969 GCA_036404255.1 Acidobacteriaceae bacterium | reverse complement strand
CTCTAAGAATCCCCAACTAGAGGAGCACACGATGGCAAAGACGAACGGAAACAACGCGAAGAAGAGTGCAACGCTGAACGCACAACTCACCGGCGCCGAGATCATGTGGGCCACGCTCGTCGGCGAAGGCGTAGAGACTGTATTCGGTTACCCCGGCGGCGCCATCCTCCCGGTCTACGATGCTCTGCGCAAGTTCCCCATCCATCACGTCCTCGTCCGCCACGAGCAGGGCGCGGCCCACATGGCCGACGGCTACTCCCGCGCATCCGGCAAGGTCGGTGTCTGCGTCGCCACCTCCGGCCCCGGAGCCACCAACCTCGTCACCGGCATCGCCACCGCCATGCTGGACAGCATCCCCATGGTCTGCATCACCGGCCAGGTCTCCAGCAAAGTCCTCGGCTCCGATGCCTTTCAGGAGATCGACATCACCGGCATCACCCTGCCCATCACCAAGCACAACTTCCTCGTCACCAAAGCGGAAGAGGTCGCGCCCGCAATTCGCAAAGCCTTCCAGATCGCCAAGACCGGCCGCCCCGGCCCCGTGCTCGTCGATATCACCAAGGACGCGCAGCAGGCCACCGCGCTCTTTGACTTTGACGCTGCCAACCCCGCGCCCCACCGTCCGCACCCCATGCTCAGTGCGGAGAGCGAAGCCATGGCCGAGGCCATCGAACTCATCAAGCACGCCAAACGCCCCGTCATCCTCGCCGGCCACGGCATCCTGCAATCCGGCGCGGTCGAAGAAGTCCGCCAGTTCGCCGAGCGCCATCAGATTCCCGTCGCCTGCACCCTTCTCGGCCTCGGAGCCTTCCCCGCCTCGCATCCACTCTCGCTCGGCATGATGGGCATGCACGGCGAAAGCTGGGTCAACAACGCCATCCAGCAGGCCGACCTTCTGCTTGCCTTCGGCATGCGCTTTGACGATCGCGTCACCGGCAACGTCACCAGCTTCGCCGTCAACGCCAAGAAGATCCACGTCGACATCGACCCCTACGAGATCAACAAGATCATCAAGGTAGACGTTGCCCTCATCGGCGACCTCCGCGAAGTCCTCACCACCCTTCTGCCCCTGCTGCCGCAGAAAAACGACACCAGCTGGATTCGCGAAGTGATGGCCATGAAGGGTGACGAAGCCGTCCGCGACATCATCAACCTGCCAGATACCGGCCACCTCTACGCCGCGCACGTCATCAACGACCTCTGGCGCGAGACCGGCGGCAACTCCATCATCGCCACCGACGTAGGCCAGCACCAGATGTGGGAGGCGCAGTACTACAAGCACGACGAGCCGCGCACTCTCATCACCTCCGGCGGCCTCGGCACCATGGGGTTTGCCTTGCCCGCCGGCATCGGCGCCAAGATGGGCCAGCCCGCCAAAGACGTCTGGATCATCGCCGGCGACGGCGGCTTCCAGATGACGGCAGCCGAGCTCTCCACCGCCGTGCAGGAGAACCTCGACATCAACATCGCCGTCATCAACAACGGCTTCCTCGGCATGGTGCGCCAGTGGCAGGAGGCCTTCTACGAGAAGAACTACTCCTGCTCGCCCATCCTCTCGCCAGACTTCGTCAAGCTCGCCGAAGCCCACGGCATCCAGGGCATGAACGTCTCCAAACGCGCCGACGTCATCCCCGCAGTGAAAGCCGCGCGCAAACACAAGGGTCCCTTCCTCATCAACTTCCAGGTCGAGAAGGAAGACGGCGTCTACCCGATGATCGCCCCCGGAGCCGCACTGCACGAGATGGTGCGCAGGCCGAAACAGAATCCGCTAATCGAAGTGCCGGAGGATGAGTAAACATGCATTTGTCCATTGGCTGGATATTTTTGCTTGGAGGCATTGCAGGCCTCATCCGTAATGCGCGAGCAAAGTCCATCACATGGGCGAACACTGTCGACATCAACATGACACCAGATGAGATTCGGCAAAGTGAGGTACCGATGACACCGAAACGAAGGCTTATAGCCCTTACCCTCTGTCTAGCGTTGGCAATCTTCGGAGCATGGAAAATACAACGCGATCACTGGTGGAATCCATTTCTTGGTCACCCCAGTGATCGTCAAGTTTCACCTCAAAGGGAAAAAGACGATGGGGCCATGTCAAGAAATGAATTTATTGCCCCCAACTCGATTCACTATTTACTTCTGACTGACGAGGTCTAAATGTTGCACACATTCGTAGCACTCGTTGAAGACAAGCCCGGCGTGCTCACCCGCGTCGCCTCGCTCTTCCGCCGTATGAACATCAACATTGTCTCGCTCACCGTCGGCGAGTCCGAGCAGGCAGACACCTCGCGCATGACCATCGTCACCGAGGCGCCCGAGCATGCCGCCTCGCGCATTCGCGCCGCGCTCTACAAGCTCGAGATCACCCGCGACGTAGACGAGGTCGAGCGCCAGTCCGCCGTCATCCGCGAGCTTGCGCTCATCAAGATCGCCGCCGGCCCCAAGACCCGCACCCACCTCTTCGAGCTGGCCGAAGTCTTCCGCGCCCGCATCGTAGACCTCGCGCCGGAATCGCTCATGCTCGAACTCACCGGCGGCGCCAGCAAGATCGAGGGCCTCATCCAGGTGCTGAAAGAGAGCGAATACGAGATACTGGAGATATCGCGCACCGGCCGCATGGCCATGCGCCGAGGCCACCACACCAGCCGGGTCATGAAGGCGCTGGAAGACGTAGCCAAGCGCAAGAATGGTGACCATCCCCGCAAGCTCAGGAAGGCCGACTTGATTCCCGGCGAATTCCCCGAGAAATAACCACAGCGGAACAAACAGATGCTTCACTCCGCCCCGCACGACAAGTTTTGCAACGAACGCAAGTTAGAAATTTCAACTACAGAAAGCAAAGGAAAACAAAATGGCTAAGACTTACCACGACGCAGATGCAGACCTCTCCATCATCCAGGGCAAGAAGGTCGCCATCATCGGCTACGGCTCACAGGGCCACGCCCACGCGCTCAACCTGAAAGACTCCGGCGTACAGGTCGTCGTCGGCCTCCGTCCCGACTCCTCCTCCGTCGCCAAAGCGCAGAAGGCCGGCCTCGAAGTGAAGTCCGTCGCCGACGCCACCAAGTGGGCAGACGTCATCATGATGCTCACCCCCGACCAGATCACCCACAAGATCTATGCCGCCGAAGTCGAGCCTAACCTCACCCCCGGCAAGACGCTCATGTTTGCCCACGGCTTCAACATCCGCTTCAAGACCATCACACCCGCCAAGGGCACCGATGTCTCCATGGTCGCGCCCAAGGCCCCCGGCCACCGCGTCCGCGAAGTCTTCGTCGAAGGCGGCGGCGTTCCCGCGCTCGTCGCAGTGGAGCAGGATGCCAGCGGCAACGCACTCGCCGTCGCACTCTCCTACGCCAAGGGCATCGGCACCACCCGCGCCGGCGTTCTGCAGACCACCTTCACCGAAGAGACCGAAACCGACCTCTTTGGCGAGCAGGCTGTCCTCTGCGGCGGCACCGCTGCGCTGGTCAAGGCAGGCTTTGAGACCCTCGTCGAAGCCGGCTATCAGCCAGAGCTTGCCTACTTCGAGTGCATGCATGAGCTCAAGCTCATCGTGGACCTGATGTACCGTGGCGGCCTCGCCTACATGCGCCACTCCATCTCAGACACCGCTGAGTGGGGCGACTACGTTGCCGGCCCGCGCATCGTCACCCCTGAAGTGAAGAAGGCCATGAAGCAGCTGCTCAACGAAATCCAGGACGGCTCCTTCGCCAAGAAGTTCATCGAGGAGAACGAGACTGGCCGCAAGAACTTCGCCTCCATCCGCGCCCGCGAAGCCGCCCACCAGCTTGAGACTGTCGGCGCAGGCCTGCGCGCAGCCATGCCCTTCCTTGACCCGGTCAAGGTGGTAAATGGCAGCGTCGTCAAAGCCTAAAAGTCGCTAACCAACCAGCAAAGGCGGCATCCACAGGATGCCGCCTTTGCTTTGCCTCGAAACAATTCGAGGGTATGCACCATCTCCGCTGCACTTTCATCCGCACAAATTCCGCCCGCCCCCAACCCTTCCGTTCCATGGCAAAATAGACCCAGAGGTGACGGCATGGCTTCCCCTTCTACAACCACCGAACGCCGCTCCACCACAGAAGAGATCATCGCCGCGTTGCGTAACGTCTCACCGCTTGAAGGCCTTAGCGACGAAGAGTACCGCTGGCTTGCAGAGCACGGCACGGAGCAGTTCGCCCCCCCCGGCACCCTTATCTTCCGCGAGGGCGAGCCCGTCCGCGTGATGAACATCATGCTGCGCGGCGAGGTCCACGTCCAGCGCCTTATCTCCGGCCCCATGGCTCTCTTCATCGGCCGCACCGGCCAGATCGGCGGCCTGCTCCCCTACTCCCGGATGAAGAACTATGGCGGAGACGGCCGCGCCGTCGGCGAGTGCTGGGCGCTCAATATCGACAAAGACGACTTCGCTGCCATGCTCGTCGCCATTCCCTCCATGGCACAGCGCTGCGTCAGCATCCTGCTCTCCCGTGTGCGCGAGGTCACGAGGCTGGAGCAGCAGGCCGAGAAGCTGAACGCCATTGGCAAACTGGCCGGCAATCTCTCACACGAGCTCAACAACCCTGCCTCTGCCGCACA
Source organism: Acidobacteriaceae bacterium (assembly GCA_036404255.1). Lineage (GTDB taxonomy): Bacteria > Acidobacteriota > Terriglobia > Terriglobales > Acidobacteriaceae > JARLFX01. Next base: position 27,385 of record DASWOP010000121.1, on the reverse strand, counting down.
ACGGGCCGCACGCACCCTGCTCGGCGAGTTGCGCCACTATGGCGACCAGAAGTACCAGCTCGGCAGCATGTGCCTGAATGACGAGCAGAAGGCCCTCTACGGGGCCTGGGTGGGCGAGGCACGCGCCGCCGTGCCTCCCGGCACCATTACCGACGCTCAGGCCGCTACGAGTGCGCTGGACCAGGCTGACCGCGAAGACGCCATCACCCACTGGCTGGACGAGCACGCCGTGAGCGATGCCTGGCAGGTCGCTTCTACCCTGGCCGAGACCAACATCTCCATCGATATGCTGGATGAGCTCTCCGCCATCGCTAATCCGGACGTGCTACCAGTAGCCATCCGCTCCTTTGCCTCGGCCCTGCGCGCCGAGCGCATGACCGAAGCCGTCCTCGACTCTACCGCACGCATCTTCGACCTCATCCGCGCGATCAAGGACTACTCGTACATGGATCAGGCGGCCGTGCAGGAGGTGGATCTGGCCGCCGCGCTGGATAATACGCTCACCATGCTCAACTCGCGCATGGAGGGCATCACGGTCGAGCGCTGTTACGAGGACGGGATGCCCCCAATCAGCGCCTACGGAAGCGAGTTAAATCAGGTATTTATGGTTTTGATTGAGAATGCGTTGGACGCGATGGAAGGCCAGGGCACATTGCGGTTGAAGATTTCGCGCAGTGGAGAGATGGCGCTGGTGGAGGTGTGGGACTCCGGCCACGGTATTCAGCCGGAACTGAAGGACCGGATCTTTGAGCCCTTCTTCACCACCAAGGCCGTCGGGGACGGGCTCGGACTGGGGCTGGACACGGCGCAACGCATCGTAGGCCGGCACCGGGGGTTCATCACGGTGGAGTCAGCCCCGGGGGCCACCTGCTTCCAGGTGCGGCTGCCGCTTGAACTTACTGAGGCGTATTAGCTACTTGAGGATTTCGACGCCGCGCCAGAAAGCCACGTGATACTTCAACTTACGGGCGGTGGGCTTGGGGTCGGGGTAGTACCAGGCGGCGTCGGAGTTCTCCTGGCCGTCTACCTGGACGGTATAGTACCGTGCCTGGCCCTTCCATGGGCAGCTTGATGTGGTGGAACTGCTCTTGAGATACTCACGCTTCACAGCGGAATCGGGAAAGTAGATATTCCCCTCAACGGTCTCAACTGCATCACTCTCGGCCAGTACCTGACCATTCCAGATTGCCTTTGCCATAACGGGTCGTAACCTTCCAGTTTTCAAAGACTTGCATCGGGCGCAGAACGTACTTAGCCGCCTATATGAAGCTATTTTAGCAGGTTAATCGCTACATTTCCAGTGCAGGCGACACTGCACATCACAGGAGATGGTGAATTGCAATGGGGAGTTCCGAAATGGTACTGGTACCCCCTCCCCTATGTTCAAGCTAAATATCCTGTTTGCAATACTTAGCCTCCATCGTGCGTACTAAATATTTGAAAACAAACGACTTAGATATCAAATATTTGAAAATAAACGAGTTACTAAGAAGATTCGTTTTGCGAAGCTGATACGACCTGGTTCTATTTTATCAATTCAGCGCAGTAACTACGCCAAAAAGAGCTGAAAAGTATACGAATCCAGGGTGATCCTGAAGCTAAACCGACGGTAACCTCAGGGGGTGCCGAGAGTGGAGTTGTGGACAGGCGAGGGTGAACTTGTGGACAACGATGGGTGCTCCCCACGGCCGCTGTGGACGGATGGGTCCCTCAGATTCATGGCTCTATCAATTTTATGGCTCTATCCAATCGAAAATCCACTTGACACTATACCTTGCACTGCATAGTATCTTGTTGTGGACAAAAATAAACCAATTGAACCCGACGCTCCTGAAAAGTGGGAGGTCCAGCTCCGCAAAGGTTCCCTGGAGCTGGCGATTCTTGCCGCGCTGTGGGATGGACGTCTTTATGGGCTGGAGATCCTGCGCCACCTGGAGACAGCTTCCGAACTCATTGTGACGGAGGGGACCATCTATCCGCTGCTGAACCGGCTGAAGGCGCTGGGGCTGGTTACGTCGGAGTGGGTGGAATCCACCTCCGGGCATCCGCGCAAGTACTACGAACTCACGCCTGCGGGTAGGCAGCGCGCGCTGGAGATGACACAGATCTGGACGAAGTTTTCAACCAGCATGAGCGACCTGCTCGCTCCGCTGCAGAAGGAGAACCAATGACTCTCTCTCCCGATTCAACGAAGACTATGGATGCTTACCTGACGACCTTGCGTAAGCGACTGCGGCAGCTCAATGAGAGCGAAGTCAACGAGATTGTGCAGGAGATTCACAGTCACATCCTGGACAAGGCATCGCAGCAGGGGGTGCCGACGCGGGCGACGATTGATGCAGCGATCACGGCACTCGGCACGCCGGAGGAGCTGGCCGGCAGCTACGTGACCAATGCCGTGCTGCAACGGGCACAGGCCACGCCTTCACCGCTGCTGATACTGCGCGCGCTCTTCCGCTGGGCTGGTCTCAGCGTGGCAGGATTCGTTACATTTATCGTCTCCGTGACCGGGTACTGCGTGGGCGCATCGCTGCTGCTGTGTGCTGTACTGAAGCCGTTCTTTCCGCAGAAGGTTGGTCTGTGGTTCAACACAGATTCAACGGACCCCGACTCCTTCCGCCTCCATCTCGGCTTCACTCCAACGGCCGGGGTTGGCCATGAATACCTTGGCGGGTGGATCATCCCAATCGGCCTGGTGCTGGGCGCGATCTTTCTGTTTCTCACGTATCGCTTTGGACAGTGGAGTATTCGCAAATTCTGGCGGCCGCAGGTGCGGTACGCGGATTGAGTTCAGAGGTTCTTCGTAGCTGGCTTGCGTTCGTGGTGGTAGAAGAGCGTACCTCAGCGGCTGAAGCCGCTTATACGTGCGGCGCACTTTCCGCAGGGCTAAGCAAAGCAATGAGGCAAAAGCGGTCGTCGCTACGCGACGATTCCCACTCATCCCGCGATGAATGGGGCACCCGGCATCTGGCATGCGTGCAGCGGAAGCCTGGGGCGGTATGGGTGATGCGAGAGGCATCTGGATTCTTCGGCTACGCTCAGAATGACTCAATTGAAAGTAGTGGCGACGGGGAGATGGGCGGGAGCGGTTCGCGCGAATGTCCCACACGGGTTAGGGTGATGACACTCCATAAATTTTATGGAGTGATGAGACATTCGCGAAATACTGGGATCCTTCGACTGCGTCTCTCGCGATGAGACTGCGAGAGACTTCGCTCAGGATGACGTATGGGTGGGGATGACGACATGGGTAGAGAAGCAGGTCCTTCGACTGCGCCACTCGCGATGAGGCTGCGAGTGGCTCCGCTCAGGATGACAAGTTTTTAAAATTTATCAGGTGTGGGGAGATAGGCAGGAGCGTTCGCGCGTTGCGCGATGACAAACAAATACAAAAGCGAGAAGCAGATTCTTCGCTGCGCTCAGAATGACAGGAATAAGCAAAAGCAGAATGACAGGTAGTAAAGGAAAACGCCCGGAGTGGCTGGCTCCGGGCGCTTTTTATTGGTATGCCACATGAACGGCTTATGCCATCGCGAGTGGGCGCGTCTTCTCCGGATCGGGCAGTCCGGGATCCTTCACCTCGTCTGGCTCGGGGGCGTCTGCGATGCGCTTCTCGTAGGTGCAGGGCGCGTGCGGATTTGCTTCTTCCACCTTGGCGCCCTTCTTCGGACGGCGCTTGGGCAGAGCTTCCTTGTTGTTCGGGCAGACAAGGAAGACGCCTTCCTTGTTCACCAGCTCCAGAAGATAGGGCGAGTCGCACTTGGGGCACGGCTGGTCGATGAGCTTCTGGTTTGAGGTGAAGTCGCACTTCGGGTAGTTGGTGCAACCGTAGAAGTAGTTGCCGGTGCGCGCCTTGCGTTCGGCGATGTCGCCGCCGCACTTCGGGCACTTCACGTCCAGCAGGTTCTGCTTCACGTACTTGCACTTGGGGAAGCCGGAGCAAGCTATGAACTCGCCGTACTGGCCTTCGCGCTGCAGCAGAGGCTTGCCGCACTTGGGGCACTTCTCTTCGAGCACGACGGGCGGCTTCTGCTGTACCTTCTGCGTGAGCTTGCGGATGGTTTTGCAGGGCGGATCGTCGTTGTAGCCGGGGCAGCTCATGAACGGGCCCCAGGGACCGTTCTTCAGCACCATGAGGCGGCCGCAGTTGTCACAGAACTCTTCTTCCTGCTCCGCGTCGGCTGCTTCGGGCGAGCTGAGGTCGGGCTTCGCGGCGAAGTTTTCTTTGGTGAAGTCGCAGCTGAACGGCTCTACGATCACCTTCTTACCACGCGGAAATGCCTCTTCAATGGCGGCGGTCATCGACTTCACATCTTTGACTTCTTTTTCGAAGTCGGTCACGTCGCCGGTAAGAGTCTTCACCGTGACGGGGAAGTTGAAGGCGGTTGTGACCTTCTTGATCGCAGTCTTCGAGTTCTTCTTCCATGGGCCCGCTGCGATGGTGATCGGCTTGGCCTTGGAGAAGTTGGAGCACGAGTAGAAGCTGCCGAACTTGCCCCACTTCAGCACCAGCGGCGCACCGCACTTGTCGCAGACTTCTTTCGTTGTCTGCTCCATGCGCTTGATGTCTTCCATGGTGTTCCCGGCGGCGTGGAGCTCGCCTTCGAAGTGGTCGTAGAAGGCGCTGAGCAGGTCGGTCCACTTCTCTGAGCCTGCTTCTACGGCGTCCAGTTCGCCCTCAAGCTGCGCGGTGTAGGCGAGCTTGAAGATGTAGGGGAAGTTCTTGACGAGAAGCTCCGTGACCACCATGCCGATCTCCGTCGGCACAAACTTCTTGGCAATCTTCTTCACATAATCGCGGTCCTGGATAGTGTTAATGATGGACGCGTACGTGGACGGGCGACCAATTCCCTTCTCTTCCAGCGTCTTGACGAGGCTGGCTTCGTTGAAGCGCGGTGGCGGCTGCGTGTACTTCTGCTGGACGTCGAGCGAACGCTTGACCAGCGCCTGCCCGTCAGTCAACGCAGGCAGACGGCGCTCGGTCGAAGAATCTTCGCTTGCGTCGTCTTCTTTGGCCTCTGCTGCCCTGGCTTCTGCAACGGCGCGCTCGGCCTTTTCCTTCTTCTTCTCCTCGTCAAACCAGAGGTATCCGGCAAACTTGAGAATGCTGCCCGAGCTGCGGAAGTTGTAGGTTTTATCGGCCTTTGCGTCGATCTCAACCGTCGTCTGGTCGAAGACCGCGGGCGACATCTGGCTGGTAACGGCGCGCTCCCAGATCATGCGGTAGAGGCGGAACTGCTCATCGCTGAGGTAGCGGCGAATCTTCTCCGGCGTGAGTGTAACGTCGGTGGGGCGCACGGCTTCATGCGCATCCTGCGCGCTGCTCTTGGTCTTGAAACTGTTTTCCGTGCCGGGCAGATATTCCGCACCAAAACGCTGCTGCACGTAGCTGCGAATGTCCTTCACGGCGTCGGGGCTCATGCGCGTGGAATCGGTACGCATGTAGGTGATGAGACCAACGGTGCCATCGCCGCCAATCTCGACGCCTTCATAGAGACGCTGGGCAACTCCCATGGTTCTGCGGACGTTGAAGCCGAGCTTGCCGGAGGCATCCTGCTGCAGTTTGCTGGTGGTGTAGGGGGCTCGCGCAACCTGCCGCCGCTCCTTCTTGATCACGGAACGGACGGTCCATTTCGCCTTTTCCAGCTGCGCCACAATCGGGTCTACGACGGACTGGTTCGGCAGAGCGTTGGCGATGAACTGGTCTTTGCCCTCCGCGTCCTTCTTGTCGGCGACACGGATGGCATCGCCTTCTACGCCGATCATCCGCGCGCGGAACTCCTGCTCGCTGTTGTCGGGGCGCAGGACGGCGTCAATGTTCCAATACTCGACCGGCACAAAGCCGTTGATCTCATGCTCGCGCTCGACGATGAGGCGCAGGGCAACCGTCTGCACGCGGCCGGCGGAGAGGCCACGGCGCACCTTATCCCACAGGAGCGGAGAGATCTGGTAGCCCACCAGGCGATCCAGAACGCGGCGCGTCTGCTGCGCGTCTACGAGGTTCTGATCGACGGCGCGGGCGTGCTGGAAGGCGGCTTTTACGGCCTTCTTGGTGATCTCGTTAAAGGTGACGCGCTGGATGGTGCCGCCCTTCTTCATGGCGGGCTCAAGCTGCATCCGCAAATGCTCGGCAATTGCCTCGCCTTCGCGGTCAGGATCGGGCGCCAGGTAGATGGCGTCGGCCTTCGCGGCCAGCTTCTTGAGGCGGTCGACGATCTTTTCTTTACCGGGTGACACGATCAGCGTGGGCGCAAAGGTGCGATGCTTCAGCTCCACGCCGATGTCGTTCTTCGGCAAGTCCATCACGTGGCCCAGTGAGGCCTCCACGATGTAGTCGCTGCCGAGATATTTGTTGATCGTCTTGGCCTTGGCCGGCGATTCAACGATTACGAGAGATTTGCTCATGTGTGCTTAAAATTTCCTGTCTTGCTTAATTCTTCTTTACTTCCTGTCCTGCTTGATTCCCTTTACTTCATTGCAGCCTGTTCTGCTGAATTCCGTTTTTGCAGTAGACTCGTCGAACCCTAACACGGAGTGGCGGGAGCCTGTCAATCTCACTTCGCTCCCGGGATTAGACGAACCAATCGCCGGAAGGGTGCATGGCATAGTCCGCCGCGGGCCTTAAGGAAGGCACGCCAACACCACTTGATTGCCGTTCAGGATCAATAATTTACAGCGATTTGCACAAGCTCCAAATCACATGCTTTGCGGGGTGGCTGGGACCGCCTGTTAAAAGCTGCGAACATAATTTTTTCCGGGAAGCTGTTTGATCCGGCCAGCGAGCTCCAGTTCGAAGAGCGCGGTAAAGATCTCCGCCGAGCCCAGTTTGGTCTCCAGCTTCTCAATGAGCTCGTCCAGCTGGATCGATTCGTCGTGCCGAAGCTGCTCCAGCACCTGGCGTTCATGCTCGGGGAGGGGCTGATCCGTTAATAAGGATGCACCGGGTACGTCGCCGGATTCATGCACTGGCAGGAGGGCCTGCACCTCAGCCCTCTGTTCGAGCTCGCCTTCCAGATCCAGCCGCACCTGCGAGGGCAGGTCTTCCCAGACATCCTCCCAGGTTGCCGTAAGCCGGGCGCCTTGCTTGATGAGGGTGTTTGGGCCCCAGGCGTTTTTGTTGGTCACGTTGCCGGGGACGGCGAAGACGTCGCGATTCTGCTCCAGAGCGCAGCGCGCCGTGATCCGGGTGCCGCTATATTCGCCTGCCTCAATCACCAGTACGGCGACGGACATTCCGCTGAGAATGCGGTTGCGGACGGGGAAGTTCTGCGCGGCCGGGAAGGTGCCCAGAGGATACTCCGAGATGATGGTGCCACCGCTGGAGAGGATCTGCTCGGCCAGCTTCTTGTTTTCCTTGGGGTAGATCACGTCGATGCCGGTGCCCCAGACGGCGACCGTTTTACCGTGGGCCTCGATCGCGGCTTTGTGGGCGGCTGTATCCACGCCGCGGGCCATGCCGCTGAGGATGGTGAGGCCGCGGAGGGCGAGGTCGCGGGCGAGCGCATGGGCCATGCCACTGCCGTAGGGCGTGGGGTGGCGGGTCCCCACGACGGCGATTCCGGGGCGCGCAAGGAGCTTTGCATCGCCGTGGAGCCAGAGCACTGCAGGCGGATCATAGATCTCCAGCAGACGCTCGGGATATTCGGGGCAGTCCTGCGTGAGGAAACGTGCGCCGAGTTCCTCCACCCGACTTGCCTCAGCCTCGGCTGCGGTGCGTGCGCGGCCATCGAATATAAACTGGGCGGAGGACGCCGGCATACCGCAGGCTTCGAGCTCGGTGAGGGGCGCGTGGAAGAGGTGAGCCACATCACCGGCACGGCGCAAACGCTCTACAGCCTTGCGAATTCGCGTCGGGCCAAGGCCCGGCGTCAGGGTCAGCGCCATCCACGCGAGGCGGGATTCATCACTCGGCGGCGCAGTTTCAACGATGGCATATTCAGTCATAGGTAATCGGCAGGAGAGTAACAGGAACGTGCCGCCACATCAAGTTGCGGGCCGGGCAGATGGCTTTTGGGAGTGTCACATTGCGGTGTGTTCCCACGAAAGCCGCGCAGACGCGAGCCTGCGGTTGGTTGGTACACTTGCATGGTGTCGCGTTATTTTATGCATCGCAGGCCGCTGACAGCCGCAGCCGTCACCCTCTTCCTTCTCGCTCTCGCGTGTATGGGATTGTTTGCGCAGCAACCGGCGCAGGCCAGCTTCCTGGGCTTCGATCGCAACGGCTATCCGGGCGACGCTGCGCTCCCGACACTGCACAACACCTTCGCCTTTACCGGCTATTGGCTCAACGTGCCGCCGGGAGAGAAGATCAACAGCTGGCGCGGGCATCGCAATGCGCTGGTGCAGGCTGGATTCGGCTTTCTGGTGCTGTTCAATGGGCGGCTGGACCGGCAGTTGCAGCATGGGAATGCCGCCGCGCTGGGGACTCGCGACGGCGAGGCTGCGGTGAAAGCTGCGCACGCCGAGGGTTTTCCGGCAGGTACGCTGATCTTCCTCGACATGGAGGAGGGTGGCCGGATGCTGCCGGAACAGGCTGCTTATCTCTTCGCATGGGCTACGGCAGTTCGCAAGTCGGACCTGCGGCCCGGCGTCTACTGCTCGGGCCAGCCAGTGGATGAGGGGCACGGAGTGACGATCACAACGGCGGCGGATATTCGGGCGCACCAGCCCTTCCCCATTGCGCTGTGGGTGGCGCAGGACGCTTGTCCGCCTGCTCCGGGATGCACTACAAAAGTCCCAGCGCTCGCGCTCTCCGGCACTAGCGATGCAGTGGTGTGGCAGTTTGCGCAATCTCCCCGAAGGCCAGAGATAACCCGCGCGTGTGCTGCTACTTACGGCCGCGACGGTAACTGCCATGTGGCGGCAGCGCCTAGGCTGGATATTGATCTCAACGTGGCGGCTACGGCGGACCCTTCCAGCGGACGGTAGACAGCTTTGTACGCTCCCCCTCCGGGGCTAAAGCCCCTTTCTATAGGGTGCGGCTTTTCGTGCGGGCTGAAGCCCGCACTCCCCCGGCTAAAGCCGGGGGCTTAATCCCTAAAAGCAAATCAAGGCACGGGCAGCTAATGCGGCTGCGGCTAAACTGGCGGTGGCTAAACTGGCGATGGCTAAACTGGCGGTGGCTAAACTGGCGGTGGCTAAACACTGGCTACGGGCTAACTAGCTACGGGCTAACTAGCTGAAGCTAAATGGCGAGTGGCTAAACTGGCGGCGGAAAGACTCAATAAGGGTGGTTGAAGTGGGCGAATTGGGGGATAGGAAACTATCGCTCAAGGCTCGTGATCGTTCTGTGCAGACTCACACGATCAATTTCTGTGCATTTTTGAACTGTCGAGTCTTCCGCAAGCCGTAAAGCCGCATGACAGCAGGCCCGGCAGAGCCTAGAATAGGGGTAATGACCACGCTCACCGCGCCTTCCCCCATTCCGGACCACAAGCGCTACTTCATGGATAAGCTCGGCATCTCCGAGCGGCTGCTGGAGCGCTGCCTGGGCGAGGCGCTCTCTGCCGGCGGAGATTATGCGGATCTTTACTTCGAATCCGTCACCTCCACCTCCATTGGCGTGGATGAATCGCTGGTCAAGACGGCCAGCCAGGGCATCAGCGTGGGCTGCGGCATCCGCGTCGTGAGCGGCGAGCGCACAGGATTTGCCTATACAGACGACCTCTCCCCGGACCGGCTGCTGCGCGCCGCGCGTACTGCTGCGCTGATCGCCAATGGACCGGCGAAAGAGACCGTGCAGGGCTTTACCGAGACACGGACCCCGGCGCTCTACCCCATCGCCGGAACCGATACCGACATTGCCGCGAAGCTGGAACTGATCCTCCGCGCGGACAAGGCCGCCCGGGCATTCGACAACCGCATTCACCAGGTACGCGCGAGCTTCAACGACGAGCTGCGCCGCATCCTGATTGCAGCCAGCGACGGCACCTTTGCCAGCGACACCCAGCCGCTCGCTCGGCTGAATGTATTCGTGATTGCGAAGGACGCTATCAACACCGCACGCGGGACCTCTGGCGGTGGCGGACGCGTGACGCTGGACTTTTTCGAAGGCAACAAATCGCCCGAGCACTTTGCGCGCGAGGCTGCACGCGGCGCCATTCTGCAGCTCGGCGCAGTGGCTGCACCAGCAGGCGAGATGGAAGTGGTGCTCGGACCCGGTTGGCCCGGCGTGCTGCTGCATGAGGCTGTAGGCCACGGGCTGGAAGCAGATTTCAATCGCAAGAAGACGTCGGCGTTTGCAGGACTGATCGGCCAGCAGGTGGCATCGCCCAAGGTCACGGTCGTGGACAACGGCACGATGCCGGGGCGCCGCGGCTCGCTCAACGTGGACGACGAAGGCACACCGACGCAGGAGAATGTGCTGATCGAGAACGGCATCCTGAAGGGTTACCTATCTGACAAGCTCTCGGCGCGGCTGATGGGTGGCGTGAGCACCGGCAGTGGACGCCGTGAGAGCTATTCGCAACTGACCATGCCGCGCATGACGAACACCTACATGCTCAATGGCGAGGACGAGCCAAGCGACATCATCAAGAGCGTGAAGCGCGGCCTGTATGCGGTGAACTTCGGCGGCGGACAGGTAGACATCACGAACGGCAAGTTCGTCTTCTCTGCCAGCGAAGCTTACCTGATCGAAGACGGCAAGGTGACCGCGCCGGTGAAGGGCGCAACCCTAATCGGCAATGGACCGGAGGCGCTGAAGTTTGTCTCCATGGTGGGCAACGATCTCGCGCTGGACGAAGGCATTGGCACGTGCGGCAAGAATGGACAGAGCGTTCCCGTAGGCGTTGGCATGCCGACGATCAAGCTCGACCGCATGACCGTTGGCGGCACGGGGTCCTAGCCGGACGGGCGAACGCGCTTCGCACAGCAGTTTACGCCGAGCGGCAATTCGGACCGCTGAAACAGACGTCAGGCAAAAGAACTTTCCAGCACGATTGCAAAGAACGCTAAACGCACCTCTCACGCTCCACCGGCGCACTCCGCCGCGAAAAGGAAACAATGGCAATCATTCGTGAAAAATTGTACGACTGTGATGTGCAGCGCCGCCGTGTGCGCGCCGCCGGCGGGTACGAATTCTTCTGGAAGGTTAAGTCTGTAGCCGAAGCCGTTGTGGACGGAGACACGTCCTTCCGCTGCAAGGACTGCCATGGCACGGTGAAGCTTTTCAATCGCGCTGCGCCGCCGAATGTTGCGCATGTGGAGCATCGCTCCGCACACGACGCCGAGTTCTGCGCGTCCAGCGTTCTCTTTCAGCAGGCATCGGATGGCCGCGTCGCGCGCCTCTCGCACTCGCCCGTTCAGTTCACAAAGCGCTAAGGCAATTCTGCGATGGCGGTTTTTCTCCCCACGAATTTTGTGGGGAGCGGTGCATGGGGCTCCCGGTGGGTGAAGAGCATGCCCCGGTGAGGCAGAGCTATTCCTGATACTGCTTTTGCAGAGTGGCGAGATTATTGGCCGAAGTCCGCCGGTGGACTGGGCACCGCAGGATGATAGATCCACACGTCGGTATGAGCACCGAAGTAGATGAAGCCATCCTGCCCGATCGTCAGACCTGAAGATGCGTGGCCAGCCGTCGCCGCGAAGAAATCAACCTTGCGTGCAGATGGATCGATGTGCGCGAGTTCGTTTCCGAGAATGCCCCAAAGCGTACCATCCTTTGCGGCCCTCAGGCTTTCGATGGGGACGGTACGAACCTTATCGAATTTATAGATGGAAGCCAGCTTCCCGGTTGCGCTGTCATACTCCATGAACTCATCACGAGCCACGAAAAAGGCTTTCCCGCCGAATGCCGCAATGGCGCTGAAGGCATGGTCGTCGGGGAATATCTGGTCGAAGACAATCTTGTGAAGCCGCGGGTCCCACACAAAGAAATGCACGCCGGATGCGGTGGGCTTGCTGCCACCTCCGCCTGCGGGATCCGCCTCACAGTAGACGAAGTGCTCGTCTGTGGCGACGGCGCCAATCTGTTCGTCAGGGATGAGGTTGCGATATACGTCGAGCTTCCCGGTGGCGGGATCGAAGACGGAGAGTGCTCCGCCAAGCATGCCGTAATCAGGTTGTGTTCCGATGTAGAGCCTGGATTCGGGCCCGGTATGGATACCGCCAACGGGCCTGTACTGGTGCTGCGGGATATGGAGTATGGTTCGCGGGTTTGAATCTGGCAACTTCCCCTGATTCCACTCGTGCGCGGGATCGTAGACTGCCAGCGTCGCTTCGGTATAAGAGATCGTATACAGCTTGTGGTTGAAAGGAACGCCGTAATAGATCTCGCCGCCGTTGTCGATTACCTGATCGTAAGACTTTAGCTGACTGCTCGCGGGGCTGTAAGCAAACATGGTCTGGCCAAGACCAGGGCCACCGTAGACGGTTCCATCCTCAACTGAGCGAAGCCAGAAAATATCCTGGCCGAGTCCGCTGATGCGAATGCTATGGCGCTGAGCGGCGTGCGCTTTGACATCTATATACGTATACGATTGCACGCGGAGACCAAGCAGGTTGCCGTGCGGGGCAAGATACCATTGGCCCTGCAGGACGTTTCCATCGAGATCCACGTAATGACTGGAGGTGCCATCGCGCAGATCAAGGCTTTCGATGCGGTTCGCTGTTTGATAGATGAGATGGTTTTCATCGAGAAGATTAAAACCTGAAGCCTCGTGAACAGGAAATGCACTGAGGAATTTGAGCGTGTGGACATCATAGACGAGAACCTGATTGGGACCGGGCTGGACTACGTATCGCGTTCCCACCAAGGGACGGTTCAATACACCCGAGTTGCGGTACTGCTCTGGCGCGAGATCGCTGAAGACCCGGGACTTTGGATTGTAGGCAACAATCCGGGTATGGCGGGTTCCGACGCCGGCGAGGACGATTCCTTCGGGCGTAACGGCAAGCTGGCGGAGATAGTTTTCATCGGCGGCGCGGCCAAGGTCTGTGACGGTGCGAGCGACCGGATCATAACGAACAAGGTGAGCGCCGGGGTACGTTCCGTAATAGATGCTGCCGTCAGGGGCCTGAGCCAGACTACAGATGATGGATTCCTGTTTACGAAATGACTCAGATGCCTGGGGCAGAGGAATCCAGGTTTCAGTGCGCGGATCGAAGCTGAGCAACTTCCCTTCATCGTAAGACCCCATGTAGAGGTTGCCATCCTTACCCTGAATGATTCCCCATGAGCCAATGCCAGCGGGGAACGTCCATGCACGGGCTTCATCGTGGTGGTAGTCGAGGCGAATGAGTTGGCCGAGGCCAGCGGAGTTGAAGGATGTCACATAGAAGACGTCGGTCTTCAGCTTGGCGTCGTAGACATTGAGCGCGTTGAATGGCCAGAGGTTTTTCGCGACAGGCCCGATTTTGGTGAAGCCAGGTGCGACGGCCACAGGACTTAGGGTAGACGTGAGCACGGGGGAATCCGGTGCCGCGGCCGCAGTGGACGCCGCAGCAGCAAAGACGGAGAACAATATGGCGATCGCCAGCAGTGACGGCCTAAGAGCGAAAGAGCATTTCATGTGGTCCTCCTAGACCAGGGATGATGGCGGTCACCCATCTCCTGTTGGCAGAAGGCAACAGGAGATGGGATGGAGCGGCCGAGTGCGTGAACGACCTAGTTCTTTGAAGGCGCTGGAATGGCTTGCAGGGCCGCTTTAGCGTCCTGATAGCGGCCTTCACCGTAGGCCTGAACAAACTGCCGCAGTTGGCCAGCGAACTCCCAATAGCTGAGTGTGTCTCCCATGGTGTAGCGATGATCCACCGGGCCCTTGCTGAGGAGATGCTGCTTGCTGGCCTCAGGAAGCGCAGGATAATCCGTCGATGCGTTTTTGCTGTACAGCGTGTCGCGCGTTTGCAGGAAGTACAGCTCACGAGCGACATCGAGGCAGTAACGGCGGCGCTCCAACATCGGGGCCTGCACGGCTGCCTTCACATATTCTTCGGCCCGAGGTGAGGATGTGAACTGCTTCATAGCTGCGATGAGCTCTTCATCCTCAGCAATCGCATTGGGAAGAACGTGATTGTTATAGTCCGCCATCATCGAGTTACGATCGAGCGGAATGAGCTTTGCTTTGGGATCGAGTACCGTGGTCACCCTGACCGGCGTGGGCTGGTCTTCGCGGTAGACCTCCCAGGTGTCGAGATAGCCATCGTGGTTTGTATCGAATGCACGGATCTCCAGATCTTTGGAATCGCCGACAACATGCCCGACTTCAATCCACATCTCGCTTGCGCCTCGCATGTGATAGCGCTTATCGATCCCGGAGTAGTAGAGTTCGTGATTGCTGCTGGGCGAGCCGAGGTATTCGCGGCGCATGTTCCAACGCATGGTTGGGCCGCCGGTGTTGGTGATGATGCGCCGCTCATAGATCCAGAACTGCCCTTCCCAGCGGAGTGCGTCGCGGGCTTCGTCCCAACTGAAGCCGGTAACGGACGCCTGATAGTGGAGAGTCTGCTGCACGGCGGTCTTCCAATTCAAGCGAATGACGGTCTGGGGAAAACGGCGTCTATGGTTTGTGTAACGCATTCCAGTGAAGTCATAGGCGTGATTTCCCTCCATGGTGAAGCCGAAGTTGTAATGGGGCTTCTTCAATGCGTCGTGCCGGGGCTCGGGATCGATGTTGTAGCTGAGGCGCACATTGGCAAGCGACATCTCCGGCAGATGGAGAGGCTGCTCCTGCCACATGGGCGAATAGCTGTTCGCGTTGTCGAAGGCTTTAGTCTCTATAGGCTGCACTGCTGCGCGCAGGACAATCTCACCGAGACCATCGTGGTTGGGATCATAGAACGCAAAGGGACACTCGGAAAGCGGAACCCAGCTGCGGGTGGTGGGATCGTACTTGTTGATGTACATCAACACATTGCCGCGGAACTTGCCATCGAACTCTTTGCCATCGTACTGCCAGTTGGTCAGATGAAAGATCTGTTCGCCGTCGTTGTCATAGTTCTCACCGAACCAAGCGTAACGGAGATAGCCATCTTTGTAATAGCGGATCTCCATTTCGTCGCCTTTGCCATCCTGATTGTTATCGGTATATACGACCATGCGGTCGACGATGCCGGTTCCTTTGTAGCTGACGACATAGGCGGTGTCAGCGATGTTCCAGATGTCAGAGGCGTGGCCGCTATCGTCGATGGCTTCAACGATGTTGCCATCCTTGCGGGTGATCATTGTGTCGGGTCTGCCGTCGTGATTCAAGTCAAGAGTGAAGCTCTGACCTTCCGTAAGATCTTTGGCGCGAGGCCACCAGGGCTGATCGAGAAAGGTCAGGCGCCCATCGCTGGTCATCTCCGTGGCTTTCATATACCAAGGCGTCGCAGCCACCGGCTTGCTTGCTCCGGATGCGGCAATCAAGGCCGGTGAGAGCAGGAAGAAGGAGATGAGGGCGAGAAGGGCCGTCCGGCGCAGGCGCTCTAACCGAAGGGGCGTTATGCCGTCAGTTGTTGGCAGGTATTTTGCGAACCGTTCCATCCGAAGCTCCAGGATCACGATCAATCTCCTCATTCTTTTTCTATGTATGCGTCAAGCTTGTACGCGCAAAGGATACAGTTCCCTTAAGGCGCTTAGGATCGATGGGGCCTGCAGTTGCGGGGAGATGCGTGTGGCGGTTTGAAATCCTGATAGATGTCGGATAATCAAACGAGGTTTGTTATAGTGAGATTTACCCGAATCAAATTTTAATGTCAAGCAGAGAGGCTAAATTCAAGGTTATCTGACTATCATCCACGGATAGACGGTGTTTTTGCCGCATGAATATTTACCTGGAATGGCACTATTTGCGACTACAGCGTGAACGCACAAGCAACAAACGAGACAGCCGAAATTCTCACACGCTACATAGGCAGAATCATCTGGAAATGGCTCAACCGGAATGCGAATGCGAGCCGGATCATTGCTTCCAATACATTGTTAATGCCCATTAATCACTTTATTTGCCAATTCAACTTACCAAATATATTATGCATGGAGAGACGAGGTTTGATTTTATGGGCAACGTGAGACTCCTCTTCGGACTGGCCATTCTCGGTTTAGCACACTCGTTGCCCGCGCAGCAGGCCTCTCCGTGGCTACTGCCGAACTTCTCTGACCGCCTGGAGATTCAGGTGTCGAATCCAACGGATGAGCCGGTTGATTCTGTGGCTGTGATTCCGGTTGCGTTGGCCAGAAAGACGGCGCTGCGCTTTCCCGGCAGCATGGCAATCGCGGTGATACCGGGGCCAGCCGTCGCACTAATTGCAACCCAGGCGGATGACCTTGACGGCGATGGAGTGCCGGATGAACTTGTAGTTCCGCTAAAGATGCAGGCCCATGAACGGCTGACGGTACAGGTGTACTATTCCACGACACTGCACGAGATTCTCCCCTGGACCAAGCGTGCCGGCGCAAGTCATTCCTTCGGCTATAACCGTGCAACCGTGGCGCTCGAATCAGAGGCGATCGGATACCGGACATACGGAGGGTTCTTCCTTGATGTGCAGGCTCGTGCAAAGGGCAAGCCGGGGCTGAACAACAGCCTTGTCGGTTTTCTCAGTTCGTCGGCTGGAGATCGATCGTCTGTGGGTAGGGACATTCTTCACATTGGAGACACCCTTGGCCTGGGCGGATTGTTTCTTCGTTCGGGGCAGGATGTATTCCGTCCGCCGCTGAACACTCCTGACTATGTCTCGCAGCCGCAGCCTGCGGAGGCACCCACGTATCGTGTGATCTCGGATGGGCCTATCCGCGCCGTTGTGGAGGCAGATATGGATCGCTGGACGATTGGGAAGGATGTAGTGAGCATTCATGCGACCTACTCGATTGAGGCAGGCTCTGAATATGTCGAATGCCACTTTACGATCCTTCCGCTTTCGCTGTCTCGCACTTATGAAGTAGGAACGGGGATACGACACCTACCGCAGATGAAGATGGATCCAGGGCTGGGAAGGCTCGCAGTAGAAGGAGCGCAGTCACCCAAGATCGGCCCACTAGGTCTGGCGCTTTACTTTGATCCAACTACGACGGCCGGCACCGAGACCTTACAGACAAAAAACGATGCCAACGAGGCGGTCATCTTTAGTGAGCGGCTCGAACCCGGCAAGGCTGTGACGGGACATTACTGGGTTGCCGCATCGTGGAGCGGGAGCGGCATCGAAGATCTACTGCATCATCTCAAAGAGATCCAGGGAAAGACTCGCAGTTCCCTCGTGGTGGATGGCCTCAAGCATGAACGAACTCCAGCGCCAGAGCGCCTGGAAGGAGAAGCAAATTGATCGTCGATGGACACGTGCACATCGGGAAGTCTACACGTCTGCAGATTGCTGCAGATGGGGAGATGCTATTGGGAATCGCCGATCGCCTCGGCATTGACAAGATCTGTTGCACGGATCTGACGGCGCTCTTCTATGACATGCACGAAGGCAATCGTCTGCTGTATGAAGAGATGCAGCGACATCCCGACCGCATACTCGGGTATGCCAGTCTTCATTCCACTCGTTTCGGACAGGAGGCGTTGGATGAGATCAGGCGTTGCCGTGAAGTGTATGGGATGACGGGATTGAAGATCTATTCAACTCCAGAGGTCAGCATTGCAGAGTCTGCCATGATTCCGATTCTTGAGATATGCGCTGATCTCAAGATGCCGATCCTTGCGCATACGACTCCACAGGAGTGCGAATACTTAATGACGGCAGTGCCCGAGGTGAATTTCATCATGGCCCATGCAGGCGCGCAGCCGTATGCACATGGCGACTGGAACCGCGCGATCATGGTGGCGCAGCGCTTTCCTAATCTGTACCTGGATACAGCGAGTTCGGCCGTGGACACTGGCTTTGTGGAAGCATGTGTGGCGGCGCTCGGAGCGAGCAAGATTATCTTCGGAACGGACATTCCCCTGCTCGACCCGTGGCCACAGATCACAAAGATCCGCGAGACAAAGATATCGGAAGCGGACCGAAACCTGCTCATGGGCGGGAATATCCTGCGGCTGATGGGGGTTGCGGAATGATCTACGATGCGAACGCTTTCATCGGCAAGTGGCCTTACTGGCCCATCCGCTCATCCGCAGCATCGGAAGTGATCGAAGAGTTGGCGGGATGGCATATCGACCGCGCGGCGATCTGCTCGACGCGGTCGGTCTTTGTGCATTGGGAAGACGGCAACATCGAGACTGAAGCTGCCGCTCGCGAGCATCCGTCAACGCTGACGGCATTCGCCTGCCTGGGGACGCTGGAACTGAGTCATGCGTTGCCGCAACACGCTTACGATTTTGCAGGTTATGTCGCCCGCGGATTTCGCGGGGTGCGGTTATATCCGCAACATCACAGCTACCACGTTCTCTATGAAAAGTTTGTCGATTCCATTCTGGAGCACGCAGCGTCAACTGGATGGCCAGTTCTTCTACCGCTGCGCATCATTATGAACTGGGGCGTGCCGTCGCTCGATCTGCAACTGATGGAAGCGCTGGTCATGCGCCATCCGCGAGTGAACTGGATTTTGTCGGGGATCAATTATCTTCACGAACTCCAGCTCGCCGTATCGCTCATGCAGCGCTTCCCTACCGTACATCTGGAGACCTCGTGCGTGATGGCCTACGATGCCATCGCAAAGACGGTTGGGCGATGCGGCTCCAGTCAACTGCTGTTTGGCAGCGGAGCTCCTGTGCAGCATGGAGCGGCGGCATTGAGCAAGATACTGCATGCACGGCTACGCGATGAAGATTCGGAAGCCATACTGGGTAACAACCTGCGGCGACTGCTGGGAGAGGTATAGATGAGATTGTTGCGTTTTTTCGCTGCGGACAATAGTGTCCATCTGGGAGTACGGGTTGGAGACACGGTCCGGGACCTGGGAGTGCGCTCACCGCTGGAACCGATTTCGGAACAGGAGCTTGCCGAGGCACCGCTGCTGCGTGCTGAGGATTTGCGCCTGGATGCGCCAATTCGATCCGTGCCAAAGCTGCTGGCGCTGGCAGGCAATTATCGTAAGCATGTAGTCGAGTCTGGCTTCTCCACTCAGGGCTCCGGAGTATGGACGCCACAGGTTTTCTGGAAGCCTACAACGTCGATTCTGGAGACGAACGGCAAGGTTGTTTTGCGCTCCAATAATGTCTTTCTCGATTGGGAGGCAGAGCTTGCAATTGTCATCGGCCGACGGACAAAGGATGTTCTGGCATCCGAAGCGATGGCGAGCGTCTTTGGCTACACGATCATCAACGACCTGAGCGAACGCAAGTTCAATGACCGGATCGAGAACCGGGATAAGCGTGAGTTCGATCCGTTCTTCGATTGGTTGATGGGCAAATGGTTCGATGGGTCCGCGCCGCTGGGTCCAGAGATTGTGACGGCGGACGAAGTCCTTGATCCTCATAACCTCGGGATTCGACTTTCGCTGAATGGCGAGTACATGCAGCAGTCCAATACGAGCGCCATGATCTTTGGTATTGCGGAAACAATCGCGGCAATTTCCTCGGTCCTCACGCTCGAACCGGGCGATGTGATCGCAATGGGGACGCCTGAAGGCGTGGGCTTTGCGAGGGGACGTTCACTGCGTGCGGGCGATCATCTGCGCGTAGAGATTGATGGACTTGGGGCCTTAGACACGTTCATCGTGGAGGAGTCGAAATGAGAGTTATCCGTCTCGGAATCATTGGTTCCGGGTTTATGGGCAGAACGAATGCCGAGGTCGCCACGCGCTACCTGAAGAATGCAAAGCTGGTAGCGATTGCAGGCGGAAGCCGTGCGGGCGCGTTGGCGGCTGAGTTTGGAGTCGCCAGCGAACCATCGGTGGAGGCACTCCTCCAGCGCAGCGACATTGACGCGGTTCTCATCAGCACACCGCACGCTGCACATGCGCAGGAAGCTCTGGCAGCAGCCAATGCCGGGAAGCACCTTCTAATCGACAAGCCCATGGCGACATCGGTGGAAGATTGCGACCGCATCCTGGCCGTAACACGTGCCCGCGGACTGAAGGTAATGATCATGTTCGGACAGCGCTTCCGCGTATGCAACATGGAGGCTCGCCGCCTGGTGCAGGAAGGCGCGATCGGTGAAGTCCGAATGATCCAGGAGCAGATCCTGGCCACTGGCGGACTCGAATCGCTCTCGCCCTGGCAGTCACTACCGGAGAATTATGGAATTTTTCTCGGGCATGCTGTCCACAATATTGACCGCATCCGCTGGATCACCGGTGCAGAGGTTGCATCCATCACCGCGCACGTCCATCGGGATGAGAAGAGCGGGAACGAAGTTTCAACGATGGCACTCCTCTCGCTAACGAACGGCGCCATGGCAACAATATGGGCGTCATGGGAGATTGCGGCGCCTCTCTTTCCACGTGGAGCTTCTGGCGCGTTGCTTTCTGGAGACGCTGGGAACCTCGACCTCGACGCTTACGGGGAGCTTCGCCTGGGCACTGAAAACAGGTGGACCGTCGTAGCAAAACAAGAACCAATCGACTGGATAGGCGAGGGCATGCTCTCACCCGTCAGAATGAAGGCATATCAAATGCAGCATCAGGAATTCATTGACAGCATTCTGGAAGATCGCGAGCCCTCTGTTACAGGTGAAGACGGGCGCGCGGCAGTGGAGGTAGCACTTGCTGCCTATCAATCGGCGGCCGAGGGCCGCACAATTCACCTTCGCTCTGTGGAGGTGTCGCGATGAATAACCAGTTGGCCATTGACGGCGGTAGCAAAGCAGTCTCAGCAGTTTTGCCGAACATTAACTCGGCTGCGGGGCGGACCTTCGGTCCGGAGGAGGAGGAACTGGTTATCCAGGCTCTTCGTTCCGGTTGCCTGAGCCGCAACGGCGGCACTATGGTAAAGGCCCTGGAGCGCGACTTTGCAGCGGCGATCGGAGTGTCCTATGCCGTTGCCTGCTCGAGCGGAACTTCGTGCGTTCACCTGGCCATTGCTGCACTCGATCTTGAGCCTGGCGATGAGGTCATCCTGCCGCCCATTACCGATATCGGTTCCCTTCTGCCGATCCTCTGGCAAAACGCGATTCCAGTGTTTGCAGACGTAGATCCGGCGACGCTACTGATGGATCCAGCCTCTGTAGAGAGCCTGATCACGGCGAAGACCAAAGCAGTGATGGCGGTTCATCTCGCGGGTATGCCCTGCGCCATGGATGAACTGCTCGCCATCTGCAAGAGACATAGTGTCGTGCTGATCGAGGATTGCTCCCAGGCTTATTGGGCGGAGTATAAGGGCAAGCTCGTCGGCTCCATGGGGGATATGGCGTGTTTCAGCCTTCAGCAAAGCAAGCACATGAGTTGCGGAGAAGGCGGCCTTATGATCACGTCGAACAAGGAGTATGCGCGCCGCGCCTTGTTATTCTCAGACAAAGCGTGGCCTCGTGAACTGGGCGAGCTTGGCTCCGGCCGTTTTCTCTTCCTGTCTCAGAACTATCGCATGAGTGAGTTGGCAGGCGCGGTGGCGCTGGCGCAGTTGAAGAAGGTACAGGCCACGGTGGAGCGTCGCCGCGCGACGGCGCTGCAACTGACCAAGATGATCAGCGGTATCGACGGTGTTTCGTCGCCTTATACTCCGCCTGGCATGAACCCTTCCTATTGGCTGTACATGCTTCAGATCAGTGAGAGCGCAGGGGCAAGTGCGCTGGAGTTCGGGAAGGCGCTGGTAGCTGAAGGCGTGCCGGCATGGGTAAGGTACATCGTGGACCCGCTCTATCTCTCTCCCATCTTTACTGGGCCGAATACATACGGCCATACAGGGTATCCATTCACCGCATATCCGCACCAGGCGTTTGAACGCGGGTTGTGCCCACAGGCAGAAGCGGTGCTCTCGCGGACGATTGCAATTCATTGGAATGAGAACTACACCCCTGAACATGTAGAGCAGATCGGCAATGCCATCCGCAAGGTGGCCAACCATTTTGCCCCAGTGGTAGTAAGTGATTAGAGCGCATTCCATCACAAGAGGCGAGGCATGAACACACCCTGCAGCTCAGAAGAGATGGGTCTTCGAGGGCCCGTGACGTTTCGTCACGTGGAAGCCTGGCGAGTCTCCATTCCAATGCTCGAGCCGTTCCGGATCAGTTCCGGAGAGGTTTCGCGTAAAGACGCGATTATCATTCGCGTCGGGGATGGAGATGAGTCAGGTTGGGGAGAGTCGTCTGCAATGCCCGGAGCATTCTATTCAGGCGAGACTCCGGATACCTGCGAGCGTGAGCTTGTGGAGAGTATTCTGCCGAGGCTTGTTGGCCGGACGTATCTCACGATGCTCGCGTTGGAAACGGAGCTCGACTCGTGGCCCTCAAGCCGTTTTGTTCGTGTCGCCATTGAGACCGCAGCCTGGGAGATGTTGGCTCGCCGGGCCGGGGTATCGCTTCGGGAGTTCTTCGGCATTGCGGAGCGCCCTGTCGTATCTGGACTCGCTGTGGGTCTGTATGACAGCGACGAAGAACTGCATGATGCGCTTGAGCGCTACCGCGTGCGTGATTACAGCAGAGTGAAGATCAAGATCAAACGTGGACACGATGTGCGGCTTGTGCGTGCGGTTCGCGACTGGTACGGTGATATTCCCCTGTTTGTGGATGCAAACGCAGACTACTCCCTGAGTGACCTGAAAATATTCCAGGAGATGGACGACTATGGCTTGATGATGTTTGAGCAGCCATTCGGAAAAGATGACTTTGAAGGCTCGGCGGAGTTGCAGCGCAGCGTGGCAACTCCAGTTTGTTTCGACGAGAGCGTAGAGACTGCGAAGGACGCGATCCGTGCCGGCGAGATGGACGCGTGCCGAATCGTCAACATCAAATTACAACGTGTCGGGGGATATCTTGAAGCGTTGCGCATCGCGGAGAACTGCGTGCAACGCGATATCGCAATGTGGTTAGGCACAATGCCGGAGCTTGGGATCGGGAGTGCGCAGGCGTTGATGTTTGCTGCCCATCCGGGATGCACTTACCCGACGGATGTCGAGCCAAGCAGCCGCTGGTATGAGGACGACATCTTAAAACAGGAGTTAACACTCGAGGATTCCCTGTTACCAGGACCTTCGGGGCCGGGACTTGGATTTTCCATCGATATGAACAGGTTGCAACGGCATACCGTGCGCCACTGGAGCTTCTGATAGATGACGCACCTTCCGCTCACACCCTCTGATTACCTGGTGGTCATCGGCTACTTCGCGCTCGTCCTCTGGGTCGGGCTATGGTTCAGGAACCGCTTGCTGACGATGAAGGACTACTTCGCCGGTGGCAACGAAGTTCCCTGGTGGATGGCCGGTATCTCGCATTACATGTCGAGTTTCAGCGCGTTTTCGTTTATCGCCTATGCGCAAATCGGCTATATGTACGGGTGGGTTTCGGTAACGCTGTTCTGGGTCGCGGTTCCGGGCTGCCTGGCGGGCGGGTTATTTTTTGCGAAACGCTGGAGACGTGCACGGGTCGTGACCCCGGTGCAGTTTCTGGAAGCGCGATTCAACGGCTCGATCCGACAGCTGTTCGCATGGGCCGGCATTCCAATGAAGATCTTCGATGATGCACTGAAGGTCTTTGCGACCGGGCTGTTCGTCTCGGTGGCATCTGGCCTCAGCCTGTCATGGTCGATTGGGATCTGTGGTGTGGTGATGGTGGCCTATACCTTCTTTGGCGGGCTCTGGGCACTCGTGGTCACCGACTATGTACAGTTTCTGATGAAATCGCTGGCGATCCTACTGATGCTCCCGCTGGCGATTGTTGCGGCTGGGGGCATGCGGCCCGCGTTCTCACACTTGCCTGCTGGTTTTCTGAAACCCGTCAACGGTCCGTACGGGTGGATCTATGTTGTCGGCTTCGCAGTCGTCATGATCATCAGCTACAACGCCAGCTGGTCGCTCGCGCAGAAATACTATTCGGTGCGAGACGAACGTGAAGCGTCGAAGGCCGCGTACTGTTCTGCGGCGCTCAACTTTATCGGCGCACCGTTGATGATTCTGCCCGCGATCATTGGCCGGCACATTCTGCCCGACCTCGTTGCCCAGCACCACACGGCCGATACCTACGTCCTACTGGTTATGCGCCTCTTACCTGCCGGCATGGTGGGCATTATTTTGGCGGCCATGTTTTCAGCGACGATGGCAGCCGTGAGCGGTGACTTCAACGCGATCGCCGGAGTGTTGACTCATGACGTCTATCGGCGCCTTCTGCGTCCGGCTGCTTCGGAGCGGCGACTGGTATTTGTAGGCCGGTGGATTACGTTCGGACTGGGTGCCTTCACAACGGTACTCAGCCTCTGGATCGCGTTTATGCACCAGGAATCTCTGTTCAATCTGATGGTGACTGCGCTCGGGCTGTTCATGGCCCCAACGTTGCTGCCGCTGCTTGCCGGGCTCACAGTTCGGAGCCTCAACTGGCAGGGAGCATTCACAGGCTTTCTATGTGGCCTGTTCACGGGTTGCGGCATGCTCGCGATCAAAACGTGGTGGCCGGGTGCTGGATTGGCCTTTGGATCGATCTACAATTTTGAAGGCGTATCCCTGCTTGCAAACATGGCCGCAACACTCGCCGGGATGGTTGTTGGGACTCGTCTCCTTCCGCGAACTGCCGAAGAATCCCTGAAGGTTGACCGCTTCTTCGCAGACCTCCACACACCGATTCAACCCGCCGAGATGCCAGCTCGAGCAGGCAATCCTGCAGCTCCCATCCTTGCATTTTCTACGATTGGAGTCGGAGTTTTGATCTTGCTCGCCGGTCTGATTTCCGGGTCGAGAGCGGCAATCCTCATTGATTCCGCAGTCGGGCTGGTTCTGCTTGGCATCGGCGTGATGTTTCAGCTCAGCTCGCGCAGGACAGCAGCCATGAACCGAGATGCCGGTAAGCTCTAGCGTTTGCCTGCGCGACTGGGAGTCGTGTGCTGGCGGAACGAGGATAAGCAGGTTGCAGTATCGGAGTCATAGTGCCAAAAGATGATGTTTACTATGTCGGACTGATCGGCAAGACCCTGGGCGTGCTGGAGACGCTCGCTCAGGGTCCCCAACGTCAGTTCTCGCTTCTTAGCATTTCGGAGCAGCTCCGGATGAACAAGAATGCGGTGTTCCGCATCCTCTATTCGCTCGCCGAACATGGATATGTTGTTAAGGATGATCGGAAGTATGAGCTTGGGCCGAAACTTGTTGAGCTTAGCAATGCGCGATTGCGGCATACGGATCTGCTCGTGGTCGCCGGGCCTCTGTTGCAGGCAATGCGCGATACATTTGGAGAGACAGTCAACCTGGGAGTTCTGGATCAGAATCAGATTCGCTATATTTCAGTTTGGGAGAGTCACGATCCCCTGCGGCTGGCGGAGAAGGTAGGAGCGGTCGATATGCTCCACTGCAGCGCTCTCGGCAAAGCTTATCTCTCACGCCTTGCCCCGGAGGAAGTACGCACTCTGCTTGGCACGAAACGTCTGACCGCGCTCACCGAACATACGATTACCTCTACCGTGGCACTGAAGGCTGAATTGGTGGCTATCCGGAAGCGGGGGTTCGCAATCGATGCCGACGAGAGCATGATGGGCGCGTGTTGTGTCGCATGCGTGATTATGAATCCGGAAGAGACCAGACCGATTGCCGCGGTCAGCGTCTCTGGTCCCAGTGTGCGCATGACCACGGAAAGAGCGACCGAAACAGGAGAGGCACTGAAGGCCACCGTGAGGGAGATCCAAGCGAAGCTGGGCGGCAATTCCTCGAATTCTTCAGCACGCTCTCCTTCCGGCAGAAGCGGCAGCCCGAATCCTATTTCTACGGATGCGTACAAGGCACATTTACCTCATTCCTATCAGTGAAGCAGCGCTGTGAAATGAGGTCGTAGTGGACAATCTTCCGAAACGAATGCAGGAAGGAGTTCTGGCGCGGAGATCAATACCCGAGTTGATGCCTTATATCAGCTGCCGCCTTCAACAAAGCGGAACTGGCAGCTTCCAAGTCTGCTTCGTTGAAGCGGATGATAGGCCCGGCGATGCTAATCGCCGCCACAGGACGTCCGGCAGAATCGAGGATAGGCGCGGCGATGCAATAGGCTCCGAGCATGCTCTCCTGATTATCTAGAGCATAACCCGCGGCGCGCACTCGCTTTAGTTCGGCACCGAGGGCGCTCACCGAGGTGATGGTATGTTCGGTGTACTTCTTCATACCCCACTCTTTCATCAGCCGTCGCACCTCGTCCTGGGGAAGATATGCGAGCTGAGCCTTGCCCAGTGCAGTCGAGTGGAGGGGATCGGTACCGCCGATGCGCTCCGCCAGGCGAAAGCGCTTGCTGCTCTCACGTACATCCACGTAGCAGATGGACCCCTCGCCGAGGACACCAAGGTTCACGGTTTCGCCGAACTTGTCTCGCAGCGCGGTAAGATAAGACCCAGCCACCGCAATCAAGTCCTCTCCGTGAAGCCTTGCGTTTCCTAGCTGGGCAAGCTTCTGTCCCAGGCTATAAACATGGTTCTGCTTGGTGATGTAGCCGTGCTCGGCAAGCGTGTAGAGAACCCGGAAGACGGTGTTCTTATTCAGCCCGGTTTCGGTCGAGATGTGCTGGAGAGTAAGTAACGGTTTCTCCATACGTGTAAACACGTCGAGGATATCGAGAGTCTTCCCGAGGACTTCGATATAATAAATGTCGTTTTTCCGGCTGATCAAGGGTTCCACTGGGCGCACACCGAGATTATACAATGCATAATGCAGCAAGGCGGTAGCAATATTTCATCTCTTCCCCGCGGCAATTGCACCACGAGGAAGAGAACTGATAACTGCTAGTTTCCGTAGGATGCGAGCGGACTGGGTGACTCTGGGTGATAGATTCCCATATCGGTATAGCTGCCGAAGTACACCGTTCCATCCGTGCCGAGGGTCAACCCGCTCGTCGCATACCCTGCTGTTTCGGGGAATAGCTGGAGGTGTCGGGTTTTGGGATCAAAGCGGCCCAGTTGTTTGCCGAAGATGCCAAACAGTGTCCCATCCTTTGCCGCCTTCAGGCTCTCCGGCGGAACCGCTCCCAGGCCATCGAGATGCGGTACAGGGCTGAGTACGCGAGTGGTGGAGTCATAGTCCATCATCTGTCCCCCGGTTACGAAATAGGCGTGGCCGCGTACGGCTGCAATGGATCGGAAGCTTCCAGCACCCGGAAGAATCTGATCGAAGACAAGCTTCCGGGACTGCGGATCCCATACGAAGAAGTGGACTCCTTCGGCGACCGGCTTGCTCCCTCCGCCTCCTTCGCTGTCTGCCTCACCGTAGACGTAGCGATCATCCGTGGCGATTGCAGCGATCTCTTCGTCGGGAATGAGGTTTCGATAGATTTCGAGCTTTTCAGTTTCCGGATCGAAGACCGAGAGAGCTCCGCCCACTAGTCCATAGTCAGGCTGGGTACCGATGTACATCTTGTTGCCGGGGCCGAGGTGGATGCCGCCCACAGGACGGTATTGAAGCTGGTCGAAGTAAACGAT
>DASWOP010000120.1:0-22390 GCA_036404255.1 Acidobacteriaceae bacterium | reverse complement strand
GCCAAGCTGGCGGATGGCTGGAACACTGTGAATGGGGAGGAGATCTTCTTTATCTCCAATCCAGGGCTGGGCTTGTGGGCCTATAGGGGGCGCTTCCATAGCTAGGGAGGTTCAGAGGGCCCTGGCGTTCATTGCTGACGCTCAAGAGCATGTCAAATTGCGCACGGAACCGGGTTCGAAATGAGCTTTCGGAAGCCGCTTTACGGAAGTGGTATTCAGTGCGTATGCTAATAGGGCTTCGCAAGTGGTCGTACCAATTATCTGTGCGGCAGTAGTTTTTTTGTCTCGCAGGGTGAATCATCTTTCGATTTTTTTGCAGTGATTGTTGTGAAGGAGAAACTATGAACGAGCAGTTGCAGCTTCCGAAGTATTCCGTCGGCGTCGGCGATCGATTCGCGCATCAGGCGAAGGCACAATTACAGGCATGCGTATTGGCAGCCAAGGCGGGCGTGACCATTGCGCCCGTGTGGAACAAGTCCAATCGCGAACACACCATTATCGGCTCCGAACCGACGCAGACACGCGAAGCAGCAGATGCCGCAGTGAAGGAACTGGGGTGGAAGACTCCGTATTTTCTGGATGCTGACCACATCAATCTCAAGACGGTGGACCGTTTCCTGACGCAGTGCGATTTCTACACGCTGGATGTAGCAGACGATATCGGCAAGGCAACGAAGCCGGAGGATGTAGCGGCGTTTGTGGCGCGGCATGCGGAGTTGGTCGGCACATTAAGCATTCCTCATATCGCGAAGCCGTTTGAGATCACGAAGGAGTTTGTGACCGGCGTGGCGAATAAGTTCCTGGGCGCGGTGCAGGAGGCTGGACGCATCTATCGCTATATCGTGGAGAAGCGCGGCGCGGGCTTTGTGCCGGAGATCTCCATGGACGAGACGGACCAGCCGCAGACGCCGGTGGAGCTGCTGATTATTCTGGCTGCCATTGCGGACGAGAAGATCCCAATCCAGACGATTGCGCCGAAGTTTACGGGCCGCTTCAACAAGGGCGTGGACTATGTGGGCGATGTGGCAAAGTTCTCGCAGGAGTTTGAGGATGATCTGGCGGCGATCGCATTTGCCATCAAGCAGTATGGCCTGCCGGCGAACCTGAAGCTGAGCGTACACTCCGGCTCGGACAAGTTCTCTATCTATAAGGCCATTCACGATGGGATCAAGAAGTTTGACGCTGGCGTGCATGTGAAGACGGCTGGCACAACCTGGCTGGAGGAGATCATCGGGCTGGCAGAGGCTGGCGGCGATGGTTTGACGATTGCCAAGGAAGTGTATTCCGAGGCATTCGCACACAGCGCGGAACTTTGCGCACCGTATGCGACAGTGATCGATATTGATCCGGCGAAGCTGCCGACCCCGGAGGCTGTGAATGGCTGGACGTCTGAGCAGTATGTGAGCGCACTGCGTCACGACCAGAAGAATCCTGCGTATAACCCGAGCTTCCGGCAGTTGCTGCATGTGGGCTTCAAGGTGGCGGCCAAGCTGGGCGACCGTTATCTGAAGGCATTGGAAGCCAACGAGGAAGTAGTCGCGCGCAATGTGACGGAGAATCTGTATGACCGCCATATTCGCCCCATTTTTCTAGGGAAATAGGGACAGTTTTTCAGGCCATCCACGTATACTTCGGGCATTTGTACGTGGATGGCCAAAAATTTTGTTTCACGATAGACAAGGAGATCTACAGACATGAGTCTTGGTTTTAAAATCCCTGAGAAGGGCACACTCGATCTGCTTTCACTCGGAGCGCTGGTTCACCGGCTTGATCCGGGCATTATTCCGTTCCGTAAGGCGACGAACTTCGCTGTCCACGTCAGTGGTGGTGAGTTCAATGTGGCTGCAAACCTCTCTGACTGTTTCCGGCTGAACACGGGCATCGCATCCGCGATGGTGGACTACCCGATCGGCGACCTGATCAATGAGAAGGTACGCGCGATGGGCGTGAAGTCGTTCTACAAGAAGTTTGAGCACGACGGAACGCGCGGACCGAATATGGCGACGGTATATAGCGATCAGGGTCTCGGCGTACGCAATCCTGTGGTCTTCTACAACCGCTGCAACGAAGCGGCTGCGCAACTGAAGCCAGGCGACTTTGACTGGAAGGAGATCTTTGCTTCCGGTGTTCGCTGGTTCCATAGTGGCGGCATCTTTTCGTCGCTCTCGGCAACGACTTCGGCGCTGGTGATTGAGGCGATGAAGGCTGCACGTGAGGCAGGCGTGGTGACGTCGTTCGACCTGAACTATCGCGAGAAGCTGTGGAAGACACAGGGCGGCGTGGAGCAGGCACATAAAGTGCTGGGCGAGATCGTCGAGCACGTGGATGTACTGGTGGGCAACGAAGAGGATCTGCAGAAGGGCCTTGGATTTGCCGGGCCGGAGGTGGCTGCGAGCGCGAAGCATGCAAGCAAGCTGGACACGACTGTGTTCCTGGGCATGATGGAGCAGGTTGCGAAGCGCTATCCGAAGACGAAGATCGTGGCGACCACGCTGCGCGAGGTACACACCACCAACCATCACACATGGAGTGCGGTGGCATGGGTGAACGGCAAGAGCTACCAGGCACCGACGTGCGAGCTGAACGTGATTGACCGCGTAGGCGGCGGCGATGGGTTTGCATCGGGCTTCATCTATGGCCTGCTGAACGGCGAAGCGCCGGAAGAGGCGATCAAGCTGGGCTGGGCGCATGGTGCGCTGATGACAACCTTCCCGGGCGATACCACCATGGCAACGGTAGAGCAGGTACGTGCGCTGGCAGCGGGCGGGTCGGCTCGTATTCAACGGTAAGTGATATGGAGTGCGCCGGCAGCAATGCTGGCGCACTCCATCGTTTTTTGTAGTGGTTTTTGGCCTTCTAAGTTTTCAGATCTTCCCCGCAGTAGCTTGTAGTTGTTAGTATTCGTGGCGGTGTAAATGCCATGGGTCAGCGGGTGGCTTTTCACCGTCAACAACCGTACCGATTCAGCGCTCTATGTTTGTGGGTTGAACTGGCAGGCTCTTGAAATAGAAACGGAAGGACATTCAATGGGACATCCTCTTTTTGATCTGACGGGCAAGTGCGCGGTAGTTGTGGGTGGAACCTCCGGCATTGGCCTGGCAATGGCAATTGGACTGGCGGAAGCTGGCGCCGATGTGGTGGCCAGTTCGCGGCGGCAGGAACAGGTAAACGAGACGGCAACGGCGATTGAGGCCAAGGGCCGCAAATCGCTGCGGGTGACGTCTGACGTGGGCGACCGGGTTTCGCTGGAGAAGCTGCTGGCGGAGACGGTGAAGGCGTTCGGGAAGGTCGACATTCTGATCAACTGCGCGGGTAAGATCAAGCGCGAGCCGACGCTGGATGTTACCGAAGAGACCTGGAACGACATTATGGATACAAACGTGACGGGCACGCTGCGCGCCTGCCAGATATTCGGCCGGCACATGCTGGAGCGCGGCTATGGCCGCATTATCAACATTGCGTCGCTGAATACGTTTGTGAGTCTGAAGGAAGTGACGGCTTATGCCACATCGAAGGCTGCAGTGGGCGCGCTGACGAAGTCACTGGCAGTGGAGTGGTCTTCAAAGGGCGTGCTGGTAAATGCGATTGCGCCGGGCGTGTTCCGTACGGCGCTGAACCAGAAGCTGCTGGATGAGTCTGAACGCGGCAAGGAACTGCTCATGCGTACACCGATGGGACGCTTTGGCAAGACGCAAGAGCTGGTCGGATCGGCGATATTTCTGGCGTCGGATGCGGCGGCGTTTATTACCGGGGAGATTCTGGTGGTGGACGGCGGGTTCCTGGCGAGCGGGGTGAATCAGTAGTCCTGCGCGGACGGCGAATGGCGCGCTTTGCGCGCAAAGACAAGAAAGGGTAGTCGCTTCGGCGACTGCCCTTTTTTTTTGGACTGGGAGATGTGAGAGCCATCACTGAAAGCGGTTATTGCAGGGGCATATAAGCATCATGCACCGTGAACACGAAATTTATGGAGATGAACGATGATTCTCGACAGTTTTAGTTTGAAGGGCAAGACAGCGTTGGTTACAGGCTCGTCCCGCGGTTTGGGAGCGGGGATTGCCATTGCACTGGCAGAGGCAGGGGCGCAGGTGGCATTGCACGATCACCCGAAGTTTTCGCCGGATGCAACGCACGCAACGATCAAGGCAGCGGGCGGACGCTCGGCAATCTTTACGGCCGATCTGAGCGATGTGCATACGTGCGATGGATTGATCGACGGCGTGGTGAAGGAGTTTGGCACGATCGATATTCTGGTCAATAATGCGGGCATCATTCGCAGAGCACCAGCCGTGGACCATTCGATGGAAGATTGGATGGCAGTGATCAACATTAACCTGACGGCGGTGTTTCGCCTGACGCAGCTGGCCGGTAAGCACATGCTGGCACAGGGTTCGGGTAAGGTGATCAATACGGCATCGCTGCTGGCATTCCAGGGCGGCGTGCTGGTTCCGGGCTATGCGGCGGCAAAGGGTGGCGTGGCACAGCTGACGAAGGCGTTTGCCAATGAGTGGGCGGGCAAGGGCATCAACGTGAATGCGATTGCACCCGGCTACATGGCGACGGATAACACCGCGCCGCTACGGGCAGATGCAGAGCGCTCCAAGGCGATCCTGGAACGGATTCCCGCAGGCCGCTGGGGGACTCCGGCTGACGTGGCAGCGCCAGTGGTGTTTCTTGCTTCGGCTGCGAGTGACTACGTGAACGGGCATGTGCTGGTGATTGATGGCGGCTGGCTGGCGCGCTGAGTCCTGCGCGGATGGCGAATGGCGCGCTTTGCGCGCAAAGACGGAGGCAGTCGCGAGAGCGGCTGCCTTTTGTCTTTGCATATGAGGAATGGGCTCTCAGTGGGTTGCTTGCGGTATATCCAACGGGAAGAGTTCGAGCCAATTTGAGGGTGCGCGACCGGTGTGGGAGACGCATTGCAGCAGCGGTGTGGCGAAGCGAGGGTCAAGGATTGCCGCGAGTGCGAGCGTGTCCACTGCTTTCGCAGGATTCCACTGGCCAGAGAAGCCTCCTTCACCGGCCTTCCGGCGTTTGGCGTCAGCTGGTTCGGTGGAGTGGACGAACTCCATATGTGTTTTCTCGCCCAGAGCATAAGGTATCAACCAGGCGATAGCATGGGCGATGGTGTGACGGTGATCGCCAGTATGGAACCAGTCTTCACCGTGCATTCTGGCTGCAATCGCGGCCATCAGCAATGGATCCAGATCATACGTGACGTAATAAAGCGCATCTCGCTTGTAAAAGTCCTCCACAGAACCGTCTTTGCGGATGTTGCGCTTCACATGTTTTCGGAAAACGGCCTTTGCCCGTGCTTCGAGCGCAGGGTCGCCGGTCTCGTAGGCAGCCATCACAGCCAGCTTGGTTCTATGGCTGTAGAGATTTCTATCATCCTTGTGCGGCCCTTCCATCGCCTGGATGTAGCCTTCGGCCATAGTGCGCCAGAGAGTAGTAACGTGCTGTTCGGTGCTAGTTGAGAGATGGCCGCGCGTCAGATCATAGCCCATCATCATTGTGCTCAGGTGGGTTTCGTCGATGGGGTTGAAGGTAACCGTATATATGTTGGACCAAGCAGCCAGATAACGATCTGCTGCGGAAAGATATTTCGGATCACCGGTCAGCCGATAGGCGAGACCAAGGTACAGCATTCCCTCCCAATCTTTCTCCGCTGCCTTGCTTTGTTCGCGGATGGGATCGCCGGGGAGCGTGCCTTTGGTATGAACGCGGACAAGAGGGTGCGGAGGTGTATCTACAAACTTTTCAGCGGAAGCGATGGCATCACGCGCATGCGGATTGGATGCGGAGATCTGTGTAATGACGGCGGGCGAAAAGATGGCATAGCTGGACGGTGCAGTGGATTGAGCGCCGGAGAAAGCTGCAGCGGCAATCAAAAGTGCAACGGGCGTTACTGTTCCGGAGGGATTCACGTCATCTCCTTTATTACCTGCGATTACTGGCGCGGGCGATCATGGTGGCGACGTAGGCGGCACCGAAGCCGTTGTCGATGTTGACTACGGTGACGTTGGGGGAGCAGGAGTTGAGCATGCCGAGGAGGGCGGTGGCTCCACCGAAGGAGGCTCCGTAGCCGACGCTGGTTGGGACGGCGATGACTGGCACGCCGACCAGGCCGCCGACGACGGAGGGGAGGGCCCCTTCCATTCCGGCACAGCAGATGACGACGTGGGCGGTGGCGAGGCGTTCGCGCTGGGCGAGGATGCGATGGAGGCCGGCGACGCCTACGTCGTGAATGCGGTCGACGGTAGCGCCGAAGAGCTCGGCGGTGATGGCTGCTTCTTCTGCGATGGGGATGTCGCTGGTGCCCGCGCAGACTACGGCGATGTTGCCGGCTGGGGGTGAAACGGAACTGGTGCGCTGCAGGGTGATGGTGCGGGCGATGGGATTGAACTGTGCCCCGGGGGTTTGCGTGAGGACGGCTTCGAAGGCGGCGGCATCGGCGCGGGTGGCGAGGACGGCAACGCCCGAGGCGGCGAGGCGGGCGAAGATTTCGGCGACCTGGGCGGGAGTTTTGCCGGAGGAGAAGATGACTTCGGGCAGGCCGGTGCGCAAGGGGCGGTGGTGGTCGATCTTCGCAAAACCCGCGTCTTCAAAGGGCAGATTGGCCAGCTGCTCGCAGGCTGCGGTGGGGGCGAGTTTGCCCTGCTGGACCTGGGAGAGAAGCGTGAGGAGGGCGTCGCGTTCCATGGTTCTTATTCTAGCGAGTCAGCAGGTCAGCGAGTCATCGGGCCAGCGCGACGGCGAGTCCGGGAGATAGAGAAATGCAGGAAAATTGCGGATCTGGAGCACTTTGAGCAGGGATGCACGTGTCCGTGGAGGCGTTACGGCAGCCGTGTGGGCTTATGCACGTTTCACGGGTCCAAGACGGTGAAGTTGACGGGCTACACGGTGCTATACGGATAGCCCACGGCTGAGAGCCACGACCTTTCGTGCGGCGGAAGCTTTTTGGCTGCAGGGGTGACGCTCAGACCTTCTGGATTCTTCGACTACGCTGCGCTTCGCTCAGAATGACTCGGCTGAAGAGTTGGGGCTAGACGGCGGGCTGGATCTGGGTGAGTTGGAGGAGCTCGTTCATGGAGCCGGAGCGGTAGCCGGCGGTGTCCAGCGTGACGTACTGGAAGCCGACGTCGCGGAGGGCGGCGGTGATCTGGTCAAGGCTTTCGAGGGAGAGGGCGCGGGGGAGCTCTTCGCGGGCGATCTCGACGCGGGCTAGTTCGCCGTGGTAGCGGACGCGGAACTGGCGGTAACCGAGCAAGCGGAGACGGTCTTCGGCGGCTTCGACCTGGGCGAGGACTTCGGGGGTGACGGCGCGGCCGTACTCGACGCGGGAGGAGAGGCAGGCGGAGGCGGGCTTGTCCCAGATGCGGAGGCTGGCGGAGTGGGCGAGGGCGCGGATGTCGGCCTTGGTGAGCTGCGCGTCGGCCAATGGGGCGACGGCGTGGTGCTCGGCGGCGGCGCGCTGGCCGGGGCGGAAGTCGCCGTTGTCGTCAAGGTTGCGGCCGTAGGCGATGTGGGCGAAGCCTCGGCTGGCGCGGGTGCGTTCCATCTGGGTGAAGAGCTCGTCTTTGCAGTGGAAGCAGCGCTGGGTGTCGTTGCGCTGGTAGTCGGGGTTGGCGAGCTCGGCAGTGGCGATGGTTTCCAGCGGGATGCCGTGCTCGGCGGCGAAGGCGATGGCGTCTGCGAGATGGGTGCGGGGGAGGGAGGCGGAGTCTGCGATGACGGCCAGCATGCGGTCGCCGAGGACGCGGTGGGCGACGTAGGCGAGGTAGGCGGAGTCGGTTCCGCCGGAGTAGGCCACCATGACGGAGCCGAGGGTGCGCAGGCTGGCTTCCAGGGCGGTTTGCTTCGCGAGCAGGGCTGGATTCAGGGGCGTCGTCACGTTTTAAGGGTACGCTGGCGGGGGGATGCCGGGCAAGGGATGGGAGTGCGGTCGCCGCACTGCGACGATATCCCATTCATCGCAAAGAACGCGATGAATGGGGCACCCGGCTGTGTTTGCCCGAGGGATGGATTCACGTCTTCGTGGTATTCGATATGCCACGCGATAGACTACAGGTGTTCGCGGTTGAGAATCACCGCATTCATTCTCTTTTGAGAGGCAACATGGCTGAAGAGGCACCGACAACGGCGCGGCTGGAGGCGTTTTCTGACGGCGTGATTGCCGTCATTATTACCGTGATGGTTCTGGAGCTCAAGGTGCCGCATGCGGATGGACTGGCGGCGTTGCGGGAACTGGCTCCGGGGTTGGCGATCTACCTGCTGTCGTTTGCTTTCTGCGGCGTCTACTGGCTCAATCACCAGCATCTTGTACGCCGGGCAGAGCGAGCCGGACATACGATGCAGTACGCCAATCTCGGGTTCCTCTTCTGCCTCTCGCTGCTGCCGTTCAGCACGGCTTACGTGGTGGATAAAAAGATGTCCGGTTCGGCGGTCTCTTTCTACGCGTTCACGCTGTTCATCGTGGCTGTTGCATTCATGCTGCTGCGGCTCACCATCCATCGCCACCTTCGGCATCGCAACGCCTTCTCTACGGCAGACCAGGAGGGGTTTCGCAATCACATGGCCAGCATTGTGCTGTATGCGGCGGGTGTGGTGGCGGGTCTGTTCTTCCCGAGGAGCGTGTTGTGGTCGATTGCCATTCTGACTTTTAT
Source organism: Acidobacteriaceae bacterium (assembly GCA_036404255.1). Taxonomy (GTDB): domain Bacteria; phylum Acidobacteriota; class Terriglobia; order Terriglobales; family Acidobacteriaceae; genus JARLFX01. The sequence continues at coordinate 13,727 of DASWOP010000120.1, read as the reverse complement.
CTGGGCAATCCCTAACTTGTCTCTGCGCACGGCGAAAGAGCAGTGGATCTGAGCCGTGAGAGCTTCGGGGTGAGACTTCACGGTGATGACGGTGATTTTATGATTGCTGGGATTTGAAAAACAAAGTGGATTTAAGGACAAGGGCGGGGATTTTGTTGGGTCTGCTCAACCTGATACGTCCATGGAAGATTTGCCGACGGCGGTCGACGCAGCGGAAGCTCTTTGGCTGTGTGGGTGGCGCGGAGACCTTCTGGATTCTTCGGCTTCGCTCAGAATGACACTTCTGAACTTTGTGGTGAGGAGTCGAGATTGTGGCCGGTATGGACGAGAAGCAGATTCCGCGCGCTCCGCTTCGGAATGACAAACAAAGACAAGAGCAAAGGTGAGAAGCGGAAATCCCATATTTTGCGGGTATCGTACCGCATTATGGAATCGATTTCTTGACCATCGTATGACCGCAAGCGCAGAATTTACTACGGTGTAAGAGCTGTCTGAGACGGCATTCCGCAGTGCGAAATGACAGGGAGACAGCATGGGCATAATGGACAGGTTTCGACTTGATGGTAAGACCGCGCTGGTGACGGGCGCGACGGGTGGGCTGGGCGCGGCGATTGCGACGGCGCTGGCAGAGGCGGGCGCGCAGGTGGCGTGCCATGGCAATAGCCGACCGGCAGAGGACACAGCGGCGCTGATTGTGAACGCGGGTGGGAAGGCGAAGGCATTCTCCGCGGACCTGAGCAGCGAGACGGGGGCGAAGGAGCTCTTCGACGCAGTGACCGAGGGGCTGGCACCGATCGACATTCTATTCAATAACGCAGGCATTATCTTCCGTGCGGATTCGGACGAGTTTCCGATGGACGAGTGGGAGAGGGTGTTGCAGGTGAACCTGACGAGCGTGTTCCGGCTGAGCCAGCTGGCGGGCGTCGGCATGATCGAACGGGGCGGCGGCAAGATCATCAACATTGCTTCGCTGCTGTCGTTCCAGGGCGGCCTGCGGGTTCCTGCGTACGCTGCTTCCAAGGGCGGGCTGACGCAGTTGACCAAGGCGCTCTCGAATGAGTGGGCTTCGAAGAACGTGCAGGTGAACGCGATTGCGCCGGGGTATTTCCGCACGGACAACACAAGCGCACTGCAGGCGGACGAGGAGCGCAGCCGGCAGATACTGGAACGCATTCCGGCGAAGCGCTGGGGCGAGCCGGAAGATCTGGCGGGCGCAGCTATTTATCTGGCATCGAAGGCCAGCGATTACGTGACCGGCGAAGTGTTAACCGTCGACGGTGGATGGATGGGACGATGACGATGAAGATTGTGAGCAAGACGAAACCGGTTGTAAAACCTGCGTTGAAGTCTGGACCGTACAAGCTGCAGGCTATTGACCGCGCGTTCTCTGTGCTGAACCTGCTGGGCGAGAGCAATAAGCCGATGGGGCTGGCGCAGATTACGGATGCGCTGCATCTGCACAAGAGCACCGTTCACCGCTTTCTGATGGTGCTGGAGCGCCACCGCATGGTGGAGCGCACGCCGGAGGGAAGTTACCGGCTGGGGCTGAAACTCTATGACCTGGGCAATCGCGCGGTGGGGCAGTTTGACCTGCGTGACCGCGTGCAGCCGTATCTGCGGCGGCTGGTGAATGAGGTGGGCGAGACGGCGCATCTCTGCATCATGGAAAAAGCGCTGATCGTTTACCTGGACAAGATTGAGCCGAGCCGCAGCGTGCGCATGACATCGCGCATTGGCACAAGCAATCCGGTGTTCTGCACGGCGGTGGGCCGGGCGATGCTGGCGGTGCTTCCGGAAGACGAGGCGCAGGACATTCTGACACGCATTCGCTACGTGCGCATGACACGCAAGACGATCATGAACGAAGAAGATCTACGACGCGATCTGGAGAAGACGCGGCGGCGCGGTTATGCGGTAGATGACGAAGAGGCAGAGGAAGGCGTGCGCTGCATTGGTACTCCGATCTTTGACAACACGGGGCATCCGGTTGCGGCAATCAGCATCTCGGGGCCATCGTTTCGAATGACTGTACCGAATGTGCGGCACATTGCCGGGCTGCTGGTGGAGTGCGCACAGGCCATATCGGCCGACCTGGGCTATCGAAGGATTGCAAGCTAGGATTTTTGCTGTTGATGGAAGGATTTGTGGCGGCACTTAAGAAGCAGATTCCGCGCGCTATGCTTCGGAATGACAAATAATACGTTTCGGAATGACAAATAAAACGAACGGGAGATGAAATGGAAGCGATTAAATTGAAGTTGCCAGAGGCTTGCCGCTGGGATTGTGTGAGCCTGGGCGAAGTGATGTTGCGGCTGGATCCGGGCGAGGGACGTATCCATACGTCGCGGACGTTTCAGGCCTGGGAAGGCGGCGGGGAGTACAACGTGTCGCGTGGACTGCGGCGTGCTTTCGGGCTGCGTACGGCAATTCTGACGGCGCTTGCGGACAACCCGATCGGCCGGCTGGTGGAGGACTTCATTCTGCAGGGCGGCGTGGATACTTCGCAGATCAAGTGGCTGAAGTATGACGGCATTGGGCGTACGGTACGCAACGGCCTGAACTTTACGGAGCGCGGTTTTGGCGTACGCGCGGCGGTTGGCTGCTCGGACCGTGGTAACACGGCGATTGGACACACTAAGGTTGGTGACTTCGATTTCGATCTTATTTTTGGCGAGTACGGCACGCGCTGGCTGCACACGGGCGGCATCTTTGCGGCGCTTTCTGAGTCGACGCCGGGTGTTGTGGCTGATGCGGTGGCGAAGGCGAAGAAGCATGGCGTCATCGTGTCGTATGACCTGAACTATCGTGAGTCGTTGTGGAAGGCAATTGGCGGCAAGGCGAAGGCGCAGGAAGTAAACCGCGCGCTGGTCTCGCAGATCGATGTGCTGTTTGGCAACGAAGAGGATTTCTCCGCGACGCTGGGCATTGAGATGCAGGGCGTGAGCGAGGACTTCGGCGAGCTGCCGGTGGAAGCGTATGCGCAGATGCTGCGCGACGTGGCCAAGGCGTATCCGAACCTGAAGATCATTGCGACTACGCTGCGCACGGCACACACTGCGACGCAGAATGCGTGGGGCGCGATCATGCTTTACAAGGATGAGATCTATCACGTTCCGCAGAAGGACATCGAGATCATGGACCGCGTTGGCGGCGGCGATTCATTCGCTTCCGGCCTGGTGTATGGCTTCCTGAGCGGCGAGTCGCCGGAGTGGGCGTTGAAGGCGGGCGTGGCTCATGGCGCGCTGGCGATGACGACTCCCGGAGATACCAGTACGGCGAGCAAGTCTGAAGTTGTTCGCGTGATGGGCGGCGGTTCGGCGCGTATTGCACGGTAAGACAGGGATTAGGGAATAGGGCATTTTCACTATGGATGGAATTGTGGCGCCATTTAAAAAAAGCAGATTCCGCGCGCTGCGCTTCGGAATGACAAATAAAAAGCTGCGCTTCGGAATGACAAATAAAAGGGATTAGCCAGGACAAGGAACACAGGAGAAAGAAATGACGAAGCAAGAAGTAATGAAGTGGGTATTTGATCTAGGATTGGTTCCCGTACTGCGTGCACCTTCACCGAAGGAAGCAAAGCAGTTGGTTGCGGCCATGGTGGCCGGCGGCGTGACGGTAATGGAAGTCACGACGACAGTTCCGGGCGCGATGGAGCTGATCAGCGATCTGAAGAAGGAGTACGGCGATACGATTCTGCTGGGCTCCGGCACCATTACGACGGCAGACCAGTGCAAGGCTTCGATCGATGCCGGTGCTGAGTTTGTAGTGAGCCCGAGCACGCACCTGGAAGTGATTGAGACCACCAAGAAGATGGGTAAGGTTTCAATGCCGGGCGCGCTGACTCCGACGGAAGTGATTACTGCATGGAATGCCGGCGCGGACATCGTGAAGGTGTTCCCCTGCTCAGCAGTGGGCGGAGCAAGCTACCTGAAGGCGCTGAAGGCACCGTTCCCGTTCCTGAAGCTGATCCCGACGGGCGGCGTGACACTGGCTACGACGGCTGATTTCCTGAAGGCCGGTGCTGAGGCACTGGGCGTGGGTTCGGACCTGGTGAGCGTGAAGGCGATCAAGGAGGGCAAGCCGGAGCTGGTCACAGCAGCGGCCAAGGCCTACCTAGAAGCGATCAAGAAGGCGCGCGCGGTAGCGTAGTTGCAGATATGACAAGCAATTGCACGATATGTCCCATCTTTGCCGCGACCATGGTCACAGCAAAGATGGGACATTCGCTGTATAAATGAGTTCGGCGGAGCTGGGCCTGAATATACGCGGGTGAGGTCGGATGAAGAAGACGATGAGTGCGATTCCGGTTGTAGTAGCAGTCCTTCTGAGTTGCGGGTTTGCAGGCGCGCAGGTTACGGCAACGGATGCTCCGTGGTCGGTACGCACGGCAGACGCCGCGATCGACCGCTGGCCGACGGGTGATGTGAGCGGCAAGGGCGCGCCGCGGTGGATCTACGAAGAGGGCACGCTGCTGCAGGGCGTTACGAACGTCTGGTATGCGACGGCTAATCCGAAGTACTACAACTATGTGAAGAAGTCTGTGGATGCTCTGGTGGCCAAGGATGGCAGCATTGCCACTTACAACGCCAGCGGCAATTCACTGGACGATGTGCTGATGGGGCGGCAGGCGCTGATGCTGTATGGCGTGACGCTGGACAAGCGCTACTACCTTGCAGCGAAGACCGTGCGTGAGCAGTTGGATAAGCAGCCGAGGACGGCATCGGGTGGATTCTGGCACAAGCAGCGCTATCCAGACCAGATGTGGCTGGATGGGCTCTACATGGCGGAGCCGTTCTATGCCGAATATGCGCGTGAGTTCCAGCAGCCGAAGGATTTCGACGACATTGCACAGCAGTTCATCCTGTCTGAAAAGCATCTGCGCGATGCGAAGACGGGGCTGCTTTACCACGGGTGGGACGAGTCAAAGAAAGAGCGCTGGGCCGATCCGCAGACGGGATTGTCAAAGGAGTTCTGGGGGCGCGGCATGGGCTGGTATGCCATGGCGCTGGTGGATACGCTGGGATACTTTCCGGAGGGCCATCCGCAGCGCGCGGAACTGATCAGCATTCTGAACCGGCTGGCTGAAGCGGTGACGAAGCAGCAGGATGCGAAGAGCGGCCTCTGGTACAACGTGGTGAATAAGCCTGCGGAGAAGGGAAATTACCTGGAGAGTTCGGCCTCTGCGATGTTTGTGTACGCGCTGGATAAGGGCGTGCGCATGGGCTATCTGCCGGAACGCTACCAGGCGGTGGCGCAGAAGGGTTACAAGGGATTGCTGCTGCATGCGGTGCAGACGGACGACAGCGGCAAGGTGCATCTTTCAGGCATCGTGCGCAGTGCGGGGCTAGGTGGAACGCCGTATCGCGACGGCAGTTTTGCGTACTACGCGAGCGAGCCGCAGGTGACGGACGACGCAAAGGGCGTTGGCGCATTCATCCTGGCATCCACCGAAGCGGAGATGGCGGAGACGGCGCATGTGGGTCGCGGCGACACGGTGGTGATGGACGCATGGTTCAATTCGCAGACGCGCAAGAATGCGGCGGGGCAGACGGAGAGCTTCCACTACAAGTGGCAGGATGCATCCAATAACGGCTTCTCGCTTGTGGGGCATGCATTCCGCTCGTATGGCGTAAAGCTGGAGACGCTGCCGGAGGCTCCAACGCTGGCTGCGCTGAAGAAGGCGCAGATCTACATGATCGTGTCGCCGGATATCCCGGTTAAGAATCCGAATCCGCACTACGTTGCGCCGGAGGATGTGCGCGAGGTGCTGGCGTGGGTGAAGCAGGGCGGCGTGCTGGTACTGATGTCAAACGACAAGACCAATACGGAGTTTGAACACTTCAACCAGTTGTCTGATGCTTTTGGCATTCACTTCAATCCGGTGCTGAACAATACCGTTCAGGGGCAGGAGTTCGATCAAGGGAAGATCCTGATTCCAGCGGGGAATCCGATCTTCACGCCAAAGAAGGTCTACATGAAGGAGATTTGCAGCATCACGGCGAAGGCCCCGGCCCGCAGCATTCTGGAGTGGCAGGGAAATACCGTGATGGCGGTCGCCAAGGTGGGCAAAGGGACGGTGTATGCAGTGGTTGATCCGTGGCTCTACAACGAGTACACGGACGGGCGTAAGCTGCCGATGGATTTTGAAGATTATCCGGCGGCCAGGGAACTGGCACGCTGGTTGATTGAGCAGGTTCCGGCACAGACGCCGGTAAAAGGGAGAAGCGCGAAATGAAGATACTTGAGATGGCAGATAAGGTCCGTTACCCACGCATGACAACGGCTGAACTGCGGGAGACATTCCTGCTGACCGAGTTGTTCAAGCCGGGTGCAATCGAGATGGTCTACGTGGACCTGGACCGCACGGTGATTGGCGGAGCAGTGCCGACCAAGACTCCGCTGAAGCTGGAGACAGCGCCGGAACTGCGGGCGACTTACTTCCTGGAGCGCCGCGAGATTGGCGTGCTGAATATTGGCAAGGGCGCCGGCACCGTGAAGGTGGGCGAGACCAGCTATGAGCTGGGCAATCTGGACTGCCTCTACATTGGCCGCGGCAATGAGAACGTGGAGTTTACCAGCGCGGATGCGGCGGCGCCGGCGGAGTTCTACCTGCTGAGCTATCCAGCTCACAAGGAGTATCCGGTACAGATCTCCAAGCGTGCCGATTTGGAGCCGGTGAAGCTGGGTTCACTGGAGACGGTGAACAAGCGCGAGATCCGGAAGCATATCTGGCTGGGCGGGCTGAAGAGCTGCCAGTTGGTGATGGGCTTTACCGAACTGGCAGAGGGAAGCGCATGGAACACCATGCCTCCACATACGCACATGCGGCGCTCTGAGGTGTATCTGTACTTCAACATCCCGGCGGATGACCGGATCGTTCACCTGATGGGACCTGCGGAAGAGACGCGCCATCTGCTCATTGCGGATAAAGAGGTGGTGGTCTCGCCGGGCTGGAGCATTCATGCCGGTGTGGGGACCAGAAACTATACCTTCTGCTGGGGCATGGGCGGCGAGAACCAGGCGTACGACGACATGGACCCGATCAAGGTAAAAGAACTGCTCTAAACAGTAGTACTGCGCCAGCAGTATTGGCCTGTCATCTGCTGATGAAGGAGCTCTCCGGCGAAGCGGACGCATAGAACACTATGCGTTGCAGCTTGTGCGGGATGGAGTCCTCGGTCAGCAGGTGGCAGGCTCTATTTTTTTGGGCCTGGACCCCAAGAGCCGGGCCGACCGCCGTATGCCTGTGGCGCTTCTCCTGTCGAAATTCAAGGCTCACAACTACTTTGGATTTCGCAGGGGATGCGATGTATGTGGTGCAGAGAAAAGCCGCAAATCGTGGGGCTAAAGAAAATAGTTTGAACTTCGAATTTTGCTTGACAACGACAAGAAAAATGGAGCATGGTTGTTGCCGCCAGAAAATATTAGCGATCTCTTTTTCGGAATGACCGACGTGCGATGGTTGCCAGTCATATCCCGTTCGCTATTCGCTGTTCCAGAAGAACAGGGCACGATGATCGATCAGCGCGGGTCAGTGAAACCGGCGCACAAAATTACGCAGTTGAAGGTATGCAATGTTGAAACTAAGCAAGATATTGGGTGAGGGCGTAAGCGCTTTTGGATGGATGGGCCGGGGCATAGCGAGGCGGACAGGGTTTGTGTTCGCGATCCTGCTTGGATGTACGGTGATGGCCCTAGGCCAGGCACAGAATACCGGCACGATCTCCGGCAATGTGATGGACCCACAGGGTAAGGTGGTCGTAGGCGCCACCATTACGCTGGTGAACACCGCAACCAACGCGCAGCGCACGGCAGAGAGCAATAGCCGCGGTGAGTATGTCTTCAGCGATGTGGCGGTTGGCATGTATACCCTGACCGTGGCGGCGCCTCTCTTTGAGACCTACGTGGTGGAGGGAGTGCAACTGGACGCAGACCAGAACGTCCGCACGGATGCCAAGCTGGTGGTGGGTTCTGCGTCCGAACAGACCACGGTGCAGTCAGAGGGAACGACGGTGGATACGCGTTCCGCGACCATCGGCGCCATGATCGACAACAAGATGGTGGAAAACCTGCCGGTGGACGGCAACAACGTAATTGCCATGGCGGCTATGCTGCCGGGCGTTTCCAACGTAAATGCACCGACGACATTTACCAGTGACACGGGTGGCCCAACCTTCAACATCAGCGGTTCGCGCAACAATCAGAACATGTTTCTGCTGGACGGCGTGCTGTGGAACAACATGTTCTACAACACCGGTCTGAATTATCCCCCGCGTCCGATGGTCGGTGAAATGAGTATTCTGCTCAACAATTTCAAGGCACAGTACGGCCGCAATGTGGGCAGTATTGTGAATGTGCTCACCAAGTCCGGCTCCAACACATACCACGGCTCGCTGTGGGAGTACATCCAGAACCATGCCCTGAATGCGGCGGACTACATCTCGCACCTGAATCCTGCACTGGTGCAGAACCAGTTTGGTGCCACGCTGGGCGGCCCGATTCTGCGTAATAAGGTCACATTTTTTATTGGCTTCCAGGACCTGCGGGCGGCGCAGACGGTGTTCGCGCTGGATGAGACGCCGACGGCGCTGGAACGCGGCTATGACGTAGCTCCTACGGCCACCACAGCAGGCGTTCCACATATGTGCCAGTATGCGGGGTTTGCCGGTATGCAGTGCGCAAACTTTGGCGTGAACTTTCCGACGACGCCGCAGGTTTCATCTACGACAGGAGCTCCGACGTGCCCGGGCGTGCCCTACTACAACTGCTATCTGCGTAATCCGCTGGAGAGCTCGGCTTACTCTTCGGGCTTTCAGTCACAAGAGAACGCGGCGTACCAGTGGGCCGGTGGAACGGGTACTTCGCCCTGCGTGACGGCGCTGGACAGCCTATATGGCTCTTTGGGGAGCGGGCCCGTTTACCACAAGAACTACATGCCGTATGAAGAGATACCGGCGTTCTGCTTCAACCCGGTCATCGTGAATTTCATGAACAAGTACCTGCCGCTGCCCAATGGAGTGAATGCGGCTGGTTTTCCAACAACAACGACAACAGCGAAGCAGCCGCGCAATGAGTGGGACGGTCTCGCCCGCGTGGACGTCAACCTTGGCCGGCACACGCTGGACATGCGCTTCTACGTGACCAACGCGAATGATGTGACGTCAAACAGCGCCACCACGGCAGGCACGGCGCCCGGCGTTGCAGGGTATGAACAGGATTTGAATACAGGCGGTATTTACGCGGGAAATATCGGCGACCAATTTGTGGTGACGCCAACCATGCTGAACGTTCTACGCGTAGGTTACAAGCGTTACAACTACACCATCTATCCGACCGACCACACAACGTTTCAGGATCTCGGTTCGAATCTTTATCAGCCGGCGATGGTGAATTCTCTGCCGAAGATTGAGGTGACGAGCCGATTCACTGTTGGCAGCGCCAATTCGACGTATTCCTTCACGGTGAATGAAAACACCGAGGTAGACGACAACTTTACATGGACGCACGGGAACCATAACTTCCAGTTCGGCGCTCAGTATCTCTACTTGCAGTATTTGCATCGCTGGGACGCAACGCCGTTCCTGGAGTCTGAGCAGCAGTATACGCAGGCGAACACGGCGGATTTTCTGATGGGGTTGATGTACCAGGAGCAGCTGGCGAACTTCAGCAACCTGGGTGCGGTGCAGAACGACGTGTATATGTATGCGCAGGATGACTGGCGGGCAACATCGAAGCTGACGCTTAATTATGGGTTGCGGTATGAGTTGCCGTTCGCATGGCACTCCGCGGACGGTCAGGGTGTTGCCTTTACTCCGGGCTTCCAGTCGTCAGTATTTCCGACGGCGCCCGCGGGGCTGGGCTATGAGGGCGATCCGGCGCTGGGTAACGCCAGCGTGCGCTCGCGGTATAACAACCTGGCTCCACGCTTAGGCTTTGCGTACGACCTGTTTGGCAACGGTTCCACTACGATTCGCGGCGGAATTGGCATCTTCTACGATGCGATCAATGCAGCCGTGGTGGGCATCGGTGCACCCTACCATTACAGCGCGCAGTACACGTATCCGGCCGGTGGCTATTCTCAGCCGCTGCTGAACCAGCCGCAGATTGCGCCCAACTACACCAAGGGAAGCACGTATTTCGGCACGCCCTACAGCGTGAACTATGCAGACCGCAATATCACCACGCCGTATACCGAAGCGGTAAACATTGGGTTCCAGCGGAAGGTCGGAAGCTCGGGCACGCTGGAGATGAATTATGTGGCGAAGTTCGGCCGCCATCAACTGGTTCAGTTCGATCAGAACTCCGGTATCTTCGATTGCACAGGGGCGTATTACCAGGCGAATCCGATCTATTGTCCCGTCACCATTACCAATGGCGTGGCAACGCTCTCCTCAACTGTTGCCGCAACATCACAACAGAATCGCGTGACCTATCCGGGCTATGCCTATGGCGGCCAGGGAGTGGTGGACAATAATACGGTGGGCAGTTCGAACTACAATTCCCTGCAGATCCAGTACCGGCACAGGGCGAAGAAATCACTTAGTATGCAGGCTTCGTACACCTATTCAAAGTCACTGGACATCCAGAGCAATGGCCAGACGACGAACGCGAGTTTTCCGATGCCGAAAAACCTGGGGTCAAACTACGCGGTGTCCGATTACGACACGAAACACAACCTGACACTGGGTTGGGTTTACAACCTGCCGAAGACAACGCACTTTGGCAGGCCTGTCCGGGCGGTGGCCAATGGCTGGATATTCGGCGGTCTGTACAGCGCACGCACGGGTATGCCCATCAATATCGTACTTGCCGGCGACGTATCGTTTACCGGAGACAGGCCGCAGCGGCCACTGGCGGTGCCGGGTGTGAATCCTAGTCTGCCAAGCAATCGGCATCGCGTCGATAAGGTCCTGAACTGGTTCAATACCGCGGCCTTCGCCACACCACCGTACGGCACATTCGGCAACGTAAGCCGTAATACGCTGCGCGGACCAGCTTTCATCAACACACAATTCTCTCTGCAGCGGAACTTCAATCTGCCAAAGCGTAGCGTAGCGGAGTTCCGGGTGGAAGCATACAACGTGTTCAATACGCCGAACCTGGCGAATCCGACGCTGAGTGAATCGTCTGCAACGGCGAACCAGCAGGCCGCCAGCTTTGCGACGATTCAGGCGACGGTGGGAACCAACGGCAACGTTGGCACCAATGGACGCCGCATGCAGATTTCGCTTACGGTGCGTTACTGACGGGCGGATACACCGCTCGCAGTGTGTGGGAATTGACGGCACGACAAAGATTGCAGGAGTTATGGGTATGAAGCAGCAGGACAGATACAAGAATGATGCAACGCAGATAAATGCCGGCCGGGGTGTGGGGTTGGTGATGCGACTGGCGGCCATACTGGGTGTAGTTGCGATAGGGGCGATGGGTTCTGCCCGCGCACAGGCCCCTGCAGTGGTGCCGATACCGTTTGCGTCGACGATTGCAGGGCTCGCTAGCGGCAGTTCGTCTGTGCTGTGCAGTTCGGACATTGCCACCTTTAGCGCAGCCAAGCACACGGGCGACAGCTGCCTGCCTACGCAGGCGAGCTTCCTCACACCGTACGCCGCTGTGGCTGATTCGCTGGGGAATATCTATATCGGCGATTATGGAGACTATGAACTGCGCGTGATCTACAACGGTGGCGCTGCGCTGGCCGCAGCGATTATCGCGGCGAATACGAGCGCTTTCACTCCACAGGTTGGGCACATCTATGCACTTGCGGGCGGGCGCACAGGTGCGATCAGCAAGTCTGGCTCGGCGTACTACTGTAGCGGGGGAACCTCTGGCAATCCAGCGATTGATTCATCGGGCAATGGCTGCCCGGGTACGCAGGCCTATATAAGGCCACGCACACCGGCCATCGACAAGGATGGAAATGTCTTCTTCACCAGCGCATCGGGTGGGCTGGTGCGAATGCTCTACGTGGGCGGGACCGCTGCTGCAACGCTATTGAAGGCAAACGGATCTGTTGCTACCGGCACCGATCCGAAGGTCGGCTACGTGTACAGCATCGTGGGTGGAACGGGCGGCTATAACGGCGACGGTGGCGTGGCCAAGAATGGCACGATGTATTCCATTCGCGACATTGCGGTAGATGCCAATGAGAATCTGTATATCTCAGATGGCAATACGGCTGGTGGAAGCACAAACAACAACATCCGCAAGGTGGATGGGACGACGGCGTTTATCACTACCTTTGCAGGCAGCGCAGGCTGTACACAGCCATCGACCGGGTGTGCGCCGGGAGCTGTTGGTGGAGCGGATGGAGATGGCGATCTGGCCACGAAAGCCACATTCAATTCGCCTTATTCAGTTTTTCTGGATGTGAATGCGAATGTGTACGTCGCTGACTCCACGAATGCCCGCATTCGCGCGATCTACCAGGGAACGGGCAGCCTGGTGAACGTCAGCAATCCGCAGAAGAATAATGTGTATACCGTTGCGGGTGGTGGAGCATCAACCGCAACCATTGCCAACAATGGGCTGCTTGCGACGCAGCTGGCTTTCGGTTTGGTTTCAGTTGCGGGCATGAGTCAGGCGGGTGACATCTATCTTTACGACAGCACTAACCGGCTGATCTGGAGGGTGGATGGCAAGACGGGCATTGCCACCGTAGTGGGTGGAATAACGGGAACCGCGCCGGTGGCTGGCGCATACTGCTCCGGCACCAGTGGACCGAAATCGGTCGATACTGGTGGCGATGGCTGCCCGGCAACGCAACTGACGGTGAGCGCGAGCGGCCAGATCAGCTTCGATTCGCTGGGCAATTTCTACGAGACGGAGAGCGGCAACGCGGTTGTCCGCAAGTTCTCCCTCAATACACAGTTTCCTGCCACCGTTGCTGGAGCTTCTACAACGCAGCCACTCGCCTTTCTGGCGGTGTCCGCTGCGAATTTTACGAGTGAAACTTTCAGCCTGCAGGGTGGTACGACGACGGAATTCTCTGACCCAGGCGGCGATACCTGCACTTTGAACACCGCGATTCCGGCGGCCAAAACATGCGTGTTCTATGCGCAATTCACTCCGGCCGCTGCAGGATTGCGTGAGGGAGCAGTAAGCTTTATGGGGTCGGCGGTATCAGCTTATCTGAGCGGGGTAGGACAGGCAGCGAATATTTCTATGGATCCGGGTACGCAAACCACGATCGGCACTGGGCTGAAGCCGAATGGTGTTGCTGTGGATCTGATCGGCAATCTGTATATCTCAGATACGAATTCGAATACGGTGAAGAAAGTTGCAGCCGCGGGAGGCACTCCGGTTACGCTGATCACCGGTCTGAGCAATCCTGCGCAGGTTGCGGTGGACGGCAAGGGCAACATCTACGTGGCAGACACGGGTAACAACCGCATTGCCGTGACCAGCGCCACGGGCGGTGCAGCGACGGCGTTTGCCACGGGATTCACCGCGCCTACTGGCGTTGCCGTGGATGGGCAAGGGAATGTGTATGTGGCGGATACCGGGGCGAATCGCGTGGTAGAAGCTTTTACCCTCGGCGGACAGAAGACGCTGACACTGAGCGGACTGAACGCACCGGCAGATCTGGCGGTGGATAGCTCTGGCAATCTATACGTGGTGGACACGGGCAATAAGCAGGTTGTGGAGTTGGGGACAAACTTCAGTCAGCTCACGGTTTCTCTCGGCAGTACGGCATTTACACCTTCCGGTATCGCAGTGGATGCAGG
>DASWOP010000119.1:0-10673 GCA_036404255.1 Acidobacteriaceae bacterium | reverse complement strand
GGTTAGAAGGCGGCGATGGCTTTGGCTTCGTCGTCGTAGATGTCGAAGACGGTGACGAGCTTGGTGATCTGCATCAGGTCTTCGATCTTCTTGGTGAGGTTGACGAGTTTCAGTTCGCCGCCCTGGTTCTTAACGGAGGTGTAAGCGGTGACGAGCTCGCCCATGCCGGAGGAATCCATGTAGCTGATGTCCGCAAGGTTGAGCACAATCTTCTTCTGGCCCTTCGAGATCAGGTCACGAACGGCATCTCGCAGCTGTACGCTGCCTTCGCCGAGGGTGATGCGACCACCGAGGTCAAGAACTGTAATGCCATCCAATTGGCGGGTTGCAATCTTCATGCTCACGGGTACGTTCTCCTTAAGATATTAGCTTTCGCCGGTTGTTTCTTTATTGGCTTGCGCCGGTTATTTCTCGAGTTGCTCTACAGGCTGTTTCCTGTATTTGATAAGAGTCAGTTCGGTTCCGGATTCCAGTTTCCGAAATTTTAGTTCATCCATGAACGCGCGGATGAGAAATATGCCGCGACCGCATTGGCGGAGGATGTTCTCTGGCGCGAGAGGGTCGGGAAGGGCGTCGGGATCGAAGCCGGGGCCCTGATCGGCGATGCGGATGAAGAGGGCTTCGCCGGTGAGCTCGACGGAGAAATCGACTGTCTTGGCGGGATCCTGCTGGTTGCCGTGCATGACGGCGTTGACGGCGGCTTCGTGCGCGGCGAGGGAGATGTTATCGAGATCATCCTCAGAAAAACCGGCGCGCTGGGCGAACTCGTGGGCGGTCTGCTCCACCTTGTTGACGGTGGCGAGCGTGGACTCCAGGGTGAAGTGGACTCGGCTTGTGGTGGGCTCTGTCATTGCAATGCGCTGTGGCAAGTGTGCTTTGCGGGGCGGGGGAAAGTCAAGGAGCAGGGTTAGGGGTTAGGCGTGTGTATCGAAAGTCACTGCTGGTGGTGGGGGATGAATCCTGCGAAGGTTCGCTTCGCGAATGCCCACCTTAGCCGCGATAAAACTGCGGCGAAGATGGGGCACCCGGAGTGGTGGCGCGATGAGGCTGCGTGATGAATGGGGCACCCACCTTCGCGTGCGTGTGCCTACTTCACTAACCCCTGTTTCCTAACCCCTGCCTTTAGCCTCTGACGCCGGTCTGGGTGCGGACGACCTGGACGGAGCAGTTGGCGTTGCGGACTACGGATTCGGCGACGGAACCAAGCATGAAGCGGCTGAAGCCACCCTGGACGTGGGAGCCAACGACGATGAGGTCGGCATGCCAGTTGTCGGCTATATCGAGAAGGCGTTCGCGGACGTCGCCGATCTCGACGGCAACGTCTGCTTTGAAGCCGGAGGCGCGGAGATCGGTGGCGAAGTGCTCGACCAGTTCGCGGGCGGGCTCCTTGAGTTCTTCGAGTTCGGGGGCGTAGGTGGGAGCCATCTCCAGCAGGGCCGCGGTTGCGATGGGCTGCAGCACGTGGACGACTCGAACCTCAGTGTTTTCAGAGCGGAACTGGGTGAGAAGAGTGTTGAGAAGAGCTGAGGAAAAGCGGGAATCGCCAAGACCAACGAGGATTTTCATGACTCACCTCCATCGAGCGCGGCTGGTGCAGCCGGGCTGCGAGATGAATCTAGTCCTGTGGGGAGGAAGGGGCCGTGATGGGGGTCACAGAGGCAAGGATTGGGGAACAGGGATTAGGAAAAGCGGTGATGGCTTTGCTCCGATTTTCAGACATGAAAGATGTGCGGTGGGGGGGCACCTACTTCTTTTGTCTCCGAGGAGAACTGGGATGGTACGAGCACCTGCATCCCAGGTCTCAGAAGCGAGACCTGGGGCACCCGCTTTTGTGGTGGGGTAACTGGGAAGTAACTTTTTTCTCAGGTTTTGCAGTGGATAGATGCAGAGATCGCACCGAAGTGCGTAGACTGCGAAGAGCGGGCAATCCTGTAGCAAGAACAGCGGGTTACACCCAGAAGATACGGACGGACTATGAGTAAGCACCCCATGGAGAGGACGACGCTTTCAGCGCTACTCGGCACCCCGGTGACCGATGCGGCGGGGCATATGCTGGGCCGCGTCCGTGAGATGACGGTGGAGCCGGCGGTGGACCCTGCCCACGTGGCCGGGGTGGTGTACAAGGTCAGCGGCGGGAAAGAGCGCGGCAAACTGAAGCTGGCGGCCGTGAAGGATATGCACTGGATGCCGGCGGGGACGCTGCAGTTGCGCGAAGGCGCGAAGCCGCAGGTGTTTTCCATGCGGAAGCATAGCGGGCGGAAGCAGGTGCCTGTCGAGCCGAACGCTACGGACCATATGCTTCTGTTGGAACGCGATTTGCTGGATCAGCAGATCATCGACGTGCATGGGCGCAAGGTGGTGCGCGTCAACGACATTGAGTTGCAGTGGGAGCAGGATGGAGATAATCCGCTGGATCCGAAGGCGGAGCATCAGCTGAGGATTGCGGGTGTGGAGACGGGCACGCGGGGTGCGCTACGGCGGCTGCTGAAGGGATTGCCGGCCACTATGGTGGAGAAGCTGGCGCTGCGGTTCAAGCCGAATGCCATTCCGTGGGACGTGGTGGACCTGATCGAATCTGATCCGGCGCGGCGGGTGAAGCTGAAGATCGAGGGGAAGCGGCTGGCGGATATGCATCCGTCGGACATCGCCGACATTCTGGAAGACCTGGCGCCGCGGGACCGGAACGCTCTGTTTACCAGCCTGGACGAGGAGACCGCGGCGGAGACGCTGGAAGAGGTGGAGCCGCGACTGCAGAAGTCGCTGGTGCAATCGCTGGAACCGGAGCAGATTGCCGGGATCGTGGAAGAGATGGACCCGGGCGCGGCGGCCGATCTGCTGGCGGAACTGCCGGAGGAGACTTCGGACGAGATTCTGGAGGAGATGGACCCGGAAGAGCGTCAAGAGGTGGAAGAGCTGCTGGAGTTCGAGGGCAACTCGGCTGCCGGCCGCATGACGACGGATTATGTGGGCGTGAGCGTGGATGGCACGGTGGCGGATGCGGTGCAGGCGTTGCGCGAGTTTGAAGGCGATACCGAGACGATCACCGAGATCTACCTGCTGGAGAAGGATGAGGTGCTGGCAGGGATTATTCCGCTGGCGCGGCTGGTGGTGGCGGATGCGGATACGAAGCTGAAATCGCTGGCGGAGCACTATTTTGTGAGCTGCAATGTGGATGCTCATTCGAAGGACGTGATTGAGCTCTTCGACAAATACAACCTGCGTTCTCTGGCCATTGTGGACAAAGACCAGAAGCTGGCTGGCGTGGTGCATGCGGAGCAGGTGATTGCACTGCTGCGGTCGGAGAGATAGCAGGATGCCGGAACCACTGAAGATTTTGTACCTAGGAACGATGGGCGAGCGCTCCACTGCGCTTTATCGCATGTGGGCGTTGCAGCGGCTGGGGCAAGAGATTGTGCCGCTGGACCTGCGGCAGTGGACAGATCTGGGCGGGGTGATGAGTAAGGTGGCGTTCCGGCTGGGAACGGCGCTGGGCATGGGGCCGGTGGTGCGAAGTTTCAACCGCGAAGTGCTGCGGATGGCACGCGAGCATAGGCCCGACGTGATGTGGGGCGACAAGCTGGTGTACATGTTGCCGAAGACGCTGGATGCGTTGCGCGCGATGGGGATTGTGACGGTGAATTACAACATCGACAATCCGTTTGGGCCGAGGCGCGATCCGGGGTGGGGACTGTACATGAAGTGCATTCCCCACTACGACCTGCACGTGGTGCAGAGGGACCAGAATGTGGTGGATTACACGGCGCACGGCGGCCGCGGCGTGATCAAGATACAGACGGCGTATGAGCCGACGTTGCAGTTTCCGCCGCCGCCGGAGTGGAGCGATAAGGACCGTGACCGCGAGGTATCGTTCATTGGAACGCCGTATGACGAGCGTCCGTCGTTTCTGCTGCGGCTGAAACGGGAGTTTGGCGTGCCGGTGGGTGTGAGGGGTGCGCGGTGGATGTGGGAGCGGCGGATGAAGCCGGATGAGATGCAGGAAATCTTTGTGGGCGACGAGATCTATCTGAAGGAGTATCGCGAGGCGATCTGGAGGTCGAAGATCAACCTGAGCTTTCTGACGCATTCGAACCGGGATGAATTCGCGCACAAGAGTTTTGAAATTGCGGGCTGCGGCGGGTTCCTGCTGGTGGAGCGGTCTGAGGGGCATGCGGCGCGGTTTGTGGAGGACGAGGAGGCGGTGTTCTTCTCCACGATCGAGGAGTGCGCGGAGAAAATTAAACGCTATCTGCCGGATGAAGCGGCGCGGACGCGGATTGCGGCTGCAGGATATGCGCGGGCTGCGGCCAGCGGATACCACAATGATGGACAGGTGGGGAAGATTCTGGAACGGGTGAGGACGATTTTGCAGGGGTCTGGCACGTAGACTGGGGAAGGTGCTTGGGGATAACGAGGAGCAGGGGTTCGAAGAGTAAGGGCGTGAGCTTTGGTGCAGCGAAAGCTTGAAAGTACATGGGTGACGTGAGGAGCGTCTGGATTCTTGCCCTTCGCTACGCTCGAGGGTCAGAATGACTCCGCTTGAAATGGTTGGTGACAGTGAGATGGGCGGGGGCGGTTCGCTTTCGCGAATGCCCACCTTAGCCGCGATAAAACTGCGGCGAAGATGGGGCACCCAGATTTGTGGCGATATGAGGTTGTAAAGATTTCCGGAGTTCAATCGAAACAGGAGGGTGCGGATGACAGTATGGAAGCGCTGGCGAGTCCGCATATTTTTAATCCTCGCGGTGCTTGGGCCGGGGTTTATTACGGCCAACGTCGATAACGATTCCGGCGGAATCCTGACGTATTCGCAGGCGGGTGCGCAGTTTGGGTACAGCCTGCTGTGGACGATGATCCCGATCACGTTTGCGCTGATCGTGGTGCAGGAGATGTGCGCGCGCATGGGCGCGGTGACCGGTAAGGGACTGAGCGATCTGATCCGCGAGGAGTTTGGGCTGCGGATCACGTTTGTGATGATGGTGCTGCTGGTGATCGTGAACTTCGGCAATGTGGTGGCTGAGTTCAGCGGCATTGCGGGCAGTATGGAACTCTTCCACATTACAAAATATTTAAGTGTGCCCGTATGCGCGGCGCTGGTGTGGGTGTTGGTGGTAAAGGGCGATTACAAGGTTGTGGAGAAGGTGTTTCTGGCGGCGAGCGTGGTGTATATCGCGTACATCGTGGCCGGGGTGAAGGCGGGACCGAACTGGCATGAGGCGCTGGTGCAGACGGTAAAGTTGCCGCCGATGGCGACGTGGCACGACAAGACCTATGTGTACATGGTGGTGGCCGTGATCGGCACGACGATCTCACCGTGGATGCAGTTCTATCTGCAGGCTTCGCTGGTGGATAAGGGCGTTTCCGTCAAGAACTATGCAAAGACGACGCGGATCGACGTGATCGTGGGCTCGTTCTTCACGGACATTGTGGGATGGTTCATTATCGTGGCGTGCGCGGCGACGCTGTATGCGCATGGCGCCGGGGCGATCAACGTGCCGGCGGATGCGGCGAGCGCGATGCTGCCGGTGGCGGGGCAGTATGCGTTCATTCTGTTCGCCGCGGGGCTATTCAATGCGTCGCTGTTCGCGGCGAGCATTCTGCCGCTTTCTACGGCGTATACGGTCTGCGAAGGTCTGGGCGTGGAGAGTGGGCTGGATAAGAAGTGGAAGGACGCACCGTTCTTCTACTGGTTCTACACGGCGCTGATTGTGGCGGGAGCGGCGGTGGTGCTGGTTCCGAATTTCCCGCTGGTGAAGGTGGTTATTCTTTCGCAGGTACTGAACGGCGTGCTGCTGCCGGTGGTGATGATCTTTATGCTGCGGCTGATCAACAAGCATGAGCTGATGGGGAAGTATACGAACAACGGCTGGTTCAACTGGATAGCGTATGGAACGGCAGCGATAGTGATCGGGCTTTCTGTGGCGATGCTGTTTGTGTCGTAGAGGCAGGAGTTAAGGAATAGGGGGTAGAGCGGGAGCGCCATCGCGGCTCGCGATGCCCAATCCTTTGGAATTGTGTGGCTCTTGCCTTTGGCCGCTGATTCGGATGACGTGGTACTGAACAGTGATCCGTGCGGGGGAGGAATTCCATGCGCCGTATGTGCGCGGAATGGTCTGAGCGGCATGGGTGGCGTGGAGATCGTCGGGATCCTTCGCGCAAGAGCGCGCTCAGGATGACACTTGATTTTTGTATCGATGTGAAATTTAGAGGAGCTTGCCGTCGGCGAGGTCGCGGATTAGGCCCTGGTCGGCGGCGAGGAAGTCGAAGCCGGGGAGGGTGTCCATTGTGGTCCAGCGCATGTCGTTGAAGATGCGGTTGGTCAGGTCGCCGTGGAACTCGTGGACGCGGAAGAACTGGATGTCTACGGCGCCTCCGTTGCGGTAGTTATGGCGGACGCGGGTGATGGGCGCGCCGATGACGGCATCGATGCCGAGCTCTTCGTTCAACTCGCGGATGAGGGCCTGGACGGCGGTTTCGCCGGGTTCGATCTTGCCGCCGGGAAACTCCCACTTGAGCGCCATCGCCTGCTCGGGCTTGCGCTGGCAGACGAGGACTTCCTGCCCGGAGGCACCCGTGCGCAGGATGAGCGCGGCGACGACCAGGCGCACCTGCTTCTTGCCACCAGTGTTGGTGAAGTGTTCGCGCGAAGACTGGCGGCGCTGGGTGCTGCTGCGGGTTGGCTTAGGGATGTCCATCGCCACTTACAGTTTAGACTCACTGGCCGCTGCTGGAGTCATCAAAGCTGGATGAGGCGTTGCTGAGAAGGGAACAGCTCGGGATGAAGGGCGGCGGCGATACAGGCCAATCCATCGAGCAGGGTGATGGCTGGAGTGTTCAGAAGCTCGTCTGGAATGCAGAAGACTTTCCGGTTCTTGACGGCGCGGAGGTGCTGCCAGCCGCGCTGCTCCACAATGCGGGCGAGGGGTACACGGTCGCCTGCGCCGCACCAGGCAAAGAGAAGGACGTCGGGATCGGATGCAGCTACGGCATCGGGCGTGGTGTGCGCTCCGGCGGTGCCGATGAAATGCCCACCAGCGGCGGAGACAAGCTCGGAGACCCATTCCTGGGAGTGAATGAGCGGCTTGCCCCACTCCTCGCAGTAGACAGAGGGTGTGACGGTGGAGGTGTGCGCGAGTACACCGGTCCGGGTAATGGTCTGCTCCATTTGTGCGATGAGTGCTTCGGCGGCGGCGGGCTGGTTGATGATGGAGGCGATCAGACGGGTATCTGCGGCGATGTCGCTCAGGGTATGCGGCGCGAGAGTGAGGACGGGCAGGCCGGATTTGAGGATGGCGGCGAGCGATTCCATGCGGTAGGGCACGGAGGCGATGACGAGGTCCGGCTGGGTTTCGAGAATCTCAGCGGAGTTCGCGGTCCAGGAGTCGTGGAGGACGGGAATGCCGCGGTCAGCCAGCCCGGGTACGGCATCCAGACAGTATTTTGTGCAGGCGCACAGCAGGTCCAGCCGTCCAAGGCGCGCAAGGGTGACGGTGATGGAGGGCTGCAGTGAGGCGATGCGCATGTCGCTAGCGGGGCGGTTCGACGCTGGAGGGGAAGTAGACGGGCCACTCGCGGCGGAGACATTCTTCGAGGAGGGCGTCTGACGGGTTTACGGCGTAGGGGCGGCGGGCGATGGCCAGCATGGCGGCGTCGTGGACGGAGTTGCCGAAGACAACATCCGGCGTGGTGACGCCGCTGGCAGCGAGCGCGGTGACTTTGCCTTCGTCCGTTGGGACGTGGCGGAGGTCTTCGGTCACAACGCCTTCGCGGACGTGGACGCTGGCGGCGAGGATGTGGTCGGCGGGGATGCTGAAGCGCTTCATGCCCTCTTCAATCACCCAGTCGTTGGTGGAGCTGACAGCCCAGATCTCGGTGCCGCGCTTCTGTAGCTCGGTGACGAGCGAGAGCATCTCGGGGAAGATATTGGGCTCGACGTGACGCTGGAAGAATTCGGCGGCGGCGGCACGCATCTCTTCGAGACGAAGGCCGTGATAGACCTGCACCATCTCACCGCAGATGACGAGCTCAGAGACATCGCCGCGGCGGTAGCTACGGTGGCGGCCGTCGAGATAGTCCGATGCTTCGCGGGAGAGCAGGCCGCGCTCCATGGACCACTTCATGAAGGCGGAACCTGCGTCGCCGGACCAGAGGGTGCCGTCACAGTCAAATACGGCGACTTCTGGCTGCAGGGCGAGCACGGCGGTATGGAACTGCGGCGTGCTGAGGCGGACGATTCCTTCAGGAAGCGGTTGGGTGAGACTGGAGTGCGATATCGATGCGTTCATATAATTCTCTTATTTTCTTATTGTGCAAGATTGTATGTGAATATGCGATGAGTATATGCACAGGGTGGAGGGCAGTTTCGCATGGTGAGACGGGTTCCGCTGTGTGCGTATGGATGGGCTCATCTGGCTAAAGCCCCGTTCTGCGGCTTGAAGTTATTTCTTTAGATGCAAGAGTAAAGGCAATGAGCGAAGCAGATGACAGGGGGGTGCCGGGAAGGGCAACTCTTTTCGGTAGTGGCTTACCAGTCTGGTACGCGGGCGGGCAGGAGTGCGAGGCGGGCTGCTTTGCGTCTGATAATGAGTGGATGCAGGACGACGCGAACAAGCCGGCGAGCAATGTGCGGATGGTGGCGGAGTATGACATCTATCTGCGCGTGGAGAAGGGGCTGCGGCCACTGAGCTGCGAGGCTTACCGGCGCGATTTGGAGCAACTGGCGGAGTTTCTGGAGCGGGTGGATGGGACGCTGCTGACGGCTTCGCAGGCGGGGATCAGCGCGTTTATGGAAGAGCTGCGGCGGAACCAGAATGAGTCGCGGTCGATTGCGCGGAAGTTGAGCTGCTGGCGTGGGTTTTTCCGCTGGCTGCTGAAGGACAAACGCATCGCGAAGGATCCTACGGTCAATCTGGATTCTCCAGCGGCGTGGAAGGTGCTGCCGAAGTCGCTCGCGGAGAGCGAGGTGGCGGAGATGCTGGATGCGGCGGCGCTGGGCGCTGCGCATCCGGCGAACAAGCTGGGGGCGGATGCGCGGGCGCTGCGGGACCACGCGATTCTGGAGCTGCTGTATGCGGGCGGGCTGCGCGTGAGCGAGGTGTGCGACCTGCGGGAGATGGATCTGCACCTGGACCAGGCGAGGGTGCAGGTGCGCGGCAAGGGAGACAAGGAACGCATTGTGCCGCTGGGACAGCAGGCGGTGGCGGCGCTGGAGAAGTATGTGCGGGATGGAAGGCCGAAACTACAGGGAACAGGAAGACCGGCGGCGAATCTTTTTCTTTCAGTGCGGGGGCATGCGCTGACGCGGCAGTGGGTCTGGGGGCTGGTGCGAGGGGCGACGGGGGGCGCCAGTCCGCATAAGCTGCGGCATAGCTGCGCGACACACATGGTGGAGCATGGCGCCGATCTGCGCAGTGTGCAGACACTGCTGGGGCACGCGGATATTGCGACGACGCAGGTGTATACGCATGTGGCGCTGGGGAGGCTGCAGAAGGTGTTGAGGGAGTGCCATCCGCGGGGGAAAAGGCAGGGATTAGGGATTAGGGATTAGGGAAAGACGACGGTGTTGGCGGGATGAAGATTTGAGATTCTTCGCTGCGCTCAGAATGACAAAGTTTTTGGTAGTGAGTACTCAGGATGATGGGAAATTATTAGTGTTCCGATGACGAGGAATTATGACGGCTGAAGAGAAGAACAGATTCGTGGGTGGGGTGGAGGAGTTTCTGCGGGTGCTGGCGGGGGAGCGCGGGGCTTCGGCGCATACGCTACGGGCTTATGCGCGGGAGCTGCGGGCGTTTGCGGCGTACCTGGGCGAGGCGATGCCGGAGGGTGCAACGGTGCGCGAGGTGGAGCATACGCATATCCGCGCTTATCTGGGGAGGCTGTATGAGCGCGGGCTGACCAAGGCTTCGACGGCGCGGGCGCTGGCGGCGATACGCTCGTGGTTCCGGTGGCTGGCGAAGGAGGGGCGCGTGGAACAGAATCCGGCACTGCTGGTTTCTACGCCGAAGCTGCCGAAGCATCTGCCGAGAGTGCCGAGTGCGGAAGAGGTGAACCGGCTGATGGATTCTTTGGAGCAGGGATCAGGGAATAGGGAACAGGGAACAGAAAGACAGGGGTTAGGGGTTAGGGGGCAGGGATTAGGGAAAGATAACGACAGAAGCAAAAGCATAGACAGAGACAACGGCAAAGCAGATTCCGCCGCTGCGCTGCGGGATGACAAACAAAATAAAAAATTGGACGAGGGGGGAGCGAGCTGGCTGGAGCGGGACCGGGTGATCTTTGAGCTGCTGTATGGGTGCGGGATTCGGAATGCGGAGCTTTGCGGGATGGATTTGAAGGATGTGCATTGGAAGAACGACGCCATCCTGGTGCGGGGCAAGGGGCGCAAGGAGCGGCCGGTGCCGCTGGGGGACGCGGCGGCGGAGGCTCTGCGGGCTTATCTGCCGGTGCGGGCGGCGAAGTTTGAGGCGGCGGGCAAGGGCGCGATGGCGCATGAGGGGCCGCTGCTGGTGAACCATGCGCTGCGCGGGAATGCGCGGCTGACGACGCGGAGCGTGGGGCGGATTGTGAAGGCGATTGCGATGGCCCGGGGGCTGCCGGCGGATGTGCATCCGCATACGCTGCGGCATGCGTTTGGGACGCATCTGCTGGAGGCGGGGGCGGACCTGCGGTCTATC
>DASWOP010000118.1:0-12615 GCA_036404255.1 Acidobacteriaceae bacterium | reverse complement strand
CAGCAATTTCCCGACACGATTGCCCGGCTTCATGAAGCCGGGCAATCGTGCACCGCTCTTCCAGCGACAACTGTCCGTAGTGGCCTTCCATGGCAACACGACCTTAGCCTGTTGCACTTCGTTTGTGAACTTAGGAGGATCTGCTTTTGCCTCTATCTTCCACCAAATTCCGCACGCTCATCGGCGTACTGCTTCTCTGCAGTGCGCCGATGCTTCATGCGCAGTTCCCCGCCGATCTCCCCGCCGCCAACCCCGGCCGCCCCACCGTCTCCACCCCGGCCACACTCACCCCCATCGGCTATCTCCAGTTTGAAAACGGCACCCTCTACGCCAACGGCTCGCAGGAGTTCGCCAACCAGTTCGGCCTGAACCAGGTCACCAAGCTCACGCTGAACACTCGCCTGCAACTCCTCACCAGTTGGCAGCCCTTCGCCTACAGCAATGCAGACCGCGACCACACCGTGCAATCTGGCGATTTCCTTCTCGGCGCGCAGGCCGTCGTCCTCCCCGGCGAAAAGATAAAACCCACCGTCGCCCTCAGTTACTTCCACCGCGTCTACACCGGCACCGCGCCAGACACTGACATCGGCAGCAACAGCCAGAACGCCCTCCTCCTCCTCAGCAACGACATGCTCGGCTTCCACATCGACACCAACTACTTCGTCACCGAACAAACTGACGGCCCCCTCCGCCGCGCCCAGTTCGGCCAGACGCTTTCCATCGCTCACCCCATCACCGCCAAACTCAACCTCGCCGGCGAACTCTGGCACTTCACTCAACCGCTCACCCACGGCAGAGCCGTCGGCCTGCTGCTCTCGCCCACCTACACCGTCCGCCCCAACCTCGTGCTCGATACCGGCTTCCAGCGCGGCCTCACCAGCACCTCCACCCACTGGGAAGCCTTCGCCGGATTCACCTACCTCCTGCCCCACCGCCTCTGGCGCAAAGGCGCACCAGAACCATCAACAACAAAACCGCGCACGCAGCCGAACTAGATGCGCGCCGTCAGCCTACGATAGAGAAGACATGCCGCCACTCCTCCAGACCGATCTCCCGCTCCCGCTCTTCGCCCGCGGCAAAGTCCGCGACCTCTACACCGCCGGAGACGACCTTCTCTTCGTCGCGACCGACCGCATCTCGGCTTTCGATCATGTCCTCGGCTCCGGCATCCCAGACAAAGGCCGCGTCCTCACCCAGCTCTCTCTCTTCTGGTTCGATCACCTCCGCAGCGTCGTCCCCAACCACCTCATCACCGCGGACGTCGCCAAATTCCCCGCCGCCCTCGCGCCCCACGCCTCGGAATTAGCCGGCCGCTCCATGCTCGTCCGCCGCGCGCAGATGTTCCCCGTCGAGTGCGTCGTACGCGGTTATCTCTCCGGCTCCGCCTGGGCCGAATACAAAGCCAGCAGCTCCGTCTGCGGCATCAAATTGCCCTCCGGCCTCCTCGAATCCAGCCGCCTGCCCGAGCCAATCTTCACCCCCGCCGCCAAGAACAACGTCGGCCACGATGAAAACATCTCCTTCACCCGCATGGCCGAGCTGATCGGCGCCGAGTCCGCCTCCGAACTCCAGCGCCTCTCCCTCGCCGTCTACGCCGCAGCCTCCAATCACGCCGAAAGTCGCGGCCTCATCCTCGCCGACACAAAATTCGAATTCGGCCTGATCGACGGCCACATCGTCCTCGCCGACGAAGCCCTCACCCCAGACTCCTCCCGCTACTGGCCCGCTGCCGGATACGCTCCCGGCGGCCCGCAGCCGTCCTTTGACAAGCAGTTCGTCCGCGACTATCTCGAATCCATCCACTGGAACAAGCAGGCGCCCGCGCCCTCGCTCACACCCGATGTCATCGCCCGCACCCGCGCCAAGTACCTCGAAGCCTTCCATCTCATCACCGGCCGCGAACTGGCAGGCGCAGGCTCCTAACCGTGTCCATCGGCTCGCTCACGTTCCTGGACTGGTTTCTCCTCGCCATTCTGGTGTTCAACGTCGTGCGAGCCATGATGCGTGGCATGGTTCGCGAATTATTCTGGCTCGGCGGTTCCATTCTGGGGCTCATCCTCGCCTGCGAGTTCTACGCTCTCCCCACGCCCATGCTGCAAGCCATCACGCGCAGCTATCCTCTCGCTGAAGCACTTTCTTTTGTGTTGATTGTCCTCGCCGTCATGCTACTCGCCGGGCTTCTTGGCTGGGCAATCAGTCGCATGCTCCGCCTTGTTGGCCTTGGCTGGGCCGATTCGCTTGCAGGTGCGATTTTCGGCTTAATTCGCGGGATTCTTCTCATCACTGCGGGTATGATGGCAATTGCGGCGTTTCTGCCGCAGAACTTCACCCCCGGAAATCTAATTTCGCGTTCTGTGCTTGCACCGTATTTTCTTACTGCGGCTCATGCTGTATCCTCGGTTGTACCTGCTGATTTGCAAAGGCGCGTAACCGCTGGAACATATTTTTTCCATCAGCAGTAGACATACACGGATGATCGCCGCATAATCGATCACTGATTTCAAGTTACAATTTTCCCGCGACAGCAACAGTCGCACCCGTGAGAGGCAAAGTGAAACGAGAGCTCGAGAGTGTAGTGGCCCAGATGCATAGCAGCGGCGTGACCTATGACGAGGCCGTCCGCGAATTCAAACGCCGTTACCTGCTTGAGGTTCTCTCGCACCACCGCGGCAACCAGTGCAAGGCCGCAGCCGAGCTTGGCATGCACCGCAACACGCTCAGCCGCACCATCGCCGAGTTGCAGCTTGACCCTGCTCAGATTCGCAACGGCCTCAAGCGCCCCGCCCGCAGCGAGCGCCCCCTAGCCCAGCCCATCTCCATCGCCCGCTAACTTCCGCCACCTCAGCTACAACTCTGGGTGCCCATCCCCGGCTCAGTTGCTTATGCTACCCACGCGGTGGGTGCCCCATATCTACGCAGTTTCATCGCGGAGATGTGGGATAGCGTTGCGAAGCAACGGCCGTGCGACGCGCGCAAATCTTTCCAAACCACAAATACTCCCAGCCCCACAAATTCCACCCCAGCTATTCCTCACTCAGTCGCAGACCCACCCGCTTACAATAAGATTGTGAGCCCACTCCAAACCACCACCCCAGTCGCCCCCGGCTGGGACGATTTCGACGCCTATCTCTTTGACATCGACGGCACCCTGATGCGCGAGCCCAACCGCATCCACGTCAACGCCTTCACCGCCTGCCTGCACGAAGTCCTCGAGCGCGAAGTCTCCCTCGAAGGCGTCACCGTCCACGGCAGCACAGACGCAGCCATCCTCCGCGATGCCTGCCGCCTCGCCGGGGTAGACGATGCCCACTGGCAGCCGCTCCAGCAGCGCATCTTCCGCCTCCTGGCAGAGACCGTCCAATCCCAGCGCCACCTCATGCAGATGGTCCTCATGCCTTCCGTCGTCGAAACCTTGGAATACCTCGCCGCACGAGGCAAAGTCCTCGGCGTCGGCACCGGCAACCTCGAATCCATCGGCTGGCTCAAGCTGGAGCAGGCTGGCATCCGCCACTTCTTCACCTTCGGCGGCTTCAGTGACCGCTTCGCCGTCCGTTCTGACATGATCGCCAACGCCGCCATCGAGGCCCGCAAGCTGGCCGGCCCCAATGCCACCCTCTGCGTCATCGGCGATACGCCCTCTGACGTCACCGCCGCCCATGTCAACGCCATCCCCGCCATCGCCGTCGCTACCAGCATCTTCTCCGTCGAGGAACTCTCCAAAACCAGCCCCGAGTGGGCCGTACCCTCCCTGCAGACGCTGCTGGATCAGACGATTGCCACCGCAGCTTCGTCCAATAACAAGAGCTGACACGTGATGCACTCCGCCCCAAGCCCGCAGACCACCGGCCCCCTGCGCCATCGCCCAGCGATGCGCACAGCAGCCGCCCTCTGCCTGCTCACGGCTGCGGTAGCCCTTCCCGCACAGACACCCGCTACACCGCCTGTAGCTCCCCCTGCTGACGCCGCCACAGTTCCTCCCGTTGATGCCGCTGCACCCCCACCAGCCGCCGTCGCTACCAAAGCGCTTCCCACCCAGCCCTCGGGCAAACCGGTCAGCCCCCGTCAGGCCCGCAAGGCCTCAGACGCCTTCCTCATCGGATCGGCCCTGCTCGACAAAAACGAGCCGGAGAAGGCGCAGAAGGAGTTTGAGCGTGCCGCATCGTTGAACCCCGCAAAGCAGGAGTACGCACTGGCAGTAGCCATAGCACGCGAAAATGCGGTCGCCGGTATGGTCCGAAAAGCGCAGGTGCTGCGCAGCACGGGCGATAACGCCGCTGCCGCCGCCCTGCTCACCGCAGCGGCAGAGATCGATCCGCAGAATCGACTGGTGACCGAGCACCTGCCGTCAGCCAGCAGCCCGCTGATTGAGATTCTCCCCAATACGGTCAACAACAACGGCAAGTTGCAGACCCTCGCGGCCCCACTCGAATTTGCACCCGACCAGACCACGCAGAGCTTTCACTACCGCGCCGATGCGCACGAGATGATGCGCCGCGTCCTGCTCGCCTATGGGTTGAAGGTCCAGTTCAATCCCGATGCGCCCGCCACCAGCACACGCCTGGACATGGACAACGTCAGCTTTCAGCAGGTGTTGCCGGTTCTGCAGCAGCTCACAGGTTCGTTCATTGTGCCGCTGGAAGAGAAAACCGCACTGGTCCTGAAAGACACGCGCGAGAACCACGACCATTACGACCATCTCTCGCTCGAAACCATCTACATGCCCGGCTTCACCACCGAGCAGATGACCGATGCCGCCAACCTGTTGCGGCAGGTGCTTGAGATCGAGCATGTCTCCGTCAATGCAGCCAGCGGCACCATATCCATCCGCGCACCCCGGGAGATGTTGCGGATCGCGAACTATCAACTCGCTGATCTGCTCGATGGCGGCAGCGAAGTCCTGCTCGACCTCAAGATCTACAGCATCAGCAAGACGAACGCGCACACCACTGGACTAACCATCCCGCAGACCGTCTCCGCATACAACGTCGCGGGCCAGGTCTCCCAGAGCCTTTCTCAGTATCAGACAGAGATTACGGCGCTCATTGCAAACGGCACGATCCCAGCCAATGCAAGCCTCTCCCAGATCGCTTTTGCGCTCATAGCCGGGGGCTACATCTCCAATAGCCTTATCAGCAATACCGTAGCCTTCATCGGAGGCTCCGTGACGGACCTGCTGAATGGTAAGAACGTCAATCCCTTTACTTTTACCGGCATCTCGCAGGGTTCGCCCTTCGTTCTGAATCTTGCACTGAACTCTTCTGAAGCAAAGTCTCTGGACGAGGTGCAACTGCGCGTGGGCAATCGTCAGACCGCCACCTTCCGCGCCGGCACCCGCTACCCCATCATCACCGCGTCCTACTCTTCCGGAATCACCGCGGCGCAGTTAAGCGGCCTTACCTCCGCGCAACTGGCGGCCTATGGCCTTACCGCGGCCACTGCGGCCAGCGCACTCACTTCGGCCACCGTCCCGCAGATTCAATATGAGGATCTGGGCCTTACGCTGAAGGCCATTCCCACCGTTCTGCGCTCCGGTAACGTGAGCCTTGCCGTCGACCTCAAGATTGAAGCCCTCGCCGGCACTGCGCTGAACAGTATTCCCATTCTCGCCAGCCGCGTCCTTACCTCCAGCATCACCATCGCTCCAGGACAAACCGCCATCCTGGTGAGTAATTTGACGAAGCAGGAAAGCCGCGCTATCAGCGGCCTTCCCGGCCTTGCCGAGTTGCCCGGCTTCCAGAGCGTCACCTCCGACGACGACAAGAATGTCGATACCAGCGAGCTCCTCATCACCCTCACGCCGCACCTCGTACGCAATGGACGCGACCGCTTTGCCAGCCAGCCAATCTCCTTCCCCCGCACAGCCACCAAAGAATCAAGAAGCGAAGAGTAACGCACGTTCCCTCTCGCATAGAAGCTGAATGCACTCCGTTCGCTCTCATCCAGCAGCACGCCATTTGTCATTCGCAGCCCCATTATTTGTCATCCCGCAGCGCAGCCGGGGTCCCCTGGGAACGGCATTTTGTTCGCTGGGGGTTGGGAGCGAAGGGATCTGCTTTTAGCTCCCGCCACAACCCCCATCCCCACAGAAAACCGCTCCAGCGGGCAGCAAAAAGCCCGCAGGCGAACCCGCGAGCTTCTCGGTATTTCAGTCTGGCTTACTTTGCAGCAGACGTTGCTGTAGGGGGCACCGCCAGCGTGATGCCATCCAATTGCGCCTGGTACAGGATCACGCTCTTCAGCGTGTCATACGCAATGCCCGCCAGTGGCATGGCGCGTCCATTGACCATCAGCAACGGCGTGGACTCGACCTGGGCATCCTTTGCCAGCTTGATAGAAGCCTTCAGGTTGTCCTTGATCGGCTGCGTATCAGCGCAAGCTGCGATCTTGGATGCATCCAGCCCAGCCTTCACCACAGCATTGTCCAGCGTCTGCTTGACATTGTCGCCCGTCAGCGCATCCTGTGTATCAAACACGGCATGCACATAGGCAAAAAATGCCTCGTTGTTGTTATCCGGCTTCTGCTGCGCAACGCACAGGCCATAAGCCGATGCCAGAAACGCCGAAGGATGAATCGCCGTCAGCGGATAATTCTGAAACACGATGTGTGCGCTTGGGAAATCCTTTGCCAGCTGGTCCATCGTCGCCTGCGCATCCTTGCAGTGTGGGCACTGCAGATCGGCAAATTCGACCAGTTCCAGCTTCTTGTCCGCGCTGCCGCGAGCAGGTCCATCCGCGCGAGCCTGTAGCAGGGCGCGCTTATCGGCAAACGGCGTAGCGCCGAAGTCGATCACATTGTCACCGGCAATGCCGTGCTTCCCATCGTTCAGCACCAGGAAGGTTGTGGTCTTGGTCTGGTCCGCAGGCTGTCCGCGCTGCGCCACAAATACCACCACCTGGCTCACCGTAGGCGCCGTCGTCGGCACAATCGCCGCAACCTGGAAGATGCGGTTCGGGTCATACCCCCAAAGCTGCTGCAGGAATGCATTCACCGTCTCCTTCGTCGGAAACGTCGCGGTGAAGTTCTTCGGGTCAGCCGGGGGAAACGGATTCAAATTGCTGATCTGCGGCGCAATGTTCGACAGCACCGGCGGTGCCGGCTTTGCAGCAGGTGTCGGCGCAGGAGGCGGTGTCGCCTGCTGCGTTGCATCCTGTGCATAGGCCGAATGGGTAAGGGTGAGAGCGGCGATCGCCGCAGCAAATACAACGCGCAGAACAGGCTTCATAGTGTTTCGTTCCTCGTTTGCCGGCAGTAGCCGGTGTGTTCCAGCAAAATTATTGCGCTACCGCAATATTAGACCTGAACCTTGACGGCAATGGGAAACCGTCGGCCCATGCCAAATGATTTTCGTGTCACCTTCAGCACCGGAGCAGCCTGCTGGCGCTTGTATTCGCTCCGCTCCACCAGTTTGATGACCGATGTCACCAGCGCCGGGTCCAGCTTCTGCGCCGCCGCAATCTCCCCTGCGGACTCATACCGTTCCACATACGCTTCCAGTATCGGGTCCAGCACCGCATACGGCGGCAGCGAATCCGTATCCATCTGCCCCGGCCGCAACTCAGCCGAAGGCGGCTTCTCGATCGTCGCCAGCGGAATCACCACGCCATTGCGGTTCGCATAGCGGCTCAGGTCGTAGACCCGAGTCTTCATCACATCGCCGATCACCGCCAGCGCGCCCACCATATCGCCATAGAGCGTGCAGTACCCCGTCGACATCTCCGATTTATTCCCCGTCGTCAGCACCAGCGCATTGAACTTATTCGCTATCGCCATCAGCAGCGCGCCGCGAATGCGTGGCTGCAGATTCTCCTCCGCCAGCCCAAACTCCGTCCCCGCAAACAGCGGCTCCAGAATCCCCGTGTACTGCTTGAATATCTCGCCAATTGCCAGCAGCTCGAACCGTATGCCCAGGTTATCCGCCAGCGTCCTGCCATCGTCCACCGACCCCTGCGAAGAAAACTGGCTCGGCATGCCCACTCCCAGCACATTCTTCTTGCCCAGCGCCTCCACCGCAATCGCCGCCACCAGCGCAGAATCGATGCCGCCGGAAAGCCCGATCACCGCCTGCTTGAATCCGCACTTGTGCATGTAATCGCGGGTGCCCAGCACCAGAGCATCCCACGTCGCCTGCACCTCTCCACTCTCCGCGCCGAAATCCGGCTGCTCGATAGCCACCGGATTGCACGCGTCGAAGATCACCAGGTCTTCCGCAAAAGACTTTCCCTGCGCGATCACGCTGCCGCTGGGCGCAATCGCCAGCGATGTGCCGTCGAAGATCAGGCTGTCGTTGCCGCCCACTTGATTCACCATCGCCACAAACGCATGGTGCCGCTTCGCGATAGCGCTCAGCATCTCCGTCCGCAGTGCGCGCTTCTCCCGCCAGAAGGGCGACGACGAAATATTCAGAATGATACGCAGATCGCCGCAGCCCTTGCCCTCTTGCGGATGCGCGCTGTCATACTTCTTCGCGCTGCTCTCCCACTGCGCCATCTGCTCTTCCACCGGATCATCCGGATAAAAGCGCCGCGGCCAGAACGTCTTATCGTTCCACGCGTCCTCGCAGATGGTGATGGCAAGCTGCTGCCCGTTGATGTGGCATAGCGTCTGGCTCTTCGCCGGCTCAAAGTACCTCTGCTCGTCAAACACGTCGTAGAACGGCAGCAGACGCTTCTGCTGTAGAAAACTGATGCTTCCCCGCTCCAGCAGCGCCGCCACATTGCGCACATGCTTGCCCGCCACAGTAGCAGCGGCCGGCATCACGCCGCCCACCAGCACAGCAATGCGCCCGTCGGCGGTCGCTTCGGCGGCAATCTCCACCAGCACCTCGCCCGCGCGCGCTACAAAACTGTCTTTTTCCAGGAAATCTGCTGGCGGATAGCCGCACGCAGCCAGCTCGGGAAACACCACAAGCTCTGCCCCAGCGGCCTTTGCGCGCTCGGTAAAATCGAGGATCTTTGCCTTGTTACCGGTAAAATCCCCCACTGTAGGGTTGATCTGGGCCAGTGCAATCTTCACTCTTTAAGTGTATCGCGGCTCCGCAATCATTGCGCCCCACCAGCTTTCAACTCAACGCTTCGGATTCCCCATCATGCGGCGATTACCCGGCACCGGAGCCTTCGTCGGATCAGCAGGAGCCGTATTCGGATCGGCCAGCACCGCACGATCGGCGATAGGCAGCGAAATCCCCGAAGCCCGGATGAAATAATCTTCCTTCGTATCTTGTATCTTCACACCGAAACTGTGCACCCCGGCAGTCAGGCTATTGGACCTTGGAAACTCCACAATATAGCGGTTCCGCACCAGGCTGACGAACTCCTTCAAGCTCTGCGCCACGGCCTTCGGAGCCGTAGTTCTGACCATTCCGCCGCTCAGCTCACACAGCATCATGAAGTGGTCTTCCTGATCCCGCGAAACAAACTGCAGCGCATCCGCTGTCGCACCCGTCAATCCAAAGACAGCGACGCCCTGACTGTCTGCGTACTCTTTCACTTCCTTCCACGGATGCTTGCTCCCCTTGTCGTTGCCATCCGTGATCGCCAGAATCACCCGGCGGCCCGGCTGCGAAGCCAGCCGCGAAATCATATACATCACGCTGTCCAGCAGATGCGGTGAAGCAGCGCAGGGAGAATTTTTCTGCTTGCCTGGCCCATGCACCGTGGGAGACTGTAGCACGTGACTCACTGCTAGCTGCAGTTGCGCTGGCTCCGGCTGAATATTGGCCGCCGTTAGCACCAGGTGGCAATCCACCCCGTAAATGGAGACCCTATCCTGGCTCCTCAGCGATTGTGGCGCCAGCCCCGAAATTGCATTAGCCAGCAGCGGAAGCATCCCCTTCTGGTCTCCGCTCAGGTCCAGCAGAATGGCCAGTGCAATCGGATCGCTTCCCTCAATGCGCGCATACTTGACCGGAAACTCCGGACCGGAATCGATGCTCACGGCAAACGGCAATGGAGTCTTCGCTGGCAGCGAATGGCGGTTCTCATCCAGCACCAGCACCGGTATCTGGATCAGGTTGGAGTAGGAATGGAAGACGGGCTCTTTGTAACCGGCAGCAACCTGCGCGCTGAGAATCGCCGCATCCAGAACCAATGCAAGCGCAATACCCGCCACGCAAAGTTTCAAGGGTGGGACAAACCAGCGAAGTACCCGGCAAGCAGCCATGCAGTCTCTACGGCGACGCATGTTGGAAGCATAGCAGTTAGAGCAAATTTTCTATTGGTGTATGGGTTTAGCCAAGCCCATCTGTTTCTCATTTCGAAACCTGTTTTGTTTGTCATTCCGAAGCGCAGCGCGCGGAATCTGCTTTCGAGAATTCCCAACCTGGCGAACCCATCGATTTGTTCAATGAATTCGTCCCCACCACACTAGCTGCCCGTCCCGCCAAACACCACCGCGACCGTGCGCGCCAGTATCTTCAGGTCGAGCCACAGCGTCCAGTTCTCCACGTACGCCGTATCCAGAGAAATGTAGCTGTCAAACGACGGGTCCTGCCGTGCCTCCACCTGCCACAGTCCTGTGATGCCGGGCAGCACATCCAGCCGGCGCAGATGCGTCAGGTCATACTGCTCCACTTCACTGGCCAGCGGTGGCCGCGGTCCCACAAGACTCATGTCGCCCAGTATTACGTTGTAAAACTGCGGCAGTTCGTCCAGCGAATATTTGCGCAGAAAGCGGCCCACCCGGGTAATTCGTGGATCGTTCGTAATCTTGAACAGCACGCCGTCGCGCTCGTTCATGTGCTCCAGATCAGCCTTCAACTCCTGGGCATTGTGCACCATGGTGCGGAACTTATACAGGCGGAATGTTCTACCCTTCCGCCCAATCCGCTGCGAGCGGTACAGTATATCGCCCGGCGAATCCAGCCGGATCATAATGGCTAGCACCAGCAGAATCGGTGAGAGCACCAGCAATGCCAGGCTTGCGAGCGCAAGATCCAGCATGCGCTTGCCCATGAATGCCCCCATCGGCATATCCCGGCGATGCAGCGGAATCGTGGGAAAATGCCCAATGTACTCGACCGGCGCATTCCACGCCAGGCCGTCATAGAGATCGGGGACCACGCGGACATCAATTCCGAAGGCCCGGGACTCTTCCACCAGCTCCATCACCCGCCTGCGCTCGCATGGCACGGAGAGGAATATTTCATCCACAAACAGAGACCGCGCCAGCGGAACGCAGTTGTCCAGGGTTCCCAGCACATTGGCGCCCCCGGCTTCAGCCTCGTGTGCATCCAGCGCAATATAACCCTTGAACCGGAAACCGAGATGACGCAGCGATTCCAGATGGCTCCGCAGCGCCCGGCCAACCCGGCCCGAGCCCACAATCACGATATTGCGCGTAACCACGCCTTCTTTATTGCGCGCGTAAACCATCCGGCGCCACAGCGCTCGGCGAATAGACAGCAAGCCGCCCACCAGCAACACCACTAGCAGCACGGCAATGCGGGAGACCTGTTCGGCACGGGTAATGTAGAGCATCCCGCACAGCAGCAGCCCTGCAGTCAGCGTAGCCTGCACCACCCTCCGCTGTTCATGCAATCCACTCATATGCTGGATCGGAAGGTACAGCCCAAAGCTGCGCGCCAACACAATCCAGCAGACTCCAAACCACAGAAAATACAAAACAATCTCAAGCGAAATAGGCGGAGCCTGAACCGGAAGCGAGTACCAGTGCGCCAGCATACCCGCATCCGTGCGAATCATCAACGCAAGATACACCGCAATCGCGATCAGAAACAGGTCCACCGCGGCCCAGACGATCCCGAAGATCGACCGTCTCCGGAATAGACCTCCGAAAATTGAAGTGGACGCTCCGCTGTCAGCACCATTGCGGGCACTATTGGGGACAACGACCTGTTGGATATAGTCCGGGGATGCCATGTCCAAACCTGTTCTCTATCCTGATGCGGATAGCTGTTCCGGCTGCAGTTCCAACTTCATAACTGACAGACGATGGGCTCTTACTGGCCAGCGGCTTCGGGAGAACCCTTTAATATGGGAGCAGAGTAGCCCGTGGCCTGTCTGTGCAATACAAAATGCAAACAAGTGAACTCAATTCACTAGCGTTCTTTGCTCAAGGATACTACGACTCGACCGCCTAAGTAAAAGAAAATAATGCTCTTAATGGTTACAAAAGTTATACGTAACCACTTGCACGGTCAGCAGCAATAGTGCTTCCTGCCGTTCTTCCTGAGTATTATGAGTGCTTGCTACAAGTGTGACGTCCCTGTTGGATGATGACACTTCCATGTAGGTTGTAACCCCCGGGTGGGACGGTGGGTTCAAACGCCATTGAGTCCTGCGCAATTACTTCGGCAGTACCAGTTCATCTAGGGCCAGAAACTGCTGTAGTACGTCATCCTGACTCTCTTCCATTTCTTCCATAGTACCGAAGAATCGCGCTTTTCCCTCGTACAAAAACACCACCCGGTCCGCCAGTTTCCGGGCAAGCTGCATGTCGTGGGTCACCACAATACTGGTCAAGTGCAGTTGCTGCTTCAGCCGTTCGATCAAATGCGCCAGCAGGTGCGCCATCAGCGGGTCCACCATGGTCGTCGGCTCGTCATACAGCACCGCCTGGGGTTGAGCCGCCAAAGCCCGCGCAATCGCCACCGACCG
>DASWOP010000117.1:0-15385 GCA_036404255.1 Acidobacteriaceae bacterium | reverse complement strand
CTCTGCGGCGGCATCCACACCAGCGCCACCGGCGAGATCGGCCTCATCAAGCTCCTCGGTGAAAACAGCGTCTCCAGCGGCGTCCGCCGTGTAGAAGCCGTCACCGGCACCGGATCCCTCGCCGAATTCCGCCGCGACTTCGAAGTCGCCAAGGTCGCCACGCGCATCACCGGCGGCAACGACGAGAACCCCGCCGAGGCCCTGCAGCACAAGATCGCCGCGCAGGAAGAAGAGCTCAAAAAACTCCGCCGCGAACTCGACGACGCCCGCATGAAGTCCGCGGCCTCCTCCATGGAGAACGCAGCCGACACCGCCATCGAAGTGAAGGGCATCAAGCTCCTCGCCCAGCGCGTCGACGGCCTCGATAAGAACCAGATGCGCGCCCTCGTCGATACTCTCCGCGGCAAGCTCGGCGAAGGCATCGTCGTCCTCGGTGCCGCCACCGACGGCAAGGTCACCTTGATCGTCGGCGTCACCAAAGACCTGACCAAACGCATCCAGACCGGCAAACTAGTCGGCCTTCTCGCCGCCAAAGTAGGCGGCAAAGGCGGCGGCCGTCCCGACCTGGCCGAAGCCGGCGGCAACGACCCCGGCGCATTAGACGCCACCCTAACCAGCGCCGCAGAACTCGTGAACACACTCCTCGCCTAACCAACCACAAATTCGGGTGCCCCATTCATCGCGCTTTTGCGATGAGTGGGATAGCGTCGCAAAGCGACGGCCGCGCGACGCGCGCAAATCTTCCACCGCACAAACTCCACCCACTATCAACACTCCGCCGCCATCCGGATGCCGAGGGTGATTTATTCGTGTTGCCTTGCTTAAGCCCCCGGCTTTAGCCGGGGGAGTGGGGCTTTAGCCCCACGGAAAAGGGATAGGAGAAGAATCGGGGCTTTAGCCCCGGAGGTACTCTTTTCCCTCCCCATGCTGTCAACATCTAAAGCGAAAATGCGCTACGGCTCGACCAGGCGTTTCAGCAACGCGACAGCGGTTGCAAGTTCTGCCTGCTCCGCTAACGTGAACTTGGTTCGAATGACGCGGAACAGCCAGTCTTCCCGCGCCGCACGGCTGGCCCTGATCAGTTCCTCGCAGGCAGGAGTGAGAGAGAGGATGGTCTGCCGCCCATCGGCCGGGTCTGGCGTGCCAGCCACGAGCCCAGCCTCCTCCAGAACAGCAACGGTGGCGCCCATGGACTGCGGACGCACCCCTTCAGCCTGCGCCAGGGTCGTGACCGTTGCAGGCCCATCGCGGTCCAGGAGGCCAAGAACGCCTATTTGCGACCAGGTAAGGCCCGATGGATGCGACTCTTCGCGCAGACGGCGCTTTAGCTGGCCAAGCAGGATGCGAAGCTCCGCTGCCATGGCCAATGCCTGAGCTGCGCCGGGATCGTCCTTCGATTCGTCCATAGCCATACGGTAGCATGTGCGAAGGAAAACTGCAAAGTTTACCTTCACAATAGCTTTTGCAAACTCCCGCGATACAAATGCCCGTGAAGGTCCGTGTAGCCCGTCATCTTCACCGTCTTGGACCCGTGAAATGCAACATACGCTCACACGGGTTTGGAACAGGCATTTGGGTCGAAATGAGCAGGCCAGATGAAGCCGAACCCGCGTCACTGTTAGTCTGATTTGGCTGTAGGTATTCGACGTGCCGATCCAAGAGACCGACTTCCAATTCGACCATGCCGTGGCGTTCGATCCGGCTACAGCCGATGCTCTGTTGGCCGCAATCCCCGCGCGGCCCGGAGTCTTTGCGCTGTGCGGACACGCGGCGGAGGCTGAGCCCTACCTATCGCGCGCAGGTAACCTGCAGCGACGCATCCGGCGCATGTTGCAACCACCAGCTGGCGCGACGAAACGCCTGAATCTGCGGGAAAAAGTAGCACGGGTCGAGTATTCGGTGACCGGGTCGGACTTTGAATCGCTGCTTACGCTGTATCACGCCAGCGCCGCACACTTTGGCCACGAGGAAGCACGCAAACGCATGCGGTTGCATACGCCATTTTTCGTGCGCTTTGCCATGGAGAATGCCTATCCGCGCGCCTATGTAACCAACCGCCTTTCGGCGCGAGCCCTGGGCTCGCTGTTCGGCCCCTTCCCTTCTCGCGCCGCGGCCGACCGCGCGCTGAACGAGACGCTGAATCTCTTCAAGCTGCGGCGTTGCAGCGAGGAGCTGGCGCCGGATCCGGCGCATCCGGGCTGCGTGTATTCCGAGATGAAGATGTGCCTGGCTCCGTGCTTCAAAGGCTGCACGGACGAGCGCTACCAGCAGGAGGCGCAGGCGGTGTTGGAGTTCTTCCGCACACGGGGCGAATCCATGCTGGACAAGCTGGCCGCGGAGCGCGATGCGGCTTCCGGGCTGATGGAGTTTGAACAGGCAGCGGCGCTGCATGCGCAGACGCAGAAGGTGAAGGCCATCGCGCTGCTTGCGCCGGAGATCGTGCGGCCGCTGGACCGGCTCGACGCCATCGTGATCCAGCCTGCGGCGGACAGTCCGGAGGGTGAGCCCTGCCAGGATGTGGCGCTCTTTGCCGTGCGCAGAGGATGCATCAAACCCAGCGGCGGGCGGCCTGTTCTCTTCTCCACGCTGGGGATGCGGCATGCCAACGAGGATTCGGGCTCGACCTCGCTCTTTGCGCATCCTCATATGCTGGCGGCGGTGCCGCTGGATGAAGCCGGCAATCCGTCGCTGGCGACCCCGATTGAGACAACGGAAGAGCGGCTGAAGCGCACGCTGATGGCGCTGATGCCTGCACGTAGCGAAGGCGAGACGCTGCCGCGCAGCGAGGTCCCCTCCCTCAGCGATCATCTTTCGCTGCTGCGCCGCTGGTACTACCGGCCGGCAAAGCAGCGAGTGGGCGAGATATTTTTTGCCGATCCGGGCGCGGCGGATAACGGCCTGCCGGTGCGGCGGATTCTGCGGGGCGTCTCACGGGTTTGCACGGGGACGCAGAACGCACCGCCCGCGGAGCCTGCGCCTGCTAAAATTTCAACAGATTCAGTAGATCCGAGTGGGGGCAATACCGTTGATTGAGCTTGCGTTTTCGATTCTCGCTTCAGATTTTTCGCGGCTGGCTGAAGAGATCGCAATTGCGGCCTCGGGAGGCGGCACCATTGTCCACGTGGACGTGATGGACGGCCACTTTGTCCCGAACCTGACGATTGGGCCACCGGTGGTGAAGTCGCTGCGCGCCGCTACGACGCTGCCACTGGATTGCCACCTGATGGTGGACAATCCCGATAGCCTGATTCCCGCCTTCGCCGACGCGGGTGCGGACTGGATCACCGTCCACCAGGAGGCATGCCCTCACCTGCACCGTACACTGCAACTGATCGCCAGCCATGGCATGGAGCCGGGCGTGGTCATCAATCCAGCGACGCCGGTGGATACG
Source organism: Acidobacteriaceae bacterium (assembly GCA_036404255.1). Classification (GTDB taxonomy): domain Bacteria; phylum Acidobacteriota; class Terriglobia; order Terriglobales; family Acidobacteriaceae; genus JARLFX01. The sequence goes on along the minus strand of DASWOP010000117.1, from coordinate 11,994 downwards.
CTGCTGGAGATTCTGCCAATGGTTCACCACGTGCTGGTAATGAGCGTGAACCCGGGATTCGGGGGGCAGAGCTTTATTCCGCGCTCGCTGGACAAGATCCGCCACCTGGCACGGCTGCGCAGGGAGCAGAATCTGAACTTCCGCATTGAGGTGGATGGCGGCGTTGCTCACGATACGGTGGGCTCGGTCGTCGAAGCAGGAGCGGAGCTTCTGGTGGCTGGAAGCGCCATTTTTTCGCCCGGCAAGACGAAGCAGAACGCCATCGATTTTCTGGCGACGGCACGGGCGGCAGCGCTGCAAAAGGCCTGAGCTGGATCGAAAACTCCCGTACTTCCCCCGCTTCGCGCACCAACCCCGCGAAACGGCTAAAATAACCGAAGCAGACATCGGCATGAATGCAATGCCGGGGTTGGAGTGGCGGCGAATGCTAAACGCTCCATCTGCGCAGTATTTTTTGAGGTGATATGAGCCGTTTTTCTCTCCGTCTGCTTCCATCCACGCTTGTTCTGTGCACTGCTGCACTTTGTGTGACACCTGCCTTTGCGCAGGATGCCGCTGCGCCCGCCACAGACACGGCAGCGCCCGCGGCAGCAGCTCAGCAGCCGGCTGCGCCCGCGAAGAAACGCCACGCCAGCCGCGAAGACAAAAAGTCCGAAAAGATCACTTCGTCCAAAGACACGAAGAAGGCCGAGAAGAAGGCCAAGAAGCTGAACCCGCTGATCGGCGTGGACGTGAAGCTGCCAGATAAGCAGCTCTTCGACAAGGCAATGGTTGCGTTGCAGCATAACCACTTCGACGTGGCGCGCCTTGACCTGCAGACGATGCTCAATACCTATCCGGATTCGCAATTCCAGATGCGGGCGAAGCTCGCCATTGGCGACTCCTGGTACAAGGAAGGCGGCACCGCCGCGCTGACCCAGGCCGAGCAGGAGTACAAGGACTTCATCACCTTCTTCCCCAACCAGCCTGAGGCTGCAGAAGCGCAGATGAAGGTGGCCAACATCTACTTCCGCGAAATGGACCGGCCGGACCGGGATTACACCAAGTCCGTCCGCGCGCAGGACGAGTATCGCAACATGATTCAGCAGTTCCCGGAGTCAAGCTGGGTGCCGGAGGCCAAGCAGAAGCTGCGCGAGGTGCAGGAGGTACTGGCAACACGCGAGACCAGCATTGCGCAGTTTTACGAGTCGCACATGAACTGGGCCGCGGGCATTGCGCGCTACCAGACCATTGCTGACACCTATCCGCTCTACAGCCACATGGACGACGTGCTGCTGGGCCTGGGTGACGCCTACGCCGCACAGGCGAAGCTGGTGGCCACGATGCGTCTGCCGGAAGGGCCCAAGGGCCGGCTGGAGAAGATCTACAACGATCAGGCCGCAGCAGCGTATACCCGCTTGGTGACCGTGTATGCCGCAGCAGCGCACGCGGATGACGGCAAAGACCGTCTGCTGGCGCTGGGCTATCCGGTTCCGAAGCCGACGCCAGAGCAACTCGCTGCCAGTGAGGCTTTGGAAAACAGCCGGGCACCCTACACGCTGAAGCGCCGAGCCATGCTGCTGGTCGTACATACGCCTGACACGGTTTCATCCGCGCGCGTGGGCGAACCGACGATGGCGGACCCAGCAGTGACGACCGCACCGAAGATCATCAAGCAGGACATGGCCGATGTCCGCGGCGTGCTGGACCCGAACAACCGCGGCACTGGCGCGGTTCCGGGAGGAACAGGATCTAACAATACAACGTCTGCCGCCGTGCCCGATGCCACTACTACGGCAGAGACACCGGCACCCGTGGCACCGGCTCCGCTGGCGCTGCAGGATGTACCGACAGCCGGAAACTCCAGCGGCAACGGATCTGTGATGACCGCTGTACCGGTTTCGCCGTCTACGCCGTCTGGCGCAGGTACCCGCGGCAACTCCATTGGAGTAACAGTGGTGCCTTCGGGAGCAGATTCTGCACCTGTCACCGGGGGCACGGCCTTCCCGGGTGATTCCAACGCCAATGGCGGACTGAAGCCTGTTGGCGCTGCGGCAGCGACGCCGCTGCCTCCCGTAGAGAAGCCAGCCGCCCCGCAGGAGACCATCAACGACGTGAAGCCGGGCAGCCAGCCGGCAATTCCGCAGACGGCGACCGGCAAGAAGAATCCCAAGCCGGCGTATGACGGTTCCTCCGACTCAAGCAGCAAGCACAAGAAGAAGAAGGGCATCGACAAGCTGAATCCCTTCTAAACGCGAGCGCACGATGCTGTGCGCGGATTTCGCTCCACCTGAATCAACCGCGGCAGGCGGCCAATGCCTGCCGCTTTTTACGTAAGGCGCAAGAAGCTCATGCCCCAGGAACTATCGAAATCCTACGATCCGACTGCCATTGAAGAGCGCTGGGCCCAGTACTGGGTCGCCGAAGAGCTCTTCCACGTCACCGCGCCCGAGCCCGGCTCCGCACGCTTTACCCAACTGCTGCCTCCGCCGAACGTAACCGGGCGGCTGCACATGGGCCACATGCTGAACCAGACGGAGATGGACATCCTGACCCGCTGGCACCGCATGCGCGGCGAGACAGCACTGTGGGTTCCGGGAACGGACCATGCCGGCATTGCCACGCAGATGATGGTGGAGCGCCAGTTGGCGGGCGAGGGCAAGAAGCGGCAGGATATGGGCCGCGAGGCCTTTGTGGAGCGGGTGTGGGAGTGGAAGCGCCACTACGGCGGGGCCATCCTGGACCAGATGAAGCGGCTGGGCGCCAGCGTGGACTGGTCACGCGAATACTTCACCATGGACGAGCATCTCTCCGCCGCCGTGCGCGAGAGCTTCGTGCGCCTGTATGAGCAGGGGCTGATCTATCGCGGCGTCTACATCGTGAACTGGTGTCCGCGCTGCCAGACAGCGATCAGCGACCTTGAGGTCGTCCACGAAGAGCAGCAAGGCAAACTCTACGAGATTCGCTACGACGCGGCGGACGGCAACGGCTCTATTGTGGTGGCGACGACGCGCCCGGAGACGATGCTGGGTGACGTTGCGGTGGCCGTGAATCCGAAGGACGAGCGCTACGCGAAGTTCCATGGGCGGATGCTGAAGCTGCCGCTGACGGACCGCGAGATTCCCGTGGTGACGGACGACTGGGCGACTCCGGAGTTCGGCACAGGCGCGGTGAAGGTGACGCCGGCGCACGATCCGAATGACTTTGCTATCGGCCAGAGGCACAATCTGCCGAGCATCAACATCATGGACGAGAGCGCCCACATCAACGAAGCAGGTGGCGTGTACGCTGGCCTCGAACGCTTTCAGGCACGGACGAAGATTCTGGAAGACCTGGATGCGCTGGGGCTGCTGGTCGCGGTCAAAGAGCATACCAACTCTGTGGGCAAGTGCGACCGCTGCAAGACGATTGTGGAACCGCGGCTAAGCAAGCAGTGGTTTATGGCGGTGAATAAGACGCCGAAGCGCGGCGGCAATTCGATTGCGGCAGACGCGATCCGCGCCGTGGAAGAGGGTCATGTCCGGTTCACGCCGGAGCAGTATCGCAAAACCTATGACGAGTGGATGAAGAACATTCACGACTGGTGCATCTCGCGGCAGTTGTGGTGGGGCCATCGCATTCCGGCGTGGCACTGCGCCAAGTGCCCGGAGGTAACCGTGGCGCGCGAGACTCCGGCGGCATGCAGCGGTTGCGGCGCAACCGCGCTGACGCAGGAGACGGACGTGCTGGATACGTGGTTCTCCAGCGGTCTGCTTCCCTTTACCGTCTTCGGATGGCCGAAGCAGACCACGGACCTCGCGGCGTTCTATCCGACGGATGTGCTGGTCACGGGTTTCGACATCCTGTTCTTCTGGGTAGCGCGCATGATCATGCTGGGCTCGCACTTCATGCTCGACATGCCGATGCCGGATGGCTCGGCACGCACGCTGAAGGATGCGGTGCCGTTCCGCGAGGTGTATATCCACGCGCTGGTGCGCGATGCCGACCGGCAGAAGATGTCAAAGACCAAGGGCAACGTGATCGACCCCATCGACATCATCGGGCGCTTCGGCACCGATGCGGTGCGGTTCACGCTGGCCAGCATGGCTTCGCCGGGCACGGACATTGCCTTCAGCGAAGCACGCACTGAGGGCAACCGTGCCTTCGCCAATAAGATCTGGAACTCTGCGCGCTTCGTCTTCATGCAGGTGGAGCGGGCAAAGGAAGCCGGCATCACGGTCGATCTGAGCACGTTGGCTCCGGCGCTGAATCCCACGGCTGACGCGCCCATTGAGGCGCAGTGGATCGTTTCGCGGCTGGCTGCAACGGCAGCGGATGTTCACCGCGCGCTGGGTGAGTACCGGTTTGATGAGGCGGCGGCGTTCGTCTACCAGTTCTTCTGGGGCGAGTTGTGCGACTGGTACCTGGAGATCGTGAAGCTGCGGTTGAACTTCGACGACGCGGCGAAAAAAGACGAGACGGAAGCGGCACTGCGCACGCTGATCGCGGTGTTTGAAGCGGCACTGCGCATGCTTTCACCGTTCATGCCGTTCATCACGGAAGAGATATGGCAGGCGTTATACGACGGCAAGCCACCGGCGAAGTCTATCGCGCTCACGGCTTATCCGCAGGCAGCGCAGATGAAGAATAATCCCGAAGCAGTGGCTGCGATGGAGACGCTACAACAGTTGATCGTGACGGTGCGCGGTCTGCGCAAAGAGCTGGCGGTACCGGAGAAGGAAGCCGCACCGATCGATGTCTATTCAGTGCTGGGTGCAGATGCGCTGGCTTCGGAAAACGAAGTGATGCTGGCACGCCTGGCGCGGGTATCGGATGTGAGGATTGCAGACGTTGCGTTAAGCGGCACCAACGCGCGTAGCACTGCAGGCTTTGACGTGGCCGTGATCTACGAACGGCAGATCGATGTGGCAGCGGAACGTGAGCGGCTCAGCAAGGACCTGGCGAAGTACGAGAAGGGTCTTGCCGGCGCAAAACGCCAGCTTGGCAACGAAGCATTCCTCGCTAAGGCCCCCCAGGCTGTTGTAGACGGGTTGAAGAAGCAGCAGGCCGAGACGAAGCTGCTCTATGACAAGACCAAGGCTGCGCTGGACGCGCTTCCGTCCGAATAGCTACTGCTTCGCGCGCAACGCCAGATAACCGCCGTCCGCGTCGTAGAGGTAATCTACCAGGTTGAAGACCCGCTCGCCGGTATTCACGTACGTGCCCGAGCGGGGGTAAACCCAATTCACCTTGATCGGTGTCGCCTTGGTTTTATCGCCAACGCGGAATTGGTAGTGATATTTGCCGCCGGGCAGATAGATGGTGATGGGAGTTCCCTCCGCAATAGGCGCTGGCTTGGATTCGCCTTCGAGAGCCAGCATCATATTACCCAGGCCAGTATCCATCAGGACGGTTCCCTGCGGAGATTTTTTGCCATCCACAGCAAAGTAGCCGGGAGGGGTTATCCAATCCTTGGGAAACCCAGCGGGCTTGTCCGGCTTGGCATCCGTGCGTGGCAGCAGCTTCTGGAAAGTGAACCCTGCGGCTGTCGCATCCGTTAGCCCCAGATGAATGCCTGCATGCGAAATGATGTAGCCGGTGCGGATGGTGCCATCGTTCATATCGCCGAGGCTGGTGAACGGATTGTTTGGCTCAACGGCGCGGAGTGCGCCACGGCCAAAGCCGATGCCCAGCATGTGCGGATTGGGATTATTGGACGGCTTACATCCGGCAGCATTGGGGCCCATATTCACGCAACTCAGGTGGGTGACGGCGAGTACGCGAACTTTGGCGCTGGCGACATGGGGTTTGCCGTCGTTTGGGCCATGATATTTGGCGTCAGGGAAGGTCACGGTGACCGTCTGCCAGACGCCCTCTTCCTTGCGCCCGCTGCTGGAATACGTCAGATCGCCCTTTTCTCCGTTGGGATCAAAGTGGGGCAGTTCCTCTGCGCCGACGACGATGCCGGTCGAGCCGGTGTCAACTAGATATCCGCTGGTGGGACCGCCATCGATCGACATATTCACATGCAGATAATTCGGCATGCGATCCGACGGAATATCGCCCTCAAACGGCATGGTGTAGTAGCCGGGCGTGGCCGCGTAGCTCGGCGCGGGTGAGGGCACGACCGTCTGGGGCGGGAGCTTGAGAACATTCGTCGGCGGCGCTTCGGGTGCTGCGGCGGGTGAAACGGGGACTGGGGTGGCGGCGGGCGCGGGGTTCTGCGCGTAACAAACGGGGCTGAGGGTGCATGCTGCAAGGGCCAGGGGAAGTTTCCAATTCATTATTTGAGATTCCTTTGCAAGGCTTCGACTTCGGTTTTGCCGCCGACAACGAATGGCGTGCGCTGGTGGATTCCCGTGGGCTGAATGTCCAGCACGCGGCCTTTGCCAGAGATGGCCATGCCGCCGGCTTGCTCGGCGATGAAGGCCAGAGGATTTGCCTCGTACAGCAGGCGAAGCTTGCCGCCCGGCTGCTTGGCCGTCGGCGGATAGAGGAAGATACCGCCCTTCAGCAGGGTGCGATGGAAGTCTGCCACCAGCGAACCGATGTAGCGCGAACTATAGGTGCGGCCCATGCCGCCGGTGCGCAGCAGGGTGAGGTAGTCGCGGTACTCCTGAGGGAAGCTCTCGGCATTTGCTTCATTCACGGAATAGTAGGTGCCGGAGTCTGGCATGCGCATGTGGGAGTTGCTGAGGATGAAGGCGCCGATGGTGTGGTCCAGCGTAAAGCCGAAGACACCGCTCCCTGCCGTGTAGACCAGGACGGTGGAGGGACCATAGACGACGTAGCCGGCGGCCACCTGCTCCGTACCGGGCTGCAGTATGGCGGCTTTGAGATCGGCCGGTGTACCTTTGCAGCCGATTGGGCGGCGAAAGATGGAAAAGATGGTGCCGACGTTCACGTTGACGTCGATGTTGGATGAACCGTCCAGCGGATCGAAGACGATGATGTAGCGGCCAGTCTCGCCATCGCGGTCAAAGATCACGGGCTCTTCATTTTCTTCGGAGACCAGCGCGGCGACACAGTCGCGGACGCCCAGGCAGTGCAGCAGTGCCTGGTTGGCGTAGACGTCAAGCTTCTGCTGGACTTCGCCCTGCACGTTCTCCTGACCGAGGGAGCCGAGTACGTCCAGCAGGCCGGCCTGACGGATCTTCGCTTCTACCATTTTGGCGGCGAGCGTGATGCCGGAAAGCAGCCAGGAAAAGGTTCCAGTCGCGTCAGAGCGCTTACGCTGCTCCTCAAGGATGTGCTGTTGGACGGTGACAATCATCGGTTGCATTACGGCGACGATATCATCCATACCGAGGGGCTGCCAACGGGTCGACCGCATATCGCACAGAGTTTTTACGGGAGCCGCTGCTGGGTTTACGATGAAAGGGTTAGTACCAAAGGGACAAACAACATGGAGTGGAAGAGCCGCCGGATCCAGACAATTCTTGAAGCAGCACTACAGGAAGACAAAGTCACGCGCGATGTGACCACGGCGCTGACCATTGACCCGAAGCTGCGCGCCACAGCGACCATTGTGGCCAAGGAAGACTGCATGCTGGCGGGTCTGGGCTGCATTTCGGCGTTTCTGGACCTCTTTGCCAAAATGGATGCAAAGCCCGGCGTCGGACGGCACCAGGTCATCAGCCATACCGAGATCTTCGACGGTGTACGCATCAAGAAGGGGCAATCCATCGCGGTGATCCGGGCGAATGCGCGCACCATTCTCTCCTGCGAGCGGGTAATCCTGAACCTGCTGCAGCGCATGTGCGGCATTGCCACGCTGACCAATCAGTACGTGAAGGCTGTGGCCGGAACCAAAACGAAGATTCTGGATACCCGCAAGACCATCCCCGGGCTGCGCAGCCTGGATAAGTATGCGGTGTGTTGCGGCGGCGGCGTGAACCACCGGCTGGACCTGCAGGACGGCATTCTGATTAAGAATAACCACATCTCGCTGGGCGGCGGACTGCCCAAGGTGCTGGCCGCTGCGATGGCAGGCCATAAGCCGGGACAGACGGTCCAGGTAGAGGTGCGCTCGCAGGTGGAACTGGACCAGGCGCTGGCCGGCGGCGCAGAGAGTCTGCTGCTGGACAACATGACGCCGCACCAGACGAAGAAGGCCGTGAAGCAGATCCGGAAACAGTCACCGAAGATCAAGATTGAATCCTCCGGCAACATGAATTTGAAGACGGTGCGCAAGTATGCGCTGGCCGGTGTGGACTTCATCTCTGTGGGTGCACTGACGCACTCCACCACGGCAGTGGACCTGAGCATGAAGATCGTGGCAGAGCGCTAACCGTGGCGCTCTATGATCTGCCCGCGCTGAACGATGCACTGCACGGAACCATTCTGCATGGGCGGCTGCATCACTTCCCTACCATTGGCTCCACCAATGCCGCGGCGCTGGAAGCTGCACAAGCAGGCGCACCTTCGGGCTCGGTTTATTTTGCGGAAGAACAGACCGCTGGGCGCGGACGCGGTGGGCACACGTGGCACTCGCCCGCGGGCGCAGGACTCTATACCAGCGTGCTGCTGCGGCCTGTCGTCTCACCTGCTGCTGCGCTGAAGATTTCGCTCGCCACTGGGCTGGCAGCACAGGCTGCGATTGAGTCTGTCAGCGGATTGCAGGCGGACATTCGCTGGCCCAACGACCTGATGCTCGACGGCAAGAAATGCGGCGGCATCCTGGTGGAGACCGCGGCCAGCGCTGATGGCGAGCGCTTTCGCCATGTGGTGATCGGCGTGGGCATCAATGTGAATCATGAGGCGTTTCCGGAAGAGCTGCGGCACCTGGCGACATCGCTGCGCATTGAAAGCGGAATACAGCAGAGTATGCAACAGTTGCTGGCTGCGCTGCTGCGCAACATTGCGCAGGAGGTAGCGGAGCTGGAGGCGGGCGGCGAGATACTGGAACGGTTTGCGGCGGCTTCCACATGGGTACGCGGCAAACGCGTCCACGTAGACGATGCAGCCGGATATACTGGAACTACCGACGGTCTGGATGCGCACGGTTTTTTGCGTGTCCGAACGGAGGGCGGATCGGAGCGCCTGGTGCTATCCGGCGGGGTCCGCGAAATCAATTGAAAGAAAGACGAGGCAGGAAGGCGCTATGCTACTGGCACTCGATGTAGGCAACACCAATACCGTTCTTGCGCTGTATAAGACTGGGCCAGACGTTCCCACGGAACTTGTCGCGGACTGGCGCATCACAACCTCTCACATTCAGACAACCGATGAGTACGGCATGCTCTTCCGCGACCTGTTTGCGCTGCGGAAGATGTCAATCGATGTGGTGGACGCCATCATCATCTCGTCCGTCGTGCCGCCGATCGACTCGGCGCTGCGGCAGGTGTGCGAGCGCTACTTCAAGATCAAGCCGCTCTTTGTGGAGCCGGGCGTGAAGACCGGACTGCCGGTGCTGGTGGATAATCCATCCGAGGTGGGCGCGGACCGCATTGTGAATTGCGTTGCGGCCTTCGAGCGCTTCGGCGGACCGTGCATTGTGGTGGATATGGGTACGGCGACCACCTTCGACGTGATCTCGAAAAAGGGTGAGTTCATCGGCGGCGCGATTGCGCCGGGGCTGGGCATTGCAGCCGAGGCGCTGTTTGAGCATGCTGCGCGGTTGCCGCGCGTGGATGTGAAGCGGCCTGCGAAGATCATTGGCACGTCAACGACGGACAATATCCAGATCGGCTTGTACTACGGCTATATCGGGCTGGTGGACGGCATCCTGGAGCGGCTGATCGCGGAGCTCGGCACGGAGACGAAGCTGGTTGCAACGGGCGGCATGTCGCGGCTGATCGCCAGCGGATCGAAGTATCTGCACGAGGTGGACCCGATGCTGACACTGACCGGCCTGCGCATTATCTACGAGCGCAACGCGGAGCGCGGACGCAAGCGTACCGCCGCAACGGCGCCACCAACACACGCGTAAAATCCTGATTCAGAGACGAGCGCGACAGCATTGCAGAATTATTTTAATTACTTCACCGAGATCGAAGAGCGGTTCATGCAGCGGCGCGGCCAGTTGCTGCTGCTCTCTACGCTGGACTGGGCGCTGATTGAAGCGTGGCGCGAGGCCGGCGTGCCGTTGGAGGCTGCGCTGCGCGGCATCGATTCCGCTTTCGACAAGTACGATGCGCGGGCAGCGAGATCCAAGACCCGGCTGCAGAAGGTGAATTCGCTGGCATGGTGCGCGCAGGAAGTAATGGCAACGGCCGAGCAGATGGCAGAGGCAGCTATTGGCGCGGCACCTGCAAAAGAGACGCAGCCCAGCGGATTTGAAATTGAGCCTGTGACGCAGTTTCTGGAGAGCAACGCAGCAGCGCTGGAGAAGATCAACCTGCCCGCGGCGGAGAATGTGCTGCGCGAGACGGCGGCGCGTCTGCGTACGCTGGCAGAGGAGTTGCGCGCAGCACCAGCGACTCCACTGGAAGACCTGGACCGCAACCTGACGGTGCTGGAAGAGAAGATATTCGCTGCTCTGCTGACCGCAGCACCGGAGCAGGAGCTAGTGCAGCTGCGTGAGACGGCGGCGCGCGAGCTGGCACCGTATCGCAGCCGCATGCAAGCCGTGCAGATACGGCAGATCGAGCAGCAATTTCTGCATAAGCGGCTGATGGAGTCGCGCAAGATTCCGCGCCTGAGCCTCTTTTACATGAGCCACGGATGAACAAGCCAGCTTCCATGTCCGGGGCAATCACTCTACGTATTGAGAAGGCTGTCTACGGCGGCGCTGGGCTTACCCGGCTGCCGGATGGCAAGGCTGCGCTGGTTCCACTCACGCTACCAGGAGAGTCAGTAGAGGCGCGCGTGAGTGAGAGCAAACGCGGCCCGGCGCAAGGTGAATTGATTGCAGTGCTGGAGGCTTCGCCCAAGCGAACTACGCCGGGCTGCAGGCACTATGGCATCTGCGGCGGGTGCAGTTACCAGCATGCAGAGTATGCCGCGCAACTTGAGATGAAGCGCGGAATCCTGGCGGAGACGATGGTACGCGCGGGCGTGACGCCCCCGGAGATCACTGTGCATGCAAGCGAGCCGTGGGCGTATCGCAACCGCATCCGCATGCACTTTGTGCGCGAGGATGGGGCACTGCGGCTGGGCTACAAACAGCGCCGGTCCCACACCGCCTTTGCCGTGGACGAGTGCCCTATCGCTGCGCCGCTGCTCGTATGCGCGGCCGATGCACTGTGTAACGCGATTGCCGATGTTGCGTGGGTTGAGGGCGCGATCGAAGCGGAGTTTTTCTGCGATGCAGCCGAGAGTTCGCTGCAGGTTGCGGTGCTGCTGAAGCCGGGTTCTGTTGCCAACGCGGCAGAGTTTTCGGCAGCGATGGAGAGTCTGCGCGAGACGGTGACGGAGTTGGTTGGCGCGGGTATCTATGAGCAGGCGGGCAATCCAACCGCGGCGCCGCGCGAACTGACGCGATGGGGAGCGGATGCGTTGAACTGCAACGTCGGAGCACATGCCTACCGCGTGAGTCGCGGTGCGTTCTTCCAGGTGAATCGCTTTCTGGCGGAGGAACTAGTGCAGCTTGTAGCCGAAGGGCGCAGTGGTGCGCTGGTGTGGGACCTTTATGCGGGGGCAGGATTGTTTTCGCTGGCGCTGGCGGAAAATTTTGCGCGGGTGGTGGCAGTGGAATCTGCGGTGCCTGCAGTGCACGATCTCCAGCACAACCTGGCGCTGGCGGGCGAGCAGCATCGCGCGATTGAGAGCACAACGCTGGAGTTTCTTCGCCGCACGGCAACACCTTCGAGCAAGAAGCCACCGCAACTGATCGTGCTGGACCCACCGCGAGCTGGGCTGGGCGCGGCAGTCTGCGAGCTGCTGGCACAAGTGGGCGCGGCAGAGATGGTGTATGTCTCCTGCGATCCGGTGACGCTCTCGCGCGATCTGTCCGGGCTGATAAAATCCGGCTATCACGTGCATGCAGTGCATATGGCCGATCTCTTTCCGCAGACGTTCCATCTGGAGACAGTGACGGTACTGCGCAAAAACTGATTCGCATCCCCGGCGAGCGGAAACGAAAGTCAATGCAAG
>DASWOP010000116.1:0-4266 GCA_036404255.1 Acidobacteriaceae bacterium | reverse complement strand
CCTCACCATCCTCGGCAGCGGCACCTCCATGGGGGTGCCGACCCTCGGCTGTCCCTGCGCCGTCTGCCACTCCGCTGACCCGCACGACAAGCGCACCCGCCCCTCCGTGCGCATCGAGTTCGGCGGCCACACCGTCCTCATCGACACCGGCACCGATTTTCGCCTACAGGCCCTGCGCGAAGACATTACCCGCGTCGACGCCGTCTTCTACACCCACGCCCACGCCGACCACATCTTCGGCCTCGACGACCTGCGCCCCCTCAGCTTCGGCCCCGGCCGCGCCATTCCCCTCTACGCCGACGCCCCCACCGCGGACACCATCGAGCGCATCTTTGAATACACCTTCTCGCCGGCCAGCAAGTACCCCACCAGCGCCAAGGTCCAGATGCACCGCCTCACCGCCGATCCCACCGCCCACGTCGCCGTTGATCTCTTCGGCGCGCACTTCGAACGCATCCCCGTGCAACACGGTCCGCAGCTCATCTCCGGCTACCGCTTCGGCAGCGCCGCCTACCTCACAGACATGAGTGGCATCCCCGAATCCAGCTTCCCCCTGCTCACCAATCTCGACGTGCTCATTATGGACGCTCTGCGCCACGAGCCCCATCCCAGCCACTCGCACCTCGCCAACTCCATCGAGCTGGTGCGCAGGATCAAGCCGCGTCAGGCCTACTTCACCCACATGTCGCACAGCCTTCCCCACCAGGCCACCAACGCATCTCTCCCACCCGGCATGCAGCTCTCCTTCGATGGCGAGCGCATCCCCTTTGAGATATAGGCCCATGCAAGTCTTCCGCACACTCGAAGAAGCCAGCACCGCCCTCGGCAGCCGCGGCGTCGTGGCCACAATCGGCAACTTTGACGGCGTCCACATCGGCCATCGCTGGATGTTCTCTGAACTCATCGCCCGTGGCCGCGAGCTTGGTCTGCCCGCCGTCGCCATCACCTTCGAGCCGCACTCCGCCCGCCTCGTCCGCCCCACCGGCCACCTCAAGCTGATGACGCCCCTCCCCGAGAAGCTCGCCCTGCTCAGCGCCACCGGGCTGGACGCTGCCGTGGTCCTCTCCTTCACGCCCGATTTCTCCCAGATTGGTGGCCGCGACTTCGCCCTCGGCATTCTCTGCAACGGTCTGCATGTAACCGAAGTACACGAGGGCGCAAACTTCCGCTTCGGCCATCGCGCCGGACACGGCGTGCAGGAACTAGCCGACCTCGGACGAGAGTTTGGCTTCGCCGTCAAAGTCTTCCCGCCCCTGCGTGTGCAAGGCGAGATCGTCTCCTCCAGCCGTATCCGCCGCCTCATCGCCGCGGGCCGCGTCGCTCAGGCCCGCCGCCTGCTCAGGCGTCCCTTTTCCATCGTCAGCACGCCCGCCCCGGGCCGCGGCTACGGCACCCGCTACACCGTGCCCACCATCAACCTCGCGCCCTACACCGAGCTTCTACCCGCCAACGGCGTCTACGTCACCCAACTCACCATCGGCGAAGGCCCCACCGCGCAGACCTTCGATGCCGTCACCAACATCGGCAACCGCCCAACCTTCGGCGAAGATTCCTTCACCGTAGAGACACATATTTTGGATTTCCAGCCCATCGCGCTCCATGAGCACACACCGCTGCGCCTCGCCTTCCTGCATCGTCTGCGGGATGAGGTGCGCTGGCCTACTGCGGAGGCGTTGAAGGCGCAGATTTTGCTGGATGTTTCGCGGGCACAGCGCTACCTTCGTCTGTACCATCGGGCGGACGCGACACGCCCCGCCGTTCATCAGTCGTAGCCGCCGCCGGCGTTGCCGTCTTCGCAGGAGCCGCTGGAGTCTTAGCCGAACCTACAGGCGTCTTCGCCGGAGCTACCGGTTTCGCTGGCGCTGAAGCCACAGCTGGCACTGCCTTCGCCGGAGCAGGCACACTTCCCGTCGCCGGATGCCCCACACCTCCAGCCGCAGCAGGCGCTTTCCCCGCCCCCGGAGCTACTGGCTTAGCACCAACTGAAGCCGCTGGCTTCGCCGCTACCGGACTCACCGGTGCCACCGCAGCAGGCTTCGCCGCTGCTCCCCCTGCCGGAGCAGCACTCACCGCTGGCGTCCCCGGATTCTTCGTCGTCTCGTCCGCCGGAAACTTCTCATCCGGCTTCCCCGCAATCGCCGCGCGCATAAAATCGATCCAGATCGGCAGCGCCGCATGCGCACCCGTCTCCTTCTCGCCCAGCGTCCGCGCCGGATCATCGAATCCCATCCACGTCCCGCACGTCACCGAAGGCGAAAAACCGATGAACCAGGCATCGGTAAAATCATTCGTCGTGCCAGTCTTCCCACCCAGCGGATGCTTCAGCTGCGCCGCCTGCGCACCCGTTCCCGCGCGCACAACCTCCTGCAGCAGCGTCATCATGGTGCGCGCCGTCTTCACGTCAATCACCACCTGCACCGACGCATTCTGCTCTTCCAGCGCCATGCCGTCCGTCGTCGTCACCTTGCGAATGTAGTGCGGAGCCAGCCGTATCCCGTCATTCGGAAACACGCTGTACGATCCCACCTGCTCATACAGCGTCAGGTCAGCCGCGCCAATCGCCACCGGCAGAAACAGCGGCACCGTGCTCGTCACGCCAAAGCGGTGCACCATGTCCACCACCTTGCGGATGCCCACCCGGTCCGCCAGCTTCAGCGCCGGAATATTCCGCGACTCGGCGAACGCGTTCAGCAGCGTCATCGTTCCCTTGTAATCGCCCTCGTAATTATGCGGAGTGTACGGCCCCCCCGGCGTCGAAAACGTCGTCGGCCCATCCACGATCAGGTCCGTCGGTTTCGCGCCCGCCTCGATTGCCGCCGTGTACACATACGGCTTGAACGACGACCCCACCTGCCGCTCGGCCTGCGTGGCGCGGTTGAACTGCGACAGGTAATAATCGCGCCCACCCACCATCGCCAGCACCTCGCCCGTACCGTTATCCACGGCCATCAGCGAGCCCTGCGCGCCCGAATCCTGTTCCAGAACCGCATGCAGCGGAGCATCGCCATGCTGCACCGCCTGCCCCGCCGTTCCCGGAGCCGCATCGGCTATGCGAACGTACACAATATCGCCGGTCTTCAGAAAACTATCGCCGTCTTTATTGCCCGTCCACTTCCAATCCTCCGGCGTCATCGCCGCCGTCTGCGAACCCACCCGCACCACCACCCGTGCAGGCTTCGCCTCCAGCACCATCGCATGCAGATAGCTCCCCGGCTCCGGCGTCAGCGTCCAGTCCGGATGCTTGTAGGTGGCCATATCGTTCCCACCCAGCACCACGTTCTGCAGATTGCCCTTCCAGCCGTGTCTGCGCTCGTACGCGGCCAGCCCATCCAGCACGGCCTTGTTCGCCACCTTCTGCAGGTCCAGGTCCAGCGTGGTGTAAACGCGCAGCCCAGCCTCATGTACCTCGTCCGTGCCGTACTCCTGCTCCAGTTGCTTGCGTACCTCTTCCACAAACCAGGGCGCAATCGAGTTTGGCGGCTCGGCCAGATGCAGCCCCAGCGGCGTATTCTTCGCCGCATTGGCCGCCTGCTGCGTGATCTTGCCATCCTGCAGCATCTCGCTGATCACCAGGTTGCGGCGCTTCAGCGCGCGGTCCGGATACTTCAGCGGCGAATACCCTTCCGGCCCCTTGGGCAGCGCCGCCAGCAGCGCCGCCTCCGGCAGCGTCAGGTCCTTCGCATGCTTGCTGAAGTAGAACTCCGACCCCGCCTCAAACCCGAACACACCGCGCCCCAGGTAGATCTGGTTCGCATATAACGTGAAGATCTGCGGCTTCGTGAACCGCCGTTCGATCTGGATCGTCAGAAAGATCTCCTGCACCTTACGCCCGAAGCTGCGCTCCGACGAAAGAAACAGGTTGCGCGAGAGCTGCATCGTCAGCGTGGATGCACCCTGCTCCCTACCGCGCGACCGCAGATCGCGGTACGCCGCCCCAGCCACGCGAATAATATTCACGCCCCAGTTGCGCTCAAAACTCTTGTCTTCAATCGAGATGATGGCGTCCCGCAGCACCGGCGGAATATCGTTGTACGACACCACCACACGCCGCTCCAGCGCAAACGATCCAAACTCCCGCCCCTTCACATCCAGCAGTTGCGTCGTCGTAACCGGACGGTAGCGCGTCAGCTCATCGATCTGCGGCAGGTTTGTGGCATAGATGAACATCAGCCCAACCATCACGCCAAACACCGCGGAAAGCAGCAGAAAAATCCCGAACGTTACCCGTACGAGCGTGTGATGATCTTTGAATTTTGGTTCGGGTAG
>DASWOP010000115.1:0-6693 GCA_036404255.1 Acidobacteriaceae bacterium | reverse complement strand
CCGCTACTATACGGCGTTTGGCGAAGCTGAGGTTTCATTCTGGCTGGGGAAGCTGCTGGGCGGGCATGGGCAGAGTATCTCCATGATGCGGTCGAGCCAGTTGTCCTGGCAGCAGCTTGCAGACAACAATGTACTGTTTGTAGGCGTTCAGGATTTATTCTTTGATCAACTGCAGGGCATGCCGATCCCACTGGAGCTTATACCCGGTCTGGATGGCATCCGCAACACACATCCGGCGGAGGGTGAGCCTGCACTCTTCAAGAATGAGTACGATACGGCGCCAGCGGAACAGGGCGTGATGTATGCGCTGGTAACGCACGTAGTGGGGCCGATGGGTAACAACGATGTGGAGAGCTTTACAAGCAGCCGCTCAGCGGGATATCTGGGAGCAGTGCAATTTTTTGCAAACCCAGACTCAACCCGATTGGTGGTGGGCAAACTGCGAGAGAAGGCTGGGGGAAAGATGCCTCAGGCTTACCAGGTGCTGCTGAAGGTAAAGTTCAAGGACAATGTGCCGACGGAGACTTCATACGTCTTAGCTCGCGTGTTGCGGTAGTCCGAATTGATTGCAATAAAACGCCCTGCAATCTTCTGTAGGGCGTTTCTGTTTAAAAGGATTTTGAGCCGGCGTTGTCGAAGGATGTTTCCTTGATCCCGCGAGATCCGCCAAAGTGGAAGTCGCTCACGTCTTTGAGAACCACATTATTGGGACCGGATGAGAGCGGCGTCTTGAGGCGGAAGATGTCGAGGCCGTGGACATTTTGCGCCCAGACAGCAGGTCGGGCATCTGGGTTGAGGAGTGCAAGATCGACATTCGAGACATCACAGTTCTTAATGTTGCGAAGGAAGAGTCCGTGGGAGGGCATCTCGCCCATGCGAGTGGGGTCGGGGTACACGTTGATCTTTTCGTCTGGAATCGTATCTGCCATATCCTTGCCGGCGTTGCCGATCTGATGAAAGTAGATATTGGAGAGGCGAATATCTTCCATTAGGACATTGGGTATGCCGGCGATGATAGCTGGCTGTTGCGAGGATGAATTATAGCTGATGAAGTTATCCACGTAGACGCGACGGACGGTGCCGACCTTTGCGTCCGCCGGGCCCCGCATACGGGCGCAGAGACGGATGTAGAGCGGAGAGACGGTGCATTCGCGCATGGTGATGTTGGTGATGGCGATGTCTTCGAGGAGCGCGCCGTCAGCAGATTCCAGCGCGATGCCGCGGCTGCCTTCGCAGACGCAGTTGGAGATGGTGATGTTGCGGAAGCCGCCGTTGCTCTCTGTCCCACACTTGATGCGGCCAGTGGCTTCTTTGCTGTTGGCGAGTTTATCGACTTTGAAGGTGCCATCCAGCAGACTGCCAATCTCATACTTGCCAGTGGTGTAGCAGTTGGTAATGGTCACGTTGTCTGTGGAGCGAGCATAGCCGAGTGCGAAGGAACTCTTGGGACAAATGGCATCGTCTTCAGGTGAGTTCACGGTGCAGTTGGAGACGCGGACGTTGCGGCAGCAATCGATGTCGATACCGTCACGGTCGGTGTCAATTTTGAGATTGTCGATAGTGAGATTGTCGACTGCCGTAAGCAGCAGGCCGAAGTGGCCGCCCTTGAGAATGGAGAAGTCGCGAAAGATGATGTTGCGGCAGTTCTTCATGGCGATGGCCTTGTTGCCCACACCGTCGGGGAGGACGTGGTTACCATGGCCGGCGGTGAGGCCTCGTCCCCAGATAAGGCCGGGGCCGGCGATGCTGATGTCGTGAAGGTCTTCGCCCCAGATGAGGGAGTTGTGCCAGTGGTTATGTCCGAAGTCCTGGTAGGCATCCCACGCGGTTTTGGGTTCGGGAGCGTCATACTTGCCGCCGTTGTAGCCGGTAGAGTCGCCGGGCTTTGGACCGTCTGCGGCGAGGATGGTGGCGCCCTGCGCGATGTAGAGGTCGACGTAACTCTTGAGATGGATGGAGAAACAAAGATAGGTGCCTGCAGGGAAGAGAACTGTGCCACCGCCTACGGCTGCCGCTGCTTCAATAGCGCGATTGATAGCGGGAGTGTCGAGGGTCTTGCCATCTCCGGTCGCGCCGAAGGTGCGGACATCGAAGATGGTCTGCATGGCTGGATGGGCGGCTCGCGCTGGGGCGGCATAGGCAGAGAGTGGAGCGGAAGAGGCGAGAGCCGCGAGGCTGATACCACTAAATTTGAGGAGTTCACGCCGACTGGATTCTGACATTTTATTTGTCCTTAAATTGAGTTAGAAGGTTTTGGTGCGTTCGAGCCAGGTTTCCCAGATGAAGTCCTGTTTGTGTTGTTGCCATTCAGGCTCGGGGATAGCTTGCAGCAGATTGCGCGGGAGATTGGGGATATCGGTAGAGAGTGCTTCCACGCCGCCCTCGGAGAGTTCGTTGAGAAAGCCTGAGCCAACATGCGCTCCAGTGCGGGCGGCCCATTCGCTGATGTGCGATTCGCCGAGAGCGTTGATTGCAGCGACGGTCCAGTTTGGGAAGCTGAGCTGCTGCTGAAGCCAGAGGGCGGCTTTGCGTGTAACAAAGTTTGGGCGATGGCCTGCGCCTGGAAACCAATCTGTCTCAAAAAGATTCTTTCGTGTCCCGGTGATGGCGGCAGTGCGGTCACGCAGGTCTACGAAGAAGGCTTCATCGGTATGCGGACGCGTGATGAGTCCGTCGGCGGTACCGTTCAGGATGAGGGTTGGCCCGTGCTGCTGATTGAGAGCGTAGAGAATTGCACCGCGGGCATCTGCATCTTCGAGAATGTTGAGGGCGCGATAGGCTCCGCCCTGGCACATAGGCTTGGAGGTGTCCCAATAGCCGCCGGGACCGTCAAGATTGCCTCCGCCGGAAAGCAGGAGCGCTCGG
This sequence comes from Acidobacteriaceae bacterium, assembly GCA_036404255.1. Lineage (GTDB taxonomy): Bacteria > Acidobacteriota > Terriglobia > Terriglobales > Acidobacteriaceae > JARLFX01. The sequence goes on along the minus strand of DASWOP010000115.1, from coordinate 3,828 downwards.
AGGCGTGGCTCAAGGGCTCCGGCGATAACGGCATGAAAGGAACCCATAGAGTAGGCGGAGATAGCGATACGATGCGGATCAACGTCTGAGCGCTGAGCGAGATAGGAGAACGACTGGAGAATATCGGTAATCATCAAGCCAGCGAGGTGCTCGGGAATGTGCGAGCCGGGGACTACCGTGTCGTGAATGCGCGTCTCTGAGGCTCGACTGCTGTTGCGCTCGTCTTCTCCCATGGGATCGTAAGTGAGAACCACTGCGCCAGCGCGGGCGTAGAGAATTCCGGAGTAGAAGGCGTACCAGGAGGTCTTGTCTCCGCCGTGACCATTGACAATGACGATGGCGGGCATGGGAGCAGTTGGATGTTCGGGACGGTAGATGACAGCAGGAATGCGGAGGCCGTAATTGGTGGCGTAGCTGATACGTTCGGCGATGACTCCCGGGGCGGGAGAGAAGGTGCTGTAGGTTGTTGGCGCGAGTGCGGGAAGCGGAGAGGGAATGAAGAGTGTTTGCCGGATCTGACTGCGCCATTTTTCCAGTTGGCGGGGAGTGGCCGGCCGCGATGTGGCTTGGGCGATAGAGGGCGCAAGCAGAAGCAAAGCGATGAGCAGTAGTCGGCGTTTCATAGAACTCCTGCGGGCTCTTCCAGCGTGATCTCCTGCGAGGGATCGATGGTGTTGTACAGCACGTCGTGGGCGCGATGGGCGTCGAACTGATTTTCCCATTTGGCAACGATGATGGTGGCAACTCCGTTGCCGATGAGATTGGTGAGAGAACGCATCTGCGACATGAAGCGGTCGACTCCAAGGAGAAGCGAAAGTCCAGCGACGGGAATGGTGCCGACGGCGGAGAGTGTTCCGGCAAGAGTGATGAAACCGCCACCCGTAACGGCGGCTGCGCCCTTGGAGTTGAGCATCAGGACGAGAAGGATGAAGATCTTCTGCCCGAAGGTGAGATGCGTATTGGTGGCTTGCGCGATGAAGAGCGCAGAGATGGTGAGGTAGATCGATGTCCCGTCGAGATTGAAAGAGTAACCGGCAGGGATAACCAGACCAGTTACTGCGCGGGAGCAGCCAAGGTTTTCCATCTTGATGAGCATGCCGGGAAGCGCGGGCTCAGACGAAGAGGTGCCGAGGACAATCAGAACCTCTTCGCGGAGGTAGACGACGAAGCGCCAGAAGCTGATCCCGCTGAGGAGACAGAGACCTCCGAGGACAATCAGGATAAAACCGATGCTGGTGAGATAGATGCAAAGCAGAAGCTTGCCGAGCGCGAAGAGTGTGACAACGCCATACTGGCCAATGGTGAAGGCCATGGCCCCGAATGCGCCAAAAGGCGCAACCTCCATAATGATGGCGATGACTTTGTAGAAGATATGCGAGACGGATTCCGCCGCCTTGGTAATGACCTCGTTGTCGCGGACCATGGTGAGAGCAATTCCACAGAGAATGGCGAGAAAGAGGACTTGTATGATGTCACCCTTTGAAAATGCGCCAACAAATGTATCTGGGATAATGCCAAGCAGGAAACCCGTCGGCGTGGAATGAACGCTCGCAGCGGTGTATTGCGCCACGCCGGAGGAATTGAGGTCGTTGACGTTCACATTCATGCCGCGGCCGGGTTGAATGACGGAGGCGACGCCGAGGCCAAGCAGAAGTGCGAAGGTGGTGACGACCTCGAAGTAGACGAGCGCCTTCAGGCCAATACGGCCCATCTTGCGGAGGTCTCCCACGCTGGCAATACCGACCAGAACGCTAAGGAAGACAATGGGAGCGATCGTCATGCGGACGAGGCTGATGAAGCCATCTCCCAGGGGCTTGAGGGAGCGGCCAAAGTTCGGCCAGAAGACGCCGACAACAACTCCCGCGACCACGCCGACGATGACCCGGAAGTAGAGTGTACGGAAGAAAGGCTGCTTGCGGGCTGTTGTGGTGAGCATCTTTCCTCGGTCAGTTCGGTCGGTGTAAAGGTTGGTGGTGGAGTATTGCAAAATGCTACGGCTCGATTACTTTTACAAGCATGTAGGTGATCTGGGTTCCGGGCTTAAGAAGAAAAAACTGGTGCGGTGTCTTCGCAGGGATGTGGATGACATCTCCCGGGCCGACGAGGATGGTTATTCCACCTTCGATGCTCGTGCCTTGCCATTCACCCACACCGGTTGAGTGCATGTTAATGCCTTTGCCCCCAACGACGAGGCGTGCCTCGCCACTCTGGATGATCATGACGTCGCTCTTGCTGTCATGCACCTCCACCATCCCATCTTTCTCACGGTGAGAGATGGAGAGGATGTGAGTTCCATAGGCATCCTTGTGCTTGATGCCCTGGGGCGGCATGCCTTTGGGCCAGACAGTAACACCGGCCGGAAGCGTGGGCTGCTGCGCAGTGGCAATCAGCGGCAGCATTGCAATGGCTGCGAATAGTAGCGTCTTCATCCTTTGACCACCTCGTGCTTCGCGATATACGCCGGATCGATCTCAATGCCGAGCCCCGGGCCAGTAGGAACTTTGACGGCACCGTTCTCGTCGCTGCGTAGGGTGGAAGTGGCGCAGGTGTAAGGGAGCGTGTCATTGAACTCCTTGAACTCGTGATACGGTCCGGAGTTGGGAATGGCAGAGACGAAGTGCATCATGTAGAGGTAGCCGAGGCCGGTCGAAGAGATATGCGGGATGGTCTGCTTGCCGAAGGCATTGGCCATGCGGGCTACCCGCATGCAGCGAACCATGCCGCCGAAGTAGAACATATCCTGCTGGGTGATAGAGAGACCACCATTTGCGATCAGCCAGCGGAAGTTATGGGTGCTGGCTTCCTGCTCCCCGCCAGCGATAGGGATTTCGAGGGCATCGGCGACTTTCTTCGTTTCTTCGTACCAATCGAAGGGCACAGGCTCCTCGAAGAAAGCGTATTTGTACTCCTGCATGATCTTGCCGATGGGGATGGCCTGTTCGGCGGTATAGGAACCGTTCGCATCAGCGGAGATAATCATGTCCGGGCCAAAGGTCTTGCGAACCAGGGGGATGAGCTTCTCACTCCGCCCCGTCGGAGTCTCAAGATGGCTCATGCGGCCACCGACTTTGAACTTGATGGCCTTGGCATGGGAGATGGCCACGTCGCGCTGTAGATGTTCGATAGTTTCTTCGGGAGAGATACCGCGCTCGCCGTTGGCCTGGTAGACGCGGATCGAGGTATTGTGAATGTCTCCAATGAGCTGGCCGATGGATTTTTTGGCCATCTTGCCGAACATATCAAGAATGGCAAATTCGATAGTAGCGAGGGGAACCCAGAGGGCAAGACTCTGGGCCTTGTAGTTGTTCTCGTAGACGGTGGACTCTTCGAGGAGAAACTCGAGGTCGCGAGCGTCCTTGCCGATGAAGAAGGGGGCGAGGCGCTTGATCAGGATCGGATAGAGGACCGACATCTGCTGGCTGTTCGAGACGGCGAGCCCTTCGGCGCCGCCCTTTGCCCGGATGCGGCAAAGATACGAATTCTTATAGTGGAGAAGTTCGATTGACTCGATGATGACGGGGTCATGGAACTGTTCGCGCTTGAAGACAGGCTCTTTAAGGATAGCGTCGAGTTTTGCGTATCTCTGCTGTAGAGTTCCTGGCAGACCGTGACGAGGCGCATTCAGGAACTGAGCGGTTGCAATGCGGGGCAGAAAGAGAGCCGCTCCGGCGGCTCCGGCGGTAGTCCTGAAAAGATTGCGGCGGCTCATCTGCATGGGGAGTCAATTCCTTGCTTTCAATTTTGTAAGACAGCATAAAGGATAGAGAACGCGTGTTGCCGCTCTCATGGAACGCAGCAACGATAGAACGTTCTTTCGGAAAGCGCACC
>DASWOP010000114.1:0-20691 GCA_036404255.1 Acidobacteriaceae bacterium | reverse complement strand
GCCAACTGCGTGAGCAGTGCGTATGCCGCCACCAATCCTGAGGCTGCAACGGGCGCGCTGGTCGATTCGAAGCCGTGCACCAAGACGGAGAATCCGTTCAATCGCTTTCTGAGCACGAGTGAGCCGCTGCCCATGACGCCGAAGCAGAAGCTGTTGCTGGCGGAGCGGAATTTGACGGACAAGTTCAACCTGCTCACTATCGCGGCAAACTCGGCAATCTATATCGGCAGCAATGCCCATAATCCCTATGGGCCGGGCATGCATGGCTACGGCTATAACGTGGGCGTCAGCTTGTCTCAGGATGCGACGGGCGAGTTTGTGAATACGTTTCTGGTGCCGTCGCTGTTTCATCAGGACCCACACTATCATCGGATGCCGCGGGCGCCGCTGATGCATCGTATGGTGCATGTGGTGATGTCCGCGGTGGTCATGCAGAGCGACTACGGCCGACCGATGTTCAACTACACGGCGTTTGTGGGGTTCCCGATCAACGCGGAGATTTCCAATCTGTATGTGCCGGGCGTGCAGACGAATTTGAAGGCAACGGGAGTGCGCGTAGGAGTGGCACTGGCGACGATTCCTATTGGGAACGCGATTGCGGAATTTGTGCCGGACCTGGCGCGGCATGTGAACCTGCATGTGATCTTCGTGCAGCGGATCATCAACCAGATAGCGCGCGATGATGGGACGAGCGAGTTTAATTTTTAGTCTGCTGTCTACATTTCCTCTACAACTGGTTTCTTTTCCTATCCCGTTCGGGAGCAGTTTTTACCGTTCAATGCGAATTCTCGCCATTCGATGGGTTGTGGTTCCGTTTGGAAGGGCGGCGGCCTAGGCTGGGTGGTGGTAAGTTGCGTCGTGTGTGCAAGATAAGTATCTGGTTGTGTACTACGGTTTGCGCTTCCGGGGCATCTATAATCCGGAACGATATCCAGAGAAGTTTGATCGCGGCATTCGCCAATGATCCAGGAGAATAATTAAAAATGTCGAAACTTTCCAAGGCAGTTGAGAAGGCAGTTACATACGGCGCGAAGGCTGGCTGGGCCGTCTTCAGCAGACTGAATACGATCAACCCAAACAAATCGTTCACGCCAAAGTGGAGCGATAAGCCGCTGCTCAAGAGCTACGAAAAAGAGAAGCCGCCACTGGGCTGGCCGCGCACCACGGACTCGCTTTGTCCGAAGTGCCTGCCGGCGATCCGGCAGCAGATCGTGGACGGTAAGCTGCCGCATGAGATTCTGCTGAACGAGAAGGTTGGCGAGATCAAGGCGCAGATCATCGAGCGCGACGGCAAGATCCTGATGGTGAAGGATTGCCCGATCCATGGCCACTTCGAAGATGTGATGGCGATCGACACAGCCTTCTTCAAACACCTGGAAGAGACGTTCCCGGGGCGCGACATTCGCGCGCACAACGATGAGAAGCTGCACAACCACGGCACGTCCACGGTGACGCACGGACGCGGCTCGGTGCTGACGATCGATCTGACGAACCGCTGCAACATGATGTGCGATCCGTGCTTCATGGATGCGAACCAGGTCGGCTTTGTGCATGAGCTGACGTGGGACGAGATCAAGACCATGCTGGACAACGCCATCACCATCAAGCCGAAGCGGCAGATGAGTGTGCAGTTCTCCGGCGGCGAGCCGACGCTCTCTCCGTACTTTTTGGATGCGGTGGCGTATGCCTGCAAGGTGGGCTACAACTCGGTGCAGGCGGCGACGAACGGCATTGAGTTTGCGAAGTCGAAGGAGTTTGCGAAGGCGGCGGCGGAAGCCGGTCTGCGGTACGCATATCTCCAGTTTGACGGCATCGGCAATGCGGCGAACTCGCACCGCAAGGTCGGCAATGCGTTTGACGTGAAGCTGCAGGCGATCCACAACCTGCACGAAGCCGGTGTGGATATTGTGCCGGTGACGACGATCGTGAACGGCATCAACAACGAGCAGGTGGGTCGCATCATTGAGTTCGCGCTCGACAATCCGAAGAAGATCAACTTCCTTTCGTTCCAGCCGGTGAGCTTTACGGGCCGCGACGAAGAGGTTTCTGACGAGCGCCGCGCGGCGCAGCGTTATACGCTGTCGCATCTGGCGCATGACGTGAAGAACCAGACGGGCCTGGGCGAGCCGGTTCGCGACTGGTTCCCGATCTCGTTTATGTCGACGTTCAGCGACTGGGCCGATCTGGTTCATGGGCCGAATGCTGACTGGGGCGCGTTGAGCTGCGGCTGCCATCCGAACTGCGGTATCGGCATGGCGCTGATGATCGACAAGGAAACGAAGGAAGCTGTTCCGGTGACGGCGTTCATCTACGCGGACCGCCTGGCAAAAGACGTGGCGAAGGTGAATGACGCTGCGCGCGGTAAGTGGATGTCGATCATCGGCGTGTCGCTGGCGCTGCTGCGCAACTACGATCCGTACAAGGCTCCGAAGCACTTTAATATCAGTGCGCTGCTGGCGAAGTTCGACAAGAGCTTTGGCGCAACGGGCAAGGACTACGGCAAAGTTGGCGCGGAGCGCACGGAAGAGGACATCAAGCTGCGCCGCGCGGATCGCTGGAACTTCCTGTTTATCGCAGGTATGTGGTTCCAGGATCTGTTCAACTACGACTTCCGCCGTACCGAGCAGTGCATCATTCCGTATGCGACGCAGGAGGGCGAGATCAGCTTCTGCGCGTACAACACGGGCGTGGGCTGGCGGAACATCATCGAGAAGATGCACATGACGTCTACGCTCACCAAGTGGTACGAGGAGCATGGGCGGCATGAGATCTTCGCCGGTGGCAAGAAAGTCGGGCTGGATACGGCTTCGACGCATGATCTGGTGCTGAACATGGAGCATGTGGACGCTGCGGCGAACGATACGTTCGACAAGAGCGGCGTGGCTAAGAATGCGCGCGAGGAGAAGATCCGCGCACGCGATGCGAAGCTGAAGCAGGATGCGGAGAATGCCCGCATGGCCAAGCTCTACCGCAAGGAAATCCTGAAGGAACCGGAGATGCCGGGCGGCTTTGTTGCGCTGGGCGAGATCAAGCCGGTTCAGGCAGCGAAGACCGAAGAGCCTGTCTCGGGCGACTAGGTTCCGCGCAGAGGGCGAATTGCTCGCGCTGCGAGCAAAGATACAAACAGAAGGGCCGCCAGTGATGGCGGCCCTTCTGTTTGTGAGCATGTTTCCTGTTGGTGTCATGATTTGTGGCGGCATGTGAAAGCAGATTCCGCGCGCTGCGCTTCGGAATGACAAACAAGGGGATTTGGAATAACAAACAAAGGGGAGTAGCCCAGCCTCTACGTTAATAGAAAGTTGCTCTAACCAATCAATCCGTCGCGACGCAGTTACCGTGGTAGATGTTGAAACGCTGATCGCGCAGGAAGCCAACGAGGCAGATATCAAACTCGCGTGCGATGCTGAGGGCAAGGCTGGAGGGTGCGCCGACGGAGGCCACCATGGGCAGGCCAGCCATCACGGCTTTCTGAAGCAGTTCAAAGCTGGCGCGTCCGGAGAGTAGAAGCATGCGGTCGCGCAGGGGAGTGCGGTCCGCGAGAAACTCCGCGCCGAGTAGCTTGTCGACGGCGTTGTGGCGGCCAACGTCTTCGCGGATGCTGTGGAGCTTGCCAGCGGCGTCAAAGAGGCCCGCGGCGTGCAGGCCACCGGTCTGGGCAAAGATGCCCTGGGCCTCGCGTAGCTTGGCGGGGAGGGTATACAGAAGCGTGGCGTCGATTTTGAAATGGCTGCTGTGGCGTGGCGGAGAGACGGTCTGCAATGCCAGCAGGGAAGCTTTGCCGCAGATGCCGCAGCTGGAGGTGGTGTAAAAATTGCGTTCCAGGCTGGCCATGTTCACGGCAACGTCTGGAGCTAACTCCACGCGGATCGTATTTTCCAGCGAGCTGACGGTGGTAACTTCCGCAATATCATTGGCATCGCACACAACGCCTTCGGTAAGAAGGAAGCCCGCGGCGAGTTCGCTGTCCGCGCCGGGAGTGCGCATGGTGACGGAGATGGATTTCACCTTACGTTCGCCGGTGGGGCCATAGGCGAGTTGAATTTCCAGCGGCTCCTCGGTGACGAGGGATTCTTCCACGGCGGTGAGGACACCGTGTTCCATACGGTGGGCTGCGACGGTGATCGACGGATTATCGGATATTCTGGGCATCCTGCTCCCTTCTGGCAATCGTGACACAACGCGGTTACTTCCGGCACCATCTATTATCCGTATGGCATTGCGCAATCATCTCTTGAACTCCCCGCAGAACGATTTGCTCACCGCGACCTTTACGCTGGATGGTGTACCGGCTTCTGGCTTTGAAGGCGAGCTGCTGATCGATGCTGTAAACCGTCTTAAGAAATTGCATGGTGCCGCGCCTGTTCCGCAAGTTTGTTATCACAAGCAACTGGGCCCGATTGGTACCTGCGATACGTGCATGGTGGAAGTAGACGGCAAGCTGGCCCGCGCATGCGCTACAACTCTTTCCTCTATGATGCAGGTTGCGACGGTGGGGAAACAGGTAGCCGCAGCGCAGCGGGAGGCGTTTGACCGCGTGCTGCAGAATCACGAACTCTACTGCACGGTCTGCGACAACAATAATCAGAATTGCACGATTCACAACACTACAGCCGAGATGGGCGTGGTGCACCAGGTGCGTCCGTATAAGCCGAAGCCGTTTGAGCAGGACCTCTCCAATCCGTTCTATCGCTACGACCCGGACCAGTGCATTCTGTGCGGGCGCTGTGTGGAGGCGTGCCAGAATGTGCAGGTGAACGAGACTCTAACGATCAATTGGGAGTCAGAGCATCCGCGCGTGCTGTGGGATGGCACAGAGCAGATTGCTGGCTCCAGCTGCGTCTCCTGCGGACACTGCGTGAGTGTGTGCCCGTGCAATGCGCTGATGGAGAAGTCGATGATTGGGCACGCGGGATACTTCACGGATATGTCGCCGAAGACGCTGAACGACATGATCCAGGTGGTGAAGGATGTGGAGCCCACGACAGGGTTTGGGCCGATCCTTACGGTATCTGACATAGAAGCCGACATGCGTGAGTTGCGGGTGAAGAAGACCAAGACGGTGTGCACGTACTGCGGCGTGGGTTGCAGCTTTGATGTGTGGACGCGCGACCGCCACATTCTGAAGGTCGAACCGGGGCCGGGACCAGCGAATGGAATCTCGACATGCGTGAAGGGTAAGTTCGCGTGGGACTATGTGAATGCTGAGGACCGGCTGCACAAGCCGCTTATCCGCAAAGGCGATAGCTTTGTGGAGGCTTCATGGGACGAGGCGCTTACGCTGATTGCGGAAAAATTCTCGCAGATTAAAGCAGAGCATGGGCCGGATGCGCTGGCGTTCATTGCATCGTCAAAGTGCACGAATGAAGAGAGCTACCTGATGCAGAAGTTGGCGAGGGCGGTGGTCGGTACGAACAATATCGATAACTGCTCGCGCTATTGCCAGACGCCGGCGACGATGGGGCTGCAGCGCACGGTGGCGTATGGCGGAGACGCGGGCTCGATTGCGGACATTGAAAAAGCAGGACTGGTGCTGATTGTTGGATCCAATACGGCGGAGAGCCATCCGGTGCTGGCTACGCGCGTGAAGCGTTCGCACAAATTGCGCGGTCAGCGGTTGATCGTTGCCGACCTGCGCAAGCACGAGATGGCAGAGCGCGCTGACCTGTTCATTCGCCCGAAGCCTTCGACCGATCCGGTATGGGTGAACGCTGTGGCGCGCTACCTGATTGACCACGACATGGCGAAGATGGATTTCGTTGAGAAGTGGGTGAATAAGTTTGAAGATTACAAGCGCTCGCTGGAGCCTTTCACGCTGGAGTATGCGGAGAGCGTGACCGGCGTTGCCGCAGCGCACATCGTTGCGATTGCGCAGGAGATTGCGCGCGCGGATGGCACGTGCATCCTGTGGGCGATGGGTGTGACGCAGCATTGCGGCGGCTCAGATACTTCTACGGCGATATCGAACCTGCTGCTGTTGTCAGGCAATTACATGCGACCAGGCGCGGGTGCGTATCCGTTGCGCGGACATAACAACGTGCAGGGCGCCAGCGACTTTGGCTCGATGCCGAATATCTTTCCCGGCTATCAGAAGGTGGATGACGAGAACGTGCGCGTGAAGTTTGAAGCGGCGTATGGTGTTGCGTTGCCCACGACGAAGGGCCTCGACAACCATGAGATGATCCAGGCGATTCACGATGGCAAGCTAAAGTCTCTCTATATCAAGGGCGAGGACACGATCACTTCCGATGCCAACGCCAACGATGTGGAGCGCGCGATGCGCAGCGTGGACTTTCTGGTAGTGCAGGACGTGAACTATTCGGAGACGGCGCGCTATGCGGATGTGATTTTGCCGGCGTCGCCTTCGCTGGAGAAGGACGGAACGTTTACCAGCACGGAGCGCCGTATCCAGCGCATCTACAAGGCGCTCGATCCGCTGGGAGATTCGAAGCCGGATTGGGAGATTATTCAGCTCATCGCAAACCGGCTGGGCGCGAAGTGGAAGTATGGGCATCCAAGCGAAATTATGGATGAAGTCGCTTCGCTGACGCCGCTTTTCGCAGGCGTGAACTACGAGCGGCTGGAGGGGTACAAGTCGCTGCAGTGGCCTGTTGCCGCGGACGGAACGGACACGCCACTGCTCTATACCGAAAAATTTCCGACGCCGGACGGCAAGGCGAATTTCTTTCCTGTTGCCTGGATCGAGCCCTGTGAAGAGACGAACAGTGAGTTTGATCTGCATCTCAATAATGGCCGGTTGTTGGAGCATTTTGAGCAAGGAAGCATGACCTATCGCAGCGAAGGCATTAAGCGGATGACGCCGCAGACGTTTCTGGAGGTTTCGCCCGAGCTTGCAGAGGAGCGCGGGTTGACGGACGGGCGCTACGTGCAACTGCGCTCGCCGTGGGGACAGGTGAAGGTGCAGGTGCTTATCAGTACGCGGGTAGAAGGCAAGCAGCTTTATATGCCGATGAACTCTGTGCTGGAGCCGGTGAACAAGATGACCAGTTCGCATACGGATCGCGCGACGCATACACCGGCGTTCAAGGAACTGTCGGTGCAGATGATCGTGCTGCCGGAGCAGGGAAAGAATCCGCTGCCGTGGGAGAACTTCCGTAACGGAAGCCGTACGCCGCAGACGGGTGTGGAAGTAGAACGCAAGTGGGCGCGTGATGATTATTATGTGCCGGGCACACGTGCGGGTGACAAGCTGGTGCAGATCGAAAGCAAGACCACGTAGAAAGAGAAGGCCAATGGCGAATCCGATCACTGCGTTACCGAAAAAAGTTGATCCGAGGCAGGAGTTGCAGCGCAGGCTGGATGCCGCACCCTTGCAACACGCTGAGGCGCTGTTAGTGGCTTTCGATGTGCTGGAAGAGGCGCATAAACAGGGCTTGCTGGACATGATCCACGGTGCGGTGGGCAGTAAGAATGCGATCTTCGGCAAACTCGCGGAGTATGGATCTCGATCGGAAAGCACCAATGCAATTCGCAACGCACTCTTACTGGCGCAGTTGCTTGGCAACCTCGATCCCGACTCGTTGCAGACCGCACTGGCAACAGCGGATGCATCGCGTTCACAGCGGCCACCATCGCTCTGGCAGATATTCCGCACCATGCGCAGCGAAGAAGGTCGCCGCGGCCTTGGACTGATGGCCGCGCTACTGGCTGCGATGGGACGCTCCAGCAAGCGTTAATCATTCACTACGGTGAGATAGTTTTATGCGAGCTTAGAGAAGATCCAGTAGAGGCTGGCGGAGAGTGCGGCGGCTGCGGGCAGAGTAAAGACCCATGCCATGGCAATGTTGCGAACGGTCGAAAGGCGCAGGCCGCTTTTGTTTGCGACCATGGTGCCTGCCACGCCGGATGAGAGCACGTGGGTGGTACTGACGGGAAGGCCGTAGCTATCCGCTCCCCAGATGGTGGCCATGGTAACAATGCCGGCAGCAGCGCCCTGTGCGTAAGTGAGCCGCTCTTTGCCGATGCGTTCGCCGACGGTGACGGTGACGCGCTTCCAGCCGACCATGGTGCCGAGGCCAAGTGCGAGCGCAACAGCAACCTTTACCCAGACGGGAATGAACTTCGTGGATTTGTCGAGCTGCTTGCGATAGCTACCCAGCACTGCCGTATCCGTTGCATTCATCGTGGGGCCATACTTGGGCAGTAGGCGCAGGCCTTCGCTCTCCAGGTACATCTGGTTGCGCACGTTCGCCTGCATATTGGCTGGGACTGCGGGCAGACTCTTATACAGCGCAGCTTCGTGGGAGATGTCATTCGCCATCTCCTGTAGCGCGCGCGGAGTGGCTGGTGTGTACTGTCGGCTGGCGATGAATGCCTTGAGCTCAACTTCAGGATCAGTGACGACGGTGGAGGTATCCACGTAACTGCTCAGAGTGTGCACTGCGGCTTCTGAAGATGCGACGAAGCTCTGGACCTGGTTTGGACCGAAGGTGTGGTTCAGTGCGTAGGCGGTGGGCACGGTGCCGATGAGGATCAGCATGATGAGTCCCATGCCTTTTTGTCCATCGTTGGAGCCGTGAAAGAAGCTGACGCCGGTACAGGTGAGGATCAGCAGAATGCGGATATAAAGCGGTGGCGGTGCATCGCCTTCGGGTGCTTTGTAGAGGCGCGGATCAGTTACGATGGCTTTGAGCGCAAGCAGCAGAAGCGCGGCCAGGCCGAAGCCTACGAGCGGAGAGATCAGCAGGCTCTTAAGCACGGTGAGCGCCGTATCCCAATGCACTGCGCTTACGCCGGAGCTTCCCTTGATGAAGCGATACGTCATGCCAACGCCAAGGATGGAACCGATCATGGTGTGTGAGCTGGATGCGGGCAGACCGCAGAACCAGGTAAGAAGGTTCCAGATGATGGCCGCGACCAGAAGCGCGAAGATCATGGCGAAGCCAGCGCCGCTGGAAACTTTCAACGTCAACTCAACCGGCAGCAGGCCGACGATGGCATAGGCGACAGCACCGCTGGAAGCAAGCACGCCGAGAAAATTAAAACAGCCGCTCAGCACAACGGCGATATGCGGCTCCAGCGAATGAGTGTAGATGACGGTGGCGACGGCATTCGCTGTATCGTGAAAGCCGTTGACGAATTCAAAACCGAGGGCGATAACAAGCGCGAGACCAAGCAGGAAGAAGGGAAAGATGCTGGTGGGATGAACGGTCTGCAGGTCGGTGGTCAGCTTGGTGATGATATAAATCACGCCGACTAAAGCCAGCACTGCAAAGATGCCCACTCCCACTTTGCCGGGAGATGCTTTTTTCAGCTTTGCGTCCAGCAGCGAACCCTTGGGCGGGGCCGGTGCTACAGCGACGGCATCGGACATACAAGCCTCACTTGATTCATTGGGGGAGAGTATCTGTGACACGCAATCTTCAGTTTCTACTGGAGCGTCAAGTTCCCCTTGAATCTCAGTTTCGATGCCGGGTGCTGTGAGCATGCCTTCCGTTCCACAGATCTGATTTGAGTGGCTCAGTTATCTATTTACTTTTGTGTACCATGCGCATTTTATCGTCTGGCAACGCAGAATGCGTGTGATGTTCGCTTCTTGTTCGCCATCTTAGCTGGTTTGCTGTGGAAACAGTGCGATACACGCCCGCGAAATGCAGTTTTCGCATAAGAACGCAGGCCAGGCCTTCGTGCTCGAAAGCGCTGAAAACGCCAGGCGAAGAATGAATGGGTGCTAGAAGATTCGGTAGCTGAGGCCGACGCTGGCACCGTAGGGATGGAGCGCGCCAAAGGTGAATTGTGGCCAGTCCTGATACTCGACGTCGATGACACGAAGGGTAAGTCTGTGACGAAGCGTTATGTCCACTCCTGCGCCGGGCGCCACCACAAAATAATTGCCGACGGCATAGTTGTAGGGGAAATTAAAATGTCCCGAACCAACCAACACTTTGGCATAGGCGCTCACACCATGGGACTGGTAGACAGTAACGCGCGGGCCAATCAGTTTGGTGCTGGCGTGTACGTTGGCTTGCTGGTTGGTGAAGAGCCAGCGACCCTCGGCCTCAATGCCATAGCGTTGGGTGAAATTGAAATCGATGTAGGTGTTAACGCCGCCGACTACGTGCTTGCCGTAGTTAAGCTGATATTCAGAGAAGCCGCCGCCGGCTGAAAGATATGCGATGGTCTTAATCTGTGTCGGCATTTCCTGCGCCACAGTAATTGCCGGGCTCAGTAAGAGCCCGGCAATCCATAGCGCGGTGACTGATAAATAGCTGCGAAACATATTTCCTATCTTATTGAGTAACGGTCAGGGTTACGTTTACGGACTGTGTAATTCCGGTCTTGAGCCCCTGCGCGGTGACTATGACATTGTATGTTCCGGGAGGAGTCCCGTTGATTTGCAGAGCACCGCAGCCGCTGAGACCGATGGTGCATGTAGTAAGCAGGAGCAGAAGCAGGCCGCCAAAATAGCGACGGTTACGGCGCGCGCTCCACAGCAGCAGGCCAAGGAAGAGACCGGCCGGAAGAGCGCATGCAAGCATCCGCGAGGATGAGACAGGCTGGTGCAGTCTGGCTTGGCCACCCGCAGTCAGCGGGGAGCCGGTGTCGAGTGTGAGCTGCACGGTCTGCTGGCTGGCGGAGCCGAGGGTGACGCTATCCGAACTGAAGGTGCAGGTGGCGGATGTCGGCAGGCCAAGGCAGCCCAACTGCATCACGTCAGAGAATCCGGTAATGGATTTCATGGTGATGGCGATGACACTGTATTTCTTGCTCGCCATCGTTACAGAAGGCGGAGTTGCGGTGAGGGATACCTGTGCGGTGTTGGTTACGCTGATGGCTCCGCTCGCAGCCGATACCGATGCTGCGTAGACGGAATCTCCGGCGTAGCTCGCGACTACGTTATACGTTCCGATAGCCGGTGCAAAGGTGTAGGTTGCAACGCCGCTGGATGAGAGCGTTGCGCTGCCAAGGGTTGTGCTGCCGGAGGTAAAGGTCACAATGCCTGAGGCTGAGACCGGGCCCGTAGCCTGCACTGCTGCAAAGAGCGTGAGTTGCTGGCCCGCCGTCACGTTCATGGAAGATACTGCGAGCGATGTGAGGGTGGGGCGCAGTTGTACCGGCTCTGTGATGGGAGCGGAGGTGCTGCTGATATTGAGTGCGTCACCGCCGTAGCTTGCACTCAGCGTGTGCTGGCCGGCGCTCAGGGAAGCAACGGTGAGCGTGGCCACTCCAGCTGAGTTCAGCGATGCAGAGCCAAGAGGCGAAGTGCCATCCTGAAATTGAACCGTTCCGGTTGCTGCCGCACCGCCAGCGTTGGTTACTGTTGCTGTCAGCGTGACGGACTGCAACGTCAGCAGCGGACTGGTGCTGGAGGAGAGCGTTGTCGTGGTGGGCTGCTGCACGATCTGGATCAATGCGGGAGAGGTAGCGGCCTGGTTGCTGCCATCGCCACCGTATACGGCGGTCAGAGTATGCTGGCCAGCGAGCAGCGCCGACGTGGTGTAGGTCGCAACTCCTCCGTTGATCGTTACAGTACCGAGTGTAGCGTTGCCATCCTTGAATGTGACACTACCAGTCGCAGCCTGACCGTTGCCGGTGACGCGCGCGGTCAACACGATTGCGCTGCCTACGAGCGATGGGTTAGCGCTGGAGGTGAGCGCAACGCCGGTAGTGGCAGCAACAACCGTCTGCGTCCACGGCGGGGAGATGCTGCTCTGGCTGGTGGTGTCGCCGCCGTAGCTTGCGGTAATGGTGTGTACACCGGTTGTAAGCGTGGAGATATCCAGCGTCGCGGTGCCTCCCGTAAGAGTACCGGTGCCAATGATTACAGCGGCATCCTTGAAGGTTACGGTCCCTGTAGCGGTAACACTGCTACCGCCAACTACGGTCGCCGTGAAGTGAACGATCGAGCCAGAAATAGACTGGTTCGCACCGGATTGCACCGTCGTGGTGGTTATCTGCTGAACCGTTTGCGTAATGGCTGCAGAGGTTGCGGCCAGATTGTTGGCATCGCCGCTGTACACGCCGGTGATGGTGTGTTGGCCCACAGCAAGAGAACTGGTGGAGAAGGTGGAGACACCAGAGGCGTTGAGTGTGCTGGCGCCCAGCGCGACGGCGCCATCAAACCAGCTCACCGTGCCCGTCGGAGTAGCGGCGCCATTCTTTAACGTCGCGGTGAAGGTGGTTGCAGCGCCGGCGAGCGAAGGATTCGTATTCGCAGCGATCTGCAACGTGGGAGATGCCTGCGTCACAATCAAAGCGATAGCGCCGGAGGTGCTGGCAGCATCGTTGGTATCGCCGCCATAGACTGCGCTCAGCGTATGCTGGCCGACGGTGATTGCACTGGACGTAAGCGTTGCAACGCCGGCAGCATTCACGATGCCAGCGCCCAGGCTCTGCGCGCCATCCATGAAGGTTACGCTGCCTCCAGGGGTGGCACCATTGCCGGTCACGGTCGCAGTAAGCGTCACTGCATTGCCGCGCGCTATGGTTTGCGCGGAAGAGTTGAGTGCAACCTGAGTCGTTGCCTGATCGACCGTCTGCACCAGTGTGGCTGACGTGCTGGAAGCATTGGAGCCATCGCCGCCGTAGGTGGCGACGATGCTATGTGTTCCTGCGCTAAGCGAAGATACGCTTAGTGTGGCTATGCCCTGCGCATTGAGTGCGGCCGTACCCAGAACAACGGCTCCATCCTGGAAGGTGACAGTGCCGGTCGGAATCGTGCTCTGCTGGCCCGCCACAGTGGCTGTCAGGCTCAGAGCGGCTCCGGCAACGCTGGGATTGCGGTTCGACGTCAGCGAAATCGTAGTCTGCGGCAGCACGTTCTGCGTTACCGCGAGTGAGGTGCTGGTGCCGTTGGCGGTGTCGCCCTGGTAGACCGCAACGATGGTGTGGGAGCCCATGCCGAGTGTAGACGTTGCCCACGTTGCTATGCCGGTGGCTCCTAATGTGGCGGTGCCGATCGTGGTTCCGTTTTCTTCAAACAGTATGGTGCCGGTCGGGCGGGTGCCGTTGCTGGTAACTATCGCAGTGAATTGGACGGAAACGCCCTGAGAGGATGGGTTCGGTGTGGAGTTCAGCGTGGTCACCGAGGTGGCCTTGTTAACCGTTTGCGTCAGGGGAGTAGAGTTGCTGGTCCCATTGTTCACATCGCCCGCATAACTCGCGACGATGATGTGCGCACCTGCGGAGAGTGTGGACGTGGTGTAGGTAACTACACCTGCTGCATTCATCGTGCCCTGCCCAAGGACAGTTGCACCTTCGTTGAAGGTAACCAGGCCCGTCGGCGCTGTTCCTGTACCGGTAACGGTCGCAGTGAAGGTGACGGAGATGTTCATGATGGACGGGTTGACGCTTGAGGAGAGCAGTATGGATGTTGTTGCCTGCTGTACGACCTGCGCCAGCACGATAGAGGCGCTAGTGGCATAGTAGGTGGTGTCGCCATAGGTTGCGGTGATGTTATGCGTGCCGAGAGGGAGCGTCTTCAGGGTGAGGGTAGCGACGCCGGAGGCGTTCAACGTGCCCGTACCGATCGTGGCTGCGCCATCGGTGAATGTAACCGTGCCGCTCAGAGTACCGGCGGATGTGGTATTGCCACTCGCGGTTACGGTAGCCGTAAACAGGATCGAAGCACCGACGCTGGCGGGATTGGCCGATGAGGCGAGAGTGGTTGTCGTAAACGCCTTCACGATTTGCGAGATAGAGACGGATGCGGCAGCCAGACTGTTGGTGTCACCGCCGTAAGCTGCTGTGATGGTGTGCGGACCAGCGTTGAGTGACGAGGTGGTGAATGTAGCAAGGCCGCTGCCGTTGATGACTCCTGTGCCGATGGAGGTGCTTCCGTCCTGGAAGATCACGCTGCCGGTGGGAACAGCGCTGCCGCCGGTGACGGTAGCGGTAAAGGTGACTGCCGTGCCCGCGATCACTGGAGTTGAACTGGTGGTCAGCGTCATGGAGGTGGCCTGCTTCAGGCTCTCAATGATGATGTTGGAGGTGCTGGGCGAACTGTTCGCATCTCCGCTATACACCGCGGTGATGGAGTGCAGACCAATGGGGAGAGTGGTAGTGCTGAAGGTGGCAACGCTGGCGGCGTTCATTGTTGCCGTACCCATCACACCGGTGCTGTCCATGAACTTCACGGTGCCAGTGGGTGTGGTGCCTGTGCTGGTCAGCTTGACGGTGGCGGTGAAGGTGATGTTTGCGCCTACCGAAGCTGGATTGACGTTGGAGGTGAGCGTGGTGGTGGTGGGGTCCAGGCTCTGTACTTCACCATTGACGGAGATAGTGGCTGGCGTATTTACGGCGTCAGAGACGATAGCGATGATGCCATTGACGAGCTTACCCGTTTCTGTCGGAGCAAACTCGGCACCTACGATGCAGGTGCCGTTGATCGCAACGGGTGACCCGGCGATGCAGGTGGTCGATGCCGCATCTACGGCAGCATTCAGCACGCCCAAAGCATTTTGTACGCCCTGCACAGAGGTGATATTGAGCGCGGCATTACCATCATTTTCCAGAATCTGCGGGGTCGGAGACGATATGCGATCGACGCGCATCGCGGTAAAGGTCAGCCACGCCTGCGAGCTGTAGATCTCGCGTATGCGGTTATGGAACATGTCTGCGATGAACAGATTGGCGGAGCCATCGAGCGTGAGCGCGTATGGGCCATAGATACCTGCAAACGTGGCCGGGCCGAGGTCACCGTCGAGAGACTGAGCGCCTGAGCCGGCGATGGTGCTAATGTTGCCGGTGACGGCGCTGACCTTGCGAATGCGGCCGTTGCCGGAATCGGCTATGTACAGATTACCGGCTGGATCCAGAGCGATGCCGGCAGGAGTAATCAGGTTGGCTTGAGTTGCACTGCCGCCATCTCCGCTGAATCCCGGGGTGTTGCCGATACCAGCTACAGTGGTGATGATGCCAAGCGCATTCACTTTGCGAATGCAGTCGTTGTAAAGATCTGTGATGTAGAGATCGCCTGCGGGTGAAGTTGCCAGACCCCAGGGGAAGTTCATCGATGCCGAAGTCGCGGCCCCGCCGTCGCCGGTGTAACTGTAGCCGCCGTTGCCAGCAAACGTGGATATGACGCCGGCAGGAGTCACCTTACGGACGCGGCTATTGCTGGTGTCTGCAATGTAGAGATTGCCAACGGCGTCGAAGACCACGCCGTTGGGCGCATTCAATTGCGCGGCGGTTGCAGCGCCGCCATCGCCAGCGCGCCCCAGTGTACCCGTCCCGGCGATGGTGGTAATGATGCCGGTGGCTACTGTAACTTTGCGAATGACATTGTTGGAGCTGTCGGCGATATAGAGATTTCCCGCGCCGTCCATCGTCAGGCCTGTAGGATTGTTGAGCGCAGCGCTCGTGGCAGGTCCGTTGTCGCCGGAGAGGCCGGGAGTGCCGTTGCCGGCGATGGTCGATATGAAACCCGTAGCCGCGGTCACTTTGCGGATGCGGTTATTGCCGGAATCCGAGATGTATATATTGCCCGCGGGATCGACCACGACGCCGCCGGGGAGGAAGATCTGTGCGGCAGTTGCAGCGCCGCCATCGCCGGCATAAAGCCAGCTGCCGTTGCCGGCCACGGTGTTGATGATGGCAGGCACCATCATGACAATGGATCCCTGCCCAACGCCGTAGAGATATTGAGTCGCCAGCGGCAGTCCGCCGCTATCCAGAAGAACGATTGCGCCGTTGCGCGTACCGGGGGCAGTGGGAGCGAATTTTACAGAAAGAACGCAGCTCTGACCCGCGAGAAAGCTGGAGCCGACGGTGCAGGTGGAGACACCGGTCGCGGCTACATAATCCATTTGCGGAATGCCGCCGGTGAGTACGCGAATGGACGAGATCGTCCCGTCGATTCCGAAGGTGACAGGGACGCTGACCGCAGCAGTACTGGAGCCTGTGCTCGTGGTGCCAGGAAAGCCGAAGACCGTTTGGGCCGGCGCACACAGAGGTGCTACGGCCAGCAGCGCAATGGCCGCCAGAGCAATCCGGCGGCGCGGACCTAGAAAAGAGCGATGATTTCGGGGAATCGAAACGGAGGTAGAAAATGACCGCTGTAGCAAGCCCAACAACAAGCGAATGAAGCACATAAAACCCACCATACCTTCACAAAGAGCAGGGGATTCCGGAAGAAAGATTGTGCGTTCCTTCTAAGACAACCCCAGCTCGGGCCCGGTGCAACTTAGCTAAATTGTTAGCAGCTAATAGTAGTTGGTTAGATGCAATTGGTTGTTAAGCCTGTTGATCTAGTTCACTTTGTTACATGCCGGTTACTAATGGTTACCTTAGGCCATGCAATGAAACACGTGAAATGGCACTATTGGGCCATCCTATCCGGGGCGAAGTGTTACTAAATAGAGGGTTTCTTTGGGAAGGCGAACAAAATCACTGGTTTCCGCAGGTTGGATGCCCGGGAATGTACTGAGAACCTGTTTACAGGGTCAAAGTGTTTATTGAGGAGGCGGCGGCAGAGGGTGATCCCATTTGCGTTTGTCGTGCAAATCCAGCCCGAAATGGGGTTCATCCTTGGTCCCGCTGATCTTCACAGGGATCTGTGTTCCGGCACCATTCTTGGCGAATATAGGGTCCAGGGGTTTAAGCAGGATGGATTTAATGCCGGTTGTCATCTGCGAAGCACGTGCTTTAGTGCGGACTATGCCGTGAAATTCAAAGGTCTTGCCGTCCATGGTGTACTGGCCTTCCATCAGCACCTGCGCTCCGGGCAGGCTGTACTGCAGGTTGGAGACTGCAAGGGCACCCCCTCCGATTTTGAAGCTGCCGCCCATCTGCGATTTCACATTGATCTCGGCGGCTCCGGCGGGGTTGGCCAGCTTCGGCTGCCCCTGTGCGCGCAGGCTGAGCGAATCGATCTTGTCCTGTGTCTTTGCGCTGGAGAAAGTAGCTCCCGCAATGTTAAAGTTTCCTTCGAGATGCATTTTCTGCGCCACGCGTACCTTGCCCGGGGGAATGCTCAATCTGGCATGCATGCCAAGCGCTCCACTCATCAGCGGAGGCGTTGTCTTGAAGCCAAGCGTGAGCATATCCTCAATGCGCGCATGATCCATCACCACATCCATTTCAATGTCGTGGCCCGGGATGCCTTTGGTGCGGGTTATGCTGCCGTGTGCGGTGAAGGTAGAGTGCAACAGTTTGGCATGCACGGGATCGAGAAACACATCACCATTGGTGCCGTCCACGGTAGCGTGAAATGTGGTCTCAAGCGGCACGGCATGGTTGCTGACATCCAGCGCAAAGTCTGGGGTATCGGTCTCGCCGTCAACCACAATACTGTTGAGCTGACCACGGAAGTCCCCGTTCGAGGAGAGCATGCCGGTGATGCCCTTGGTAGTGCTCAGGTCGGCGTTTGAAAAATTATAGTGACCATTGACCGGCGTATCTGCTGGGCTGCTGCCTTGAAACGGTCCAAAGCTGCCGCTGGCCGCGATATCGCCGACCGGCTTTGGATTTCTCAGGTTGGCGAGAAAGTGAAAGGGCTGGCCGGGGCCCACATTGGTCAGCGTAAGCCGGGAGATGTCGAACTCCAGCGGCACTTTGTTGGGCTTGTTGGTTTCAATGACCACCATGGTGTCAGTGCAGATGATGGTATCGACCGCAATCGAAATCTTGCCGGAGCTCTTCTGCTCCTTTGGCATCTTTGGCCGCTCGCCCTTCGGCGGCAGCCTGAATTCGAGGCCCTGTACATATACCGTGTCCACATGCATGGGTGTCCGCAGCAGGCTGCGAAGGGTGGTGCGGAACTCGAAGCTCTTTACCTTCAATAGCGGCTGGGCCGCGTTGCCTTCAGTAGCAATGCCCGGTACAACCAGGCCTTCACCTGTCGCACGAATGCCTTTGAAGAGTGAGATGTGCAGAGCGTCAAGCTGCACCTGCGTGCGGAACCGGGTGGAGAGGGTCTCAACTACCCGCTTGCGCAAGATGGGTTCGGCATGGTGGATCGCGTACTCCACTGCAATGCCCGCAGCGATAAGAAGCGTGCATAGAACTCCGCCCACACTGAGCCAGAAGCGCCGTGAATGAAGGAAGCCTCTCTTCTTATGCAGCGTGCCGGATGAGGCACCGGATATGCGGGTTAAGTCTTCTTGCACTTACACACTCCAATCTCTTGAGATGCGTATTTGTGAAAATGGGTGGGATTGCACAGGTGCAGGAGGAGAAGGCATCTTATGCTGCTCTTCCTGCGTCCGAAGCCTGATGGAGGAGTCCCGAATGGCGGATGATGTGAAGGTGCGGTATGCGGTGGTAGCCGCAGGATGGATCTCGCAGTCGGCGTTTATGCCCGGCGTGAAACATACTGATAATTCCCAGATAACCGCGCTGGTTACCGGCGACCCAGAGAAAGCGAAGGCTCTTGCTTCGCTATATGAGATTCCCAAAACGTATACCTATGAGCAATATGATGAGATGCTGACCTCCGGTGAGGTGGATGCCGTCTATCTGGCCACGCCGAATCCCGGGCATGTAGATCTGGCGGTTAAGACGCTGAATGCGGGCTTGCATCTGCTGCTGGAAAAGCCGATGGCGGTCAGTGTGCAGGAGTGCGAGCGCATCATTGCCGCTGCAGCTGCAGGCAAGACAAAGCTGATGATCGCGTATCGCCTGCATTTTGAGCCCACCACGCTGGACATCATCGAACGCGTGCGTGCTGGTGAGATCGGTACGCCGCGCTGCTTTACCTCTACCTTCATTCAGCACGTTGCTGCGAGCAATCATCGTGCGAAGAATGGCTTCTGGGCCGGTCCGGTTGCGGATATGGGGCCGTATCCCATCAACGCTGTTCGAAACATATTCGGGGCAGAGCCGATTGAGGTCTATGCAACGGGCACGCAGGCGGAACAGGCCTTCAATTTTCACGATACGGTGGCTGTCACATTGAAGTTTGAAGGCGACCGCACTGCGCAGTTTACGGTGAGCTATGCGGGTGAGCCAATAGGCGAATACCACGTTGGCGGCACGTCGGGCTGGATCACGACCAATCCCGCGTATACGTTTCATGGCGCAATCGAGGCGAAACGAAGCGCGAATGGCAAGAAGGCAGAAGAGAAGGGCAAGGAGACGGACCAGTTCGGTGGAGAGACCAGGTACTTCTCCGAGTGCATCCTGGATGGGCGCATGCCGGAGCCGGATGGTGAGGAAGGTCTACGCGATGTGCGCGTGATCGCCGCAGTGGAAGAATCACTGCGTACCGGACAGGTGGTGAAGCTGCCACCGATGCAGTTGCGGCGTGGTCCCGTGCAAATGCAGGTGATGAAACTCTCCCCGGTGAAGGCGCCGGAGCTGGTCAATGCATTTGCACCGGAAGAGGGTTAGGCGGAAGTGGCTGGCGTCGCGATTTAGTGAACTCTGAGGGAGATCTCGGTGTTGTGCGAGAGAGCGCCGGAGGTTGCGGTCACAGTCGGGGTGAAGTCTTCGTGGTTCCAGCCCGCGCCGCAACCGGTCAATCCTGCCATTGCACCCATGCCAGCCAGCAAGAGCATCAGGCACAGGAAACGGCCTGCTCTTTTGCTGCCAACCCTCAGTTTGCGTCCGAACGGAAGCAGCAGAGAGCCCAGGGCGATCAGTGCCAGTGCCCGCTGGGGCACGTGGTTCGTATTGGCCGCCTCGGTAGGATATGAAGGCACCTGAACGGTAAGTACGATGTTGGTTGTGCCGCTGGCTGACACCATGGTGGAGGGCGTGAACGTGACAATGGAAGCGCCCGGGAAACCGGTGAGAGTCAGCTTGATATCTGCAGGGATCGTGCTCGAACCTACAGGCGTTATTACGAACGAGTAGGTCGCCGCAGTTCCGTGCAGGACGTCTTGCGATGGAGTGCTGCTTCCAGTCAGGGTGAAGTCGACGGCCACTTCCGTTACGGGAGCACTGGTCTGCGTGGAGAAGTTGCTATCCCCGTTGTAGACCGCGGTGATCGTGTAGGTGCCAACGGCTGCAAGGGAGGTTGTTAATACTGCATTGCGCCCGCTCAGGGTTGCCGTTCCCAAGGGTGTGCTTCCCGCCAAGAAAGTGACTGTGCCAGTAGGCACGCTACATAGAAGGCAGCTGTTGGTCGATGGCGGGGGAATGTTTGCGGTCAGCGTGATCGGATTAAAAAGGAAAACAGGGGTAGGGGTAGATGTTATGGTGATCGCCGGCGCGATTTTATTGACCGTCACAGTCTGGGTGACTTCGGTTGCGGCGGCGTAGTTCGCGTTGCCAGCCTGGTCTGCCGCAACCGTTACGATGCCTGCGCCAGTGATGGTGAGGATGTTGCCGCTCACGGTTGCGGATCCGCTGATGACCTTGAAGGTGACGGGATTACCGGAGGCTCCGCCAGTGGCGCTGAGCGTCATGGGCGTAACGCCGTAGTTCACGGGTGTGGCCAGTGGCGCAAAGGTGATGGTCTGCGCGGCGGGATTGACCACGAGGGTCTGAGATACGCTGGGCGCGGCGGAATAGTTTGTGTTGCCAGCCTGGCTTGCGGTGATGGTGACGGTACCTGCGCCGGTGATGGTGAGCGTGCTGCCGGTCAACGTTGCCGGTCCCGTAATGGTGAAGATGACGGGATTACCGGAGGCTCCACCGGTTGCGCTGACAGTCATGGGAGCAACACCGTAGGTCACAGGAGAGGCAAGCGGCGCAAATGTGATGGTCTGGGCAATCTGGTTGACAATAATGGTCTGCGTGACCGGAGCAGCGGCAGAGTAATTCGTGCTGCCAGCTTGGGTTGCCGTGACG